>JAJRTO010000257.1 GCA_024278235.1 Candidatus Poribacteria bacterium
CGCGTTTATGAAGCCTTCGGACCCAAACGCCTGATGTGGGCGAGTGATTGCCCTTTTCAAGTTGTGACTCACACTTACGAAGATAGCATCGCGCTTGTTCGTGATCGATTGGATTTTCTTTCTGAGACGGACAAGAAACAGATCCTCCAAAAGACGGCGGAGGATTTCTTCTTTGGAGGCAGGTGAAAGCCCTCGGTCAAGCAAAGAGCAAGCGAAGATACCCTATGAAACGGACTTGCGTTCACATAGAAGGGGCACTCATTTCCTCCGACCTGCTGGAGGCGGTCGAGACGGGCCAGGCAGAAGGACAACGGCCGCAGGACTTCGGGCTGGATAGGAACCGACGCCTCACCGATGAGATCGCAGCGGCATGGACGGATGCACGTGCCTATTGGGAAGCGTATCAGCATGGCCTTCGTCGTGTGAACAAAGACGATCCGGCGACCTCTGTCACACGCGAGCAGTGGATGCTGCCATTGCTTCGCTCCCTGGACTACGATCAGATCATTTACATGCCGCGCGCGGCCCAGATCGGTGGCCGTACCTACTTCATATCTCATCGCACCGGAGCGGATGAAAATGCACCTCCCCTGCATATCGAAGGCTGCCGCACCTCTCTGGATCGTCGGTCACCAACGGGTCGTCCCCGTCTCTCACCCCACGCGTTGGTGCAAGAATACCTGAACCGCACGGAACACGTATGGGGAGCCGTGGCCAACGGCCATCAGTTTCGGTTCCTGCGTGATTCCTCCCGCATGGCGCGACCGTCCTTCATCGAGTTTGACCTGAGCCAGATGATGCAAGGAGAGCAGTTTGCCGAATTCGGGCTGTTCTATCGCCTCGCACATCGTACGCGCCTACCACGCGACCTGGACGATAGCGCATCCTGCCTGCTCGAAACGTACTATCAGCAATCCATCGAGTTGGGCGGCCGGGTGCGCGAACATCTGCGCGATGGTGTGGAGGAAGCGCTCAAGATTCTTGGCAATGGCTTTCTGACCCATCCTGCCAATGAGAAGCTGCGGGGGGCATTCCGCTTGGGTGCGTTGAGCAGCGAGGATTACTACCGTCAACTGCTCCGACTCATCTACCGCTTCCTGTTCCTCCTCGTCTCGGAAGAAAGAGGACTCACGGAGCCAGACGATCCACGGTTGTATCGTATTTATCATGACCACTACAGCATCTCCCGGTTGCGTCCTTTCGTCGAGCAATATGTGCAGCCAGAGGGGCGTTACAGCGACCTGTGGCAGAGCATCCGGCAGACGTTTCGCCTGTACCGCGAGGAAAGACTGGTGGGGAAGCTGGGGATGGCCCCTTTGAATGGCGACTTGTTCGGCGAAGAGGCACTGCCTGATTTGGAGACGGCTGAACTCTCCAATACCGATCTGTTGAGAAGCTTCGCCCATCTTTCGCTTTACCGCGATGGCAAGGTGACCCGCCGTGTGAACTATGCCCATCTGGATGTGGAGGAACTCGGCAGCGTCTATGAAAGCCTGCTCGAATACCATCCGTCCGTCGGGACAGAAGAGACCCCACCGTTCCAGTTGCTATTCGGCAGCGAACGCAAGAGCACCGGTTCCTACTACACCCGTCCCGAGTTGGTGCATGAGTTGATCGAAAGCGCGCTGGTACCCGTCATAGCCCAGCGATTGAGCGAGCAGGAGTTGAAGGTCGAGGGACAGCAACTCAAGAACCTATCGGATGAAGCCAGGCAAGCGGCAGAGAAGACATTGCTCTCATTGAAAGTATGCGATCCAGCCTGTGGTTCGGGACATTTCCTGCTGGCGGCTGCACGGCGGATTGGGATGGAACTCGCCCGGGTGCGCAGTAGTGAGGAACAGCCGACCCCGACGGAGTTTCGTCAGGCGGTGCGCGATGTGATACGCCGGTGCATCTATGGGGTAGACCTGAATCCGCTCGCCGTAGACCTCTGCAAATTCGCGCTCTGGTTGGAGGGGCACACCAAGAAAATGCCACTGAGCTTCCTCGACCATCGCATCCGGTGCGGCAACAGTCTGATCGGCGTCTTCTCTCTTGACGTGCTCCAGCAGGGCATCCCCGACGACGCCTTCAAAGCGGTCACAGGTGACGATAGGGAAGTCGCGAAGCTCATCCGCAAGTGGAATCGCGAGGAGCGCAAGGACTATGAGAAAGGACAGGAACGCATCGCGTTCGACGAGGGGTTCAGCGCAGACATGGCTGAATTTGCGGAGGGTGCGCTGCTCCTGGACGAATTCCCGGATGATTCCGTGAACACGGTGCAGGACAAGCTGTTCCTGTTTGAGCAAGGCCGGTCCTACGGTGGCAAGTGGTGGCGGGATTGGACCGCCGCGAATCTGTGGACGGCTGCGTTCTTCGTTCCTCTGACGGAGGCGAACGACCCGACCATCCCCACGTATGAGAAACTCATGCGCACTTTGGAGCATCCATCAGGCGTGGATGCGCGTCTGACCGGCCGAGCCAATGCGCTCGCAGTGGAACATCGCTTCTTCCACTGGCCGTTGGAGTTTCCGGAGGTGTTCGAGCGGGAGTCCCCCGGCTTTGACGTGGTGCTCGGCAATCCGCCGTGGGAGCGCATCAAGTTGCAGGAGAAGGAGTTCTTCGCAGTGCGGGATCCGGAAATCGCGAACGCGCTGAACAAGGCGGCCCGGCAACGATTGATTGACCGTCTGGAAGAGGTAAACCTCGACTTGGCACGTGAGTTCGTGGCGACGAAGCATCACCACGAGGCAATGAGCAAGTTTGTGCGGAACAGCGACCGCTTTCTGCTCACTGCGGTCGGCGACGTGAACACCTATGCGCTGTTTGCGGAATTGGCACGTGAACTGGTGAACATGAATGGTCGGGCGGGAGTCATCGTGCCCACTGGCATCGCCACAGACGACACCTGCAAGATGTACTTCGCGGACCTGGTACTGCACAGGATGCTGGTTACCCTGTATGACTTTGAGAATCGCGAGAAGCTCTTTCCTGCGGTGGATAGCCGGATGAAGTTCTCTCTGCTCACACTGGGACATCGGCCTTCCGTACCGCGCTTTGCGTTCTTCCTCACACGCGCGGAGCACCTGGGGGACCATGAGCGGGTGTTTTCTCTGCACACAGATGACCTGAAGCGTATCAACCCCAATACACACACCTGCCCGGTGTTCCGCACCCGTGCCGACGCTGAACTGACGCGCAAGATCTACCAGCGCGTGCCGGTGCTGGTGAATGAGCGCACCGGTGAGAATCCGTGGGGTATTTCGTTTATGAGGATGTTGGATATGGCAAATGACAGCCATCTCTTCCTCACGGAGCCAGAGAAAGGGAGCGTACCGCTGTACGAAGCGAAGATGATGCACCAGTTCGAGCATCGCTGGGCGACCTATCTGCCGAGCAAGGGCGCATCCGGCCCGGAAACAGCCGACGCAACCTTAGAGCAGAAACAAGATCCGAACTTCACCGTCCGCCCCCGCTACTGGGTGTCACAAGATGAGGTCGAAACGCGACTGAGCGGCAAGTGGGAGAGGGAGTGGTTGATTGGGTTTCGGGACGTCACGAACGCAACCAATGAGCGCACGGCCATCTTCAGCCTGCTGCCGCGGGTTGGGGTGGGGCATAAGATTCCATTGGTATTCCTGGAAAAAGCTTCTGATGCTTCCCATCTTGCGTGTTTCGTCGCCAATGTCAACTGCCTTGTACTCGATTATGCAGTGCGGCAGAAAATAGGTGGAACATCCTTGAGTTACTTCATCTTGCGACAACTCCCTGTACTTCCACCCGAAGCGTACACACCTGCTAATGTGGAATTCATTGCACCACGTGTGCTAGAATTGGTATACACCGCCTGGGATATGCAGCCGTTCGCAGAGGACATGGGCTACGATGGGCCGCCCTTCCGCTGGGATGAGGATCGACGGGCGATCCTACGAGCGGAACTGGACGCCTACTATGCCCGGCTCTACGGCCTCACCCGGGATGAGTTGCGGTACATCCTCGACCCGCAGGACGTGCGCGGCGAGGATTTCCCCGGTGAGACGTTTCGGGTGCTGAAGGAGAAGGAGATCCGGCAGTACGGTGAGTATCGGACAAGACGATTGGTGTTGGAGGCGTGGGAGAGGTTGGGATAATGCAGTTCCAGCTTTACCTTTCAAGATACTGGCATAAAGGAAGAATAGGTATGAAAACGTTCGTCAAGCAGAACTGGTCGTTTTTGCTTATTATACTTGTAGGAGCAGGCAGTTTCCCAATCTTTCGTTATCTTGCTTCTCGGTCAGTTCCAGGCAGCTATACAACTCTACTTGCCACATATACCGCTGTATTGGCTTCTATCTTCGCTATCGTTTTCGCGATATCGCTTGTTGCAGTGCAACATGCTGCCAACCGGTATTCTTCCTTGATTCTGGAGTTGTATAGGAAAAACTTCAGAACCATCTCTACGTATGTGGTCTATATTGGTTCTATCCTCTATGGCTTCATGGCACTCATTTCTCCAATTGGCGCTATTGGTGTTTCTATAGCGGGCACGTTGTTCACGGTATGCCTTCTTCTTGTATGGGTCAACTTCGTGAGCGTTGTCAGCTTTGTAAATCCTATAAAGCTTCTGGATGATTTGGAGAATCAAGCCAAACGGAGAATGACAAAGTCAAAAATAGAAATAGAAGAAATCGATGAGATCGTGAATAGTGTAGGTGCTATGGCGATAAAGGCGCTAGAACAAGTCGATCAGGAAACCGCTTCAAAATGCATTGGATCTCTTGAACGCATTTGCAGATTCCCTCCAAAGCATGATGATGACCAGAAGATTGTCAGACAATTCTGTGCGTTCGAGATTTTGTATGCTCTGCACTCCATAGGGAACTATGCTGTGAAGAGACAAGAATCGTTCATGGTCAAGAAAGTGATAGGTTCCATGAGGGCTGTGACAAGCTGCTGTGAAGCAACCCTATTTGATATGGCTATTCGAGTTCAGTCATTGTTTACTTCGCTCCAACCTTTGGATATTGACGTTGGCGTTTGCTCAATCGGCACATTTGTAAAGAAATACAAACACAACGAACTTGTTCCATCCGTGGTAAGAGTGATGTCTGGGATTGTCGAGGAGCTTATTCATGCACGAACCAAGAATTGGAGATTAATCGTTGATGAGAAGTATTCTCCAGGTTTGATCGCGGCCTTCGAGCGACTGGTCAGAATCCAAGGGGGAGACTATGATCAAGAGATGGCTCACATAATCACTCCCAATCTCATTGGAATAGCTGGTTGCATAATGAACCAAGATAGTTCTGGCGAGAATTCCGATCTACTTGATGGATTATGCAAAAAGATCATAAGGTATAATTTTTGGCCTCTGGGCGCAACGGAAAAATTACGGCGAATACCTTCTCAGTTTGAGGAAGCTCTGAAGCTATTCCCTGATTACAGCACTGAGATCGGTAAGTTCAGAGACCAACTCTCCGATGAGGTCTCTAAAGACCAGCTAAAGCTTCAGCATCCGATGGAGGGCATTGTCGGGGAAGCTATCCCACAAACACCGTTACCTTGCACAGGATGCTACGGCTTTAGCCAGTGGGGATGGCCAACAACCAGCTAAAGCCTCAACATCCTGACGAAGAAACTGTTAGGGGAATTATCCCAGAGAACGAAACATGCCAACTCCACGGCTGGAGGTCCCTGGTGACGCTCCAAGTAACAGTTGTTTTCCATCGGATGCTGCAGTTTTAGCCAGTGGGGACAGCAAACAACCAGTGGAAGCTTCAACATCCTGACGAAGAAGCGGTTGGTATCAGCGTTTTTGTGTGTGAGGTGAGAGAATCATGGACGTGTTTCAACTACGCAAACGAGTTTTGGAAGATTACCGGCAATATGTCGAAGGCTTCCTGAGAATCAGGGATGAACGCATACGGGCCTTTGTAGAAGCCCAACTCACGGGCGGAACTCTTTGGCCCGATCCCCTGATTCAACTCAACCCCTCCTACGAGATGGGAAGCAGTGTTGAGGAACTGGCAGATCAGGGCGTGCTGCATCCCCTATGTGCGAGAATCTTTCGAGATGAACACGGCAACTCGTTCAGACTTTACCATCATCAGGAGCAGGCCATCCGTACCGCAGAAAAGTGGGAACCGTACATCCTCACCACAGGCACAGGTTCAGGAAAGAGCCTGACCTATCTCATCCCCATCGTCCATCATGTGCTCACCCACGAGTTCGAAAAACGCCAGGTACGCGCGCTTATCGTCTACCCTATGAACGCCTTGATCAATTCGCAGTTGGAGGCCATCCAGAGACTCGCCGGAAATCTACCCGAAGGGGAGTTTCCCATTCGCTTTGCACGATACACCGGTCAGGAGAGTTACGCCCAAAAGCGCCAGATACAAGAGAATCCGCCCCATATTATCCTTACCAATTACGTGATGCTGGAACTCATGATGACCCGGCCTCAAGAGCGAGTATTCGTAGATCGCACGCTGGCGAATCTGGACTTCCTGGTACTCGATGAACTCCACACCTACAGCGGACGACAGGGAGCAGATGTTGCCATGTTGGTGCGACGCCTGCGAGAGCGGAGCGGCAATCCCAACCTGCTCTGCATCGGTACCAGCGCGACGATGGCAGCCGGGGGTTCTCGCGAAGAGAGAAAGCAGGCTGTCGCAACAGTCGCCGGGAAAATCTTCGGCATGACCATCCAACCTGAAAACGTCATTGATGAGCGTCTCATGCATGCGATTCCCGACGGTGCAAGAGTCACAGCCGATGTGTTGCGAACCGCCCTTGATATGCCCCCTCCGAGTGACTATCAGGAATTCACGGAGAATCCCCTGGTCACCTGGATTGAAACCACCTTTGGCATCACTGAGGTGGATGGCACGCTCCAACGGCAGGTTCCGATGACTTTGCTGGAAGGTGCTCGACTGCTTTCTCAAGTGACAGGATACCCATTGCAGCACTGCGAGGGGCGATTGCAGAAGATGTTCCAGCGCGGCAGTGAGATCCAGCATCCGGAGGAAGATACGCCGGTGCTCGCATTCAAACTCCACCAGTTTATCTCCCAGGGCGGCTCGGTGTATGCGACGCTGGAATCGAAAGACCGGCATCTCACACTTCAGGGACAGTCTTATGCATCCACAGAAGACAAGGATAGCGCTGCCCGCCTGCTCTTCCCGATTGTCTTCTGCCGGGAGTGCGGTCAGGAGTACTACCTCATGACGTGGAACCAGCGTGAGCACCGGATGCTGCCCCGGCTGCCCGTCCACGAGAGCGATGTTGATGACGCATCCCTACGCGATGGCTACCTGCTTCTGGACAACCCTGAAAACCCTATCTGGAGCTACGAGCGGGAGGAAGAACTGCCCGATAACTGGTGCAACATCACGAAGAGCGGCCGTAACATCAGGAAGCAATTCCGAGAGTTTGTACCTCAGCGACTTTGGGTTGGTCCCGATGGGAACGTGCGCTCCGAAGAGACGTCTCCTGAAGCGGTGGATGTGTTGTGCTGGTTCGTTCCCAGACCCTTCCTCACCTGCCTCTACTGCGGTGTTGTCTATACCAGACGAGACACGGACGACTTCCGCAAACTGGCACGGCTCTCTAGCGAAGGACGCAGCACTGCCACCACGCTTCTTGCGCTTTCCAGTGTCATCCAGATGCACCGCGAGGGGGATCTGGATGAGTCGGCCCGTAAGCTGCTGAGTTTCATGGACAACCGTCAGGACGCCTCCTTCCAGGCAGGTCACTTCAACGACTTTGTTCAAGTTGCCTCCCTCCGCGCCGCTATTTACCGGGCACTTCCGGAGCCCGGTGCGCTCAACCATGCGAACATTGCTGAGCGTGTCGTAGATACTCTTGGGTTGGAACAGAGAGATTATGCGAAGGAAGTAGGACAATACGGACCCCTGCCAAGAAGAAACAGAGAAGCATTGATGTCCCTCATCGAATACCGGATTTACGAAGATTTGCGTCGCGGGTGGCGGGTGATCCAACCAAACCTGGAACAGTGTGGACTCCTCACCATCGTCTACGAGGGGCTGAAGGAATTTTGCGGAGCACCTGAACCGTGGGAAAACAGTCCACTACTGCGTGAAATCTCACCAGAAGTGCGATGCCGGGTGATCCAAGCCTTCCTGGATCATCTGCGTCGCAGCCTGGCAATAGACGCAGATTGCCTGGATGCCCCCACACAGGAAAGTTTGAAACGTAAGGTGAATCAGACTCTCAAAGACCCGTGGACCTTCGATGAGAACGAACGGTTACGTGAGAGTACGTGGTTTGTGTTGCGCAGCGAAGGCCCTATCGGTCGAGGTGAATACAGCCTCGCCGCTCGGAGTAATCTTGGACGATTTCTACGCTCCCGGAAAACCTGGCCTCACCTCAATGCCGATTTGTCGGAAAGTGAGTATGAGTTGTTCATTCGCCAATTTGTGGTGATAATGCGTCATGCAGGATTCATCACTGCTCAAGAGGAGGGAGACGTTTTACGCCTCCAACTGCGTGCGGACTGTCTGCTCTGGCAACGTGGCAGTGGAGAGGCGTTAGAACCCGATCCTGTGCGATCTCGATGGATGAGCCGATCCCAAGACGCAAATTCCACCGAATGGGAACGTAGCGTGAATCAGTTCTTCCAGCAGTTTTACGCTACGATGGGCAGCGAGTTGGCCGGGCTGGAAGGACGAGAACACACAGGTCAGATCAACAACACCTACCGGCGTGAGCGCGAAGAACGATTCCGCTTAGGGGAACTCGCGTGCTTATTCTGTTCCCCGACGATGGAGTTGGGAATTGACATTGCCGACCTGAACATGGTGCACCTGCGGAACGTCCCTCCGACGCCTGCCAATTACGCGCAACGGAGTGGACGAGCGGGAAGAAGTGGTCAGCCTGCTTTTGTTGCTACCTACTGTTCTATCGGTAGTGGACACGATCAGTATTTCTTCCGCCGTCCCACACAGATGGTCGCCGGTGCTGTACAGCCTCCATCCCTGGATCTGAGCAACGAAGATTTGATCCGCTCCCATATCCATGCCGTCTGGCTTGCCGAAACGGGGCTATCACTCGAACATTCCATCATCGAGATTCTGGATGCAAGCATCCCAGACTATCCCCTGAAGGATAACATCGCACATCAGATCCATCTCTCCGATGCACGATTGGAAGCATGCATCAAAAAATGTCAGGAGGTTCTCTGTCAGTGTGGCGAGGAGTTACTCCAATCAGGGTGGTACTCTGAGGAATGGTTACGCACGACTGTAAAACAGGCAGCGACTCAATTCGATGAGGCCTTTGACCGGTGGCGGGAAATGTATGCCACAGCCTATCAGCAGTTGCAGGAAGCGAGGGACACTATTGATCGCTCACACCAGGCGCGTGTGTCACGTGAGGAAGTTCAGGAAGCGGAACAGAGGGAACGGGAGGCAAAGCGACAGATGGACCTGCTCTGCAACCTCGTACGGCGAACGGAATCAGACTTCTACCCCTACCGCTATCTGGCGAGTGAAGGTTTCCTCCCCGGCTACAACTTCCCGCGTCTCCCCATCCGCGCTTATGTTCCCACCGGCATTGCAGAGGGCGATTTCATTACAAGACCGCGATTCCTGGCACTGAATGAATTTGGCCCACGCAACATCATCTACCACGAGGGTAGAAAATACCGAGTTGTCCGAAGTCTCCTGCCACCTGGAGGGGCAGCTGCTCGATTTGTGAGAGCCAAGCTGTGCAAGAACTGCGGGAGTTTTCACGAGGGGGATGCGGCGATGCTCGACTTGTGCGAAAACTGCGGTACCCAACTGGACGCCAATACGAGTGAGTTCATCTCCAAGCTATTCGAGATGACTACGGTTGCAACCCAACGTGCGGATCGGATCACGTGTGACGAAGAGGAACGGGTGCGTGAGGGTTACGAGATGAGCACCCACTTCCGCTTTGCTGTGGAGGCCAATCAGTCACGAAAGACGCATGCGGAGGTGCAGATTAGCGAAGGCAACGCCCCACTGGAATTGACTTATGGACCCGCCGCCCACCTCTGGCGTATCAATCACAGATGGAGAAGGATGCGTGACGTTGGATACACTCTGGACCTTTCCAAAGGCATCTGGGGCAAACGCGCAGAAACTTTTGAAGATACCGCTCTAGATGCAGCGGGGAATGACCTGCAAACCGGGGTGCGTGTGTTCGTGCGTGATACCAGGAATATCCTGCTGGTTCGGCTACCATCGGAACAAGAACTGGATGAAGGATTCCTCGCCTCCCTCCAATACGCACTGCAACGGGGACTGGAAGTCGAGTTCCAGGTGGAAGAAGGGGAAATTGCTTCCGGACGGATAGGGATGGGCGAGCATCGCAGCATCCTGTTTTGGGAAGCTGCCGAAGGAGGCGTTGGTGTCCTCAGACGACTGGTGGATGAAAGCGGAGCTGTTTCCCGTGTTGTGAAAGCCTCCTTAGCTCTCTGCCACTTTGACCCCATCACAGGCGAGTAACTTGCTGTAGGAGACGAGGAGTGTGTCCAGGCATGTTATGACTGCCTGCTCACTTATACCAACCAGCGGGATCATCTGATCCTCGACCGCCATCGAATACGCGATTTCCTCATGAAGTTAGCAGAAGGAACCACACAGAAGAGTCGGGCAGGTCGAAGTTATGAGGAGCAATATCATTGGCTCCGACAGTTGACGGATACGCGCTCAGAACTGGAACGTCGTTTCCTGGATTGCCTTTTCCAACTCAATGGCCGTTTGCCAGATTATGCGCAACGTAATCTGGCTGATTATCCGTGTTGTCCGGACTTCTATTACGAAGCAAGAGCCGTCTGCGTTTTCTGTGATGGAAGCGTGCATGACACACCAGAACAAGGGCAAGAGGACGCTCAGATACGGGGAGATATTGAAGACCTGGGCTATCGGGTGGTCGTCATTCGGTATGACCAGGACTTGGGAGATCAGATCCGCCGGCATGCCGATGTGTTTGGGGTGAATGGTGATTCGTAATGAGATATTCTCTATGCAAGGATGTGGAAGCTTTAGCTGGTCCTTTGGAAGTTGAAGGGTTACCGTAGAAGGGTTACCGTAGACCGACTGAAGTCTCAACATCCAGTTGCAACAGGAAATCAAGTGAACCAGAATCAGAGTTTCAACCGACGCGACAAACTGAAAGAAGGTTAATCCTTGCACCATCCACCTCACATTTACCGTGATGATACATGGTACATCATCACGAGTTCTATCTATCAAAATCAGTGTCTCTTGCGAACGAAGGGCTATAAGGAGTTCGCACGGGATCAACTCAAAACATTGGTGATCCACTTCGGTTTCCGGTTAACAGCGTGGGTGATACTCGACAATCACTATCACATCTTAGTCAAAAGCCGCAGTGGTATGGACCTATCTCGTTTCTTAGCGCGACTGCATGGCCGAATCTCGTTCGAACTGAATACACGCGATGGCAGGCGTGGGCGACGAGTATGGCACAATTATTGGGATACCTGTATTCGCACGCAGACTGACTACTGGATCCGTTTCAATTACATTCATCACAATCCAGTCAAGCACGGCTACACAAAGAGAATGGAAAATTGGCCGTTTTCCAGTTACCGATACTATCTTGAACATAAGGGTGAAGGTTGGTTGATGGATATATTCCGTCAGCATCCGATAGTTGATTTCACTGATCCTAACGATAGCTTTTGACGTTTGGTACGAGTTGTGTGGATCTCTAGATGTTAATGCCATGGCCGGTACCCGCTGGATTGAGACCAGCTAAAGCTTCAACATCCTGAAACACTGAAAACACTGTTAGAGAAGCTATCCCACAAAATGAAATATACCCAAACTGCAAACGGTATAACCCCGGGGGATGCGGTGCAGAGCGAGCCAGTTTCAGTTGTGGCGATGAACCGCCAACTCGTTGAAATCGCTTCTTGGCGTTTGGTAAGTGAACTGTACCAACGCTATCCAGGAAGGTTCCGGGTCATTGAGACACACCCAGGAGGGGGCCAGTATGATTGCCTGTCGCTCTATGATACGGAACTCAGACACGTTGCGGATTTCAACCGTACAGGTCGTTTTCACGTTTTCCATCGGTGTGATGATGACCCACGTATTCCGGAGCCCTGGTATGTGTGGTCAGAGATGGTCGGATCGGGATCCCCCAAGTCCGTACTCGACCGGATCTGCACGATGATAGGGCTGCCAGTGCCGGAACAGCTTCCGCCCAGTACGCCCACGACTCTCGTCTACCGGTTCATCGCTGCATTCCTCAGTCATGCAGTTTTCGGACGCGCTCACTGGGAGTGTCGAAACGGGTTTTGCGATACATCTGGTTATGGGGGTGGCGTACGGGACGACTTCACTGGGTTCCCGGGGGCAAGAGAGCGGCTCCGGATACGTCTCCCCGATAGCATTTTGAATCAACCTGCTTATCGTTTTTGGTTTCTGCGGAAAGCTGATACGCCATTACTGTGCTTGGAGACATCAGGAAAAGTTTGGCACGGGGGTGAAATGAAGCCACACTCCCTGATGAACGAGTATCAAAAGACACACCGCATCTGGCCGGTGGTATATACGCTTGCGGGTGACCTGCTGCCATGAAAGTCCGTTGGCTGGGATTCTGGTATCTCAATTCCAATCTTCCATGCGTTTCTACTTTTCCGTGAGCGGAGCTTTTGGAGTGTTCTCATGAACGACTTCACCATTGGATCACTTGTCAACTGTCGCGGACGAGAGTGGGTGGTTTTACCATCCGAGGATGCTGATATCCTGCTGTTGCGTCCTCTCAGTGGGAACGAACGTGAAATCACAGGCATTTATCTTCCTCTGGGACTTGATGAAGTAGCGCAGGCTGAGTTCCCGTGGCCCGATCCCCAGTGTGCTGGGGACTTCGAGTCAGGCCGTTTGCTACGAGATGCAGTACGGTTGAGCTTCCGTAGTGGTGCAGGACCTTTCCGTTGTCTCGGGCGGCTCTCCGTGCGACCACGTCCTTATCAATTGATTCCGTTGTTGATGGGATTACGTCTGGATACGGTACGGATGCTAATCGCAGATGATGTAGGGATTGGGAAGACGATTGAAGCGGCACTGATTGCCCGTGAACTAATGGATCGAGGAGAAGCAAGACGACTGGCAGTGATTTGTCCGTATTACTTGTGTGACCAGTGGCAACGCGAACTTGAGGAGAAGTTTCACATAGACGCTGTAGTGGTCCGTTCCAATACTGTAGCACGTTTGGAACGTGATGTGCCTCGTCAGGATCTCAGTGTTTTCGAGTACTATCCTA
>JAJRTO010000258.1 GCA_024278235.1 Candidatus Poribacteria bacterium
GAACTCCGCAGACTGGGAATCGAACGTGTGCTCATGCTGACGGGTGATAATGCTCAGACCGCTGCTACTGTTGCGCAACAGACAGGGATTACCGAGTATGAGGCTCAGTTGTTGCCCGAGGATAAGATGGATCGCGTACGACAGATACGCTCTGAGGGTCATCTTGTCGCGCTGGTGGGAGATGGTGTAAACGATGCGCCCGCCCTGATGCTCGCGGATGTCGGCATTGCGATGGGTGCGGCGGGGACTGACGTTGCTATCGAATCGGCCGGGATCGCACTCATGAGCGACAACCTTGAGCGACTCCCTGAACTCTTCGCGCTCAGTCGTCGGACACTACACATCATTCAGCAGAACATCTGGATCTTCGCAGTTGGCGTCAATGTGATCGGCATTGGACTTGCCTCCAGTGGTTGGCTTTCTCCCATCGCTGCCGCCATTGTGCATAATGTATCGTCCCTGTTTGTGGTTCTCAATTCTGCCCGGTTACTGCGCTTTCGTATGTCCGCGCCATCGACTCAGTCCATGCAAGCAGTTGAGCCTGTGTGATGCCCAACCTCCTCTCCTCCCATCGTCCATTTCCCTGCTGTGGGGCAGTGCTAATTTCCATGTTGATCCGGGGGTCATCAGTCGCGTATCATAAGGTGAAGTAGGCCCAATTTTCATGGTTCATGGGTGAGTCCCACAGGAATCCTAAAAACTCACCGGAAACGTCAGAGCATAATCCCATTCGTATGGGAAGCAGTTTCTTCACCTTCAGTTGTGGACGAGATAGAGACCAATTCAGATAAGGAGTAGCAGAACGTATGTCACAGCTCAATGCACTGATGATCGGAACAGGAGAATACACCACAGGATATGTCCACACACAGGCGAGCACATCCGACAAGAGTGCGGGCGTGGTCGCACTTACCTTGTTTGACCTGCGACGACAAGGCAAGATCGAACGGATCGCGATGGCTGGTACGAATGGCACTAAGTTCCCCGGTGTGCGACGGCATTTCAAGGAACAGATCGAGGGTCTCTATAGGGATATGGACAGTCGTTTCGATTCCTTTCCAGCCGATACCATCTCATCCGATCCGACAGCTTATTTACGCGCTCTCGACAGCATGTCTCCAGGCGATTTTGTCACGATTTTCACCCCTGACGACACCCACTGTCAGATCGCTCTGGCTGCCGTTGAACGGGGGTTGCATGTGCTTGTCACAAAGCCGCCCGTGAAAACCCTGGGGGAACATCGATCACTGGTTGACGCTGTTCGTAAGAAGAATGTCCTTGTCGCTGTGGAAGTGCACAAACGCTGGGATCCCATCTATGCGGATGCGCGTGACCGCATTCAGGATCTGGGGGATTTCAGCTTCTTTACTTCCTACATGAGTCAACCGAAAAAGCAGTTGGACACCTTCAAACGTTGGGCGGGGAAGTCGAGTGACATCAGCTATTATCTAAACTCGCATCACGTCGATTTCCACGCCTGGGCGGTGCAGGGATTTGCTCGACCGATGCGGGTCGCTGCGATGGCTTCCACGGGTGTTGCCCAGAATGCCCCTTACCATCTGGATACGGAAGACACGATCACACTCACGGTTCAGTGGGAAAATTTGGAGAGCCGCAATCTTGGAACGGCGATCTATACTGCCTCCTGGATTGCCCCCAGGAGTGATGTTCACTCTCAGCAGCGATTCTTCTATATGGGGCATGAGGGTGAGATCGCGATTGACCAGGCACATCGAGGCTATTCTGTGGCGACGGACACAAGCGGGTATGGATCTGCAAATCCACTCTTCATGAAGTACACACCGGATGCAAATGGATATTTTGCAGGACAGACAGGCTACGGTTACCGCAGCATCGAGGCATTTGTAAACGCTGTCCATAACATACGCGCCGGCGCCGCAAAACCCGCAGACTATGAGGATCAACTTGCTACAATCGGTAGAACCCTGATGATGACGGCTATTCTGGAAGCGGGCCGCCGGAGTCTGGATAATGGGGGCCGGGCGTATACGATTGCCTATGATGCGGCTGGACACCCGTCCACGGTTGAACCAGATTAGTGGCAGGGAGAATTAACACTTTACAATAACACAGGCTGACCTGTCCGTGCTGATTCATTCGCCGCAAGTGAGACCGCCAGGCTCTTCAAGGCATCGTCATAGTTACTGCGAATCTGGCTGGCATCGTTCGATTGGACGGCATCCACAAAAACCCTGTCAATCGACTGGCTCGGCTTCCGGCGTTCCGCTTCTTGGCCTTCATCGGCAGGTGTAATCACGATCTTCCCGGTATCCCAGTGCATCAGAGATTGATCGTAGAGGATATCGACCACGTTCGCATGGGACCAGTCGCGCGGATCATACGCCCAGGATGTGGTGAGGGATCCCAGAGCCCCGTTTGTAAATCGAAGTGTCACGCAGTAGGTATCCGGACAGTCGATCTCCGGGAGCTGTTGATTGGCCTGGAGCGAGTGAACGTATTCGACCTCCCCAACCAGGTAACGCATCGTATCAATCGTGTGGGTTGCCTGCTCCACGAGCTGTCCTCCGGAGCGTTCCATCTGGCGTACCCATCGATTTGGATCGCCGCGCCCGCTCCCACTCCAGTATTTGCCGATCACCATACTGATCTTCTGATCCGCCAGGATCTCCCGCGCAAGATCTGTGGAGCCACAGTAACGAAGCTGATAACCAACACAGGTCATGATATTCGCATCACTGACGGCTTGTGCGATTTCCTCTGCTACCTCCATCGTGCGGGCAACGGGTTTCTCCACGAAGAAGGGCAATCCGCGTGCGATCACATCCCGTTCGGGTTCTCCGTGGGCAAATACAGGGATACTGATGTAGACCGCATCGAGTTCTTCCTGGTCGAGCATCTTACGATGGTCCGTGTAGGCTTTGGATCCATACTGCTCTGCGGCGCGCTTAGCAAGCGACTCCACAACGTCGCATGTTGCCACAAGCTGTACATCGGACATATTATGCAGGGTGCGCATATGTCCGTTTGCATTACCGCCACAACCGATGAAACCAATTTTTGTCTCGGGCATAAACTCCTCCTGGATCGTTCAATCTAACCTTGTCAGATCATTATGGTGTGCAATCAGATTCGATCAGTGAAACACTTGTGCTGTGAATGTATACAGTTTACCCCCTTCCTTCCAGGCATCCGTGGGAAGTCCCGCCTTCTGGCAAACCTGGGACAAGAATTCGATGCGAGTCCAGCCGTAATCCGTGGCAACCTGCGGAAGCAATAGTCCACTCTGCCCCCGCTTCTCAATGTACAGTCCGTGTAACCCAATCGTGATATCGCGCCAATTCTCAAGCTCACGAAGTGGTGTGAGCACCGAGATCTCCAGTTCGATATCTTTCAGTTCGGAGGTTTGCACTGGAGAGAAACGAGGATCCTGGCTTGCGGCTGCGACGGCTCCCCGTGCAATGGTTTCGTACAATGGCCAGTAGGGTTGTGTGTAGCCGATGCAGCCGCGCAACTGGCCGGCTTTTTTGAGCGTAACGAATGCCATCCCTTTTTCGCGTAATCTTGGGTTTTCGACCTTATCTGGCTGAGGCTCTTTGCCGGATAGATAATGGTCGATGGCTGTACGTGCGATCTGCAGAAGCTCTTTCTTCTCCTCCTCATTCAACCAGTCCTCATCGGGTTCAGCCGGAGGTAAAATGAGACGCACAGCGCTGTAGCCCACGACCTGGCCTTTCTCGCCCGTGACGTCCCCGGAGTTTGCGTAATACATCAACTTCGCCTGTGCATTCAGCGAATCGGCCGCCTGCAAAAGGGCGATGATCCCTGCGGGACAATCCCATTCCGTTTTACGCGCATTATACTTATCCAGGAAATCAGCGGCATCGAGTTGTTCAATTGCATCCAGCCC
>JAJRTO010000259.1 GCA_024278235.1 Candidatus Poribacteria bacterium
ATTCACGGGATCGAGGAACGCGATCACAAATCTCTCCAGCATGTGCCGACGGACATCCTGGACCGTGCGATGCATTACCTACTGGCCTCCGGTTATCATGGTGTGCTCACGTTAGAAGTGTTCTCCAGGAACGATTTCTTTGGGTCCAAGAGAGCATTGGAAGCCTCTATCGAACGAGTGAAACCCGTGTTGTCTTGAACCATACCACGTTTTTCAGACCATGAAACAATTCATCCTTATTCTCGGTGGCGCAAGAAGCGGTAAAAGTCGGCATGCTCAGGATCTCGCCCGGAACATCGCCGGTGATCATGTGCTTTACGTTGCGACCGCTGAACCACTCGATGAAGAGATGCGCACCCGCATTGCCGCTCATCGCTCCGAACGCCCTCCACGCTGGGAGACCCTGGAGGCCAGCACCGATCTTGCCTCCGCGATTGAGCCATACGACAACCACGAACTCGTGCTGATAGACTGCATGACGCTTCTCGTATCGAATATCCTGATGCGATGTCTGGAAGAGAGTGATGAAACAGTAGCACAATGGGTCGAGGGTGAAATCGAGTCCTTGCTGGCATGCTATGAGCGAGGAACCGCTTCCTGGATTGTCGTTTCCAATGAAGTCGGTCTGGGACTCGTGCCAGACAATCGGTTGGGACGGATTTACCGTGATCTCCTGGGGCGTGCGAACCAGCGACTTGCGGCATCTGCCGATGAAGTGATCTTCATGGTTGCCGGTTTGCCACTGGAGATCAAAGCACCTCTATAGACATCGTCTTGTCAGGTACGTGCACATTCTCTCAAAAGTATGGTATTCATTGATTGGTCCGATAGATCAATCGAAGCTGACCCCAGAGGATAGCCAGTTTGTCCTTCGCATAGACAGCGGCTCCCAGTCCGGTGGCAGCCTCGAGTCCCTCGTTCATGATCGTGGTAATATCGTCCGTTTCCAATGGGACGTTGAAGAGCGCCACTTCGTCCAGGACCCCCTCAATCTGGTGTCCTCCCGCGGAACCGTCACCGATACGCAACACAGAAGGATCGGCATCTAAACTGGGCGCCACGTATGCACTCTGTCCAACTTGAATACCATCCGTATAGATGACATAGCCAGTATCCTCTCCAATAACGCCTGCCAGATGATGCCATACTTCATCGGTGATTACGGGCCCACCAATAACTCCACCCCACGCGCCCGGTGCTCCCTTTGTGACGCTCAACTGGAGCTTTTGTGAATCCCTATCAACCACCAGGAGATAATTTCGTGGGTTCTGTCCCTTCATCATGATGGATTGCCAGCGAACTCCCTGACTGCTCTTCAGGTTCGCCCAGCCGACCATTGTCAACTCTTCGAGTACAAGGGTATCGTTGGATTCCACTTCGACATAGACATCCTGACCATTGAATTCCAGTCCTCTACCAAATTTGCCCTGTACCCATTTCTTGGGGCCAACGATTTTACCATCATTTCCGTTACCGGAGCTGTCTGTGGCAGTATCGCCTCCGTTTTCCTCAAACAGCCATAATCCCACGACGGTATTGGGATCGATCTTGGCGAATGCTTGAGATATCAACGTTGCTATCAGTAGTGTTAAAACACAGGTGACGCTCTTGCCCTTCATTTGAACTGTTGATCGCATACTTCCATTCCCTTCTGAGTCTGTTCCTGGCGAACATAGAAGTTCGACCCCATTCCACAAAATTGCTGTGATGGAGTACCGGTTGTGATCATCTTATGAGAACTTGGCCTCCTGATCAACAAAAAAGTCTCGTATTTTTGGCTCAAATCGGATGAACCTTATTTTCTCACCCCTCTGCTCTCGCTGTGAATGGTATCTGCAATGGCATGATTCCCTTCGACCACAGATATCCACTGTCCTGCTGGAACATCTGAAATCTGATCCACAGTGCCGCTAGGCCAGCGTATCGTGAGGGTATCGACCTTTTTGGCGAGTCCTAGCCCAAAGAGCAACCGCAGGTCATTCTGCGATAGATAACTGGCCCCACTCTTAACCTCTCGTGATTGCTGTGTTTCTCCAACGGTAACCGTCACACGAGCCCCGATGCCATCCCGATTGGCATGAGTTCCCACCAAACTGACACCTAGCCATTGACTGATTCGAGGTGTGTCATTGCGTAGCAAGTCAGGAGGATCACCGATATTGCTGATCAGGATATCCATGTCTCCATCATTGTCATAGTCTCCGAAGGTAGCACCACGGCTCGATTTCTGGATCAGGAGTCCTGTGCCACATGCTGCTGAGATGTCCACGAAGGTCCCATCCCTCCGGTTCCAGAACAATTGATTCCGCTGCTTATAGGTTCCCACTTCTTCCAACAGTTCAATTGCGTCCTCCAGGTGTCCATTCGCAAAGAACAGATCAAGCCAGCCATCATTATCGAGATCCACAAACTCGGTGCCCCAGGATAAAGGGATCAGCGTTGGTTCGCTCAGGCGGGATACGGAAGTGACATCCCAGAAGCTCGCTCCCCCACGGTTCTCGTAAAGGGTGTTTGTTTGCGCTTGATAGTTGGTCACGATAAGATCGAGAAGTCCATCATTATTGTAGTCACCGAAACTGGTGCCCATCCCGCTTTCCGCATATCCATGTTCATTCAAAGCAACCCCAGCGAACTCACCGATTTCCACAAAAGTGCCATCGCCCTGGTTTTGATACAGAAAGTTCTCCATGCGGTCATTAGCGACAAAGAGGTCCACGTGACCATCGCCATCCATATCCCCCCAAACAGCACCGAGTCCGCGTCCCAATGAAGTGAGCCGGGCTTGCTGTGTCATGTCGGTAAAGGTGCCATCCCCGTTGTTGCGGTACAACGTGTCTTGAGCGGAAAGATATTCCTCGGGCCGACAATAGGCACGAATTCCTCGCTGGGAGCATTCCGGTCGATCCATAAGGTCCAGCAGCACATAATTGGCCACGAAGAGGTCCAGGTCACCGTCATTGTCGTAATCGGCGAAAGCGCAACCTGTGGAAAAGCCGGGATCACCCACACGAGCCCGGGATGTGACATCTGTGAATGTTCCATCACCATTGTTGTGATACAACACGTTGGGACCAAAGTTCGTCACATAAAGATCCAGGTAACTGTCATTATCGTAGTCACCGACACAACATCCAAGACCGTAGTGAGCATCTCCGACACCGGCTTCCTGTGTCACATCGATGAATGTACCGTCACCATTGTTTCGATAGAGATGGTTTGTGGGTGTCTCCAACGTATCCCAGCCGGGGAGTGCGGCGCCATTGACCAGATAGATATCGAGCGCACCATCCCGATTGTAATCGAAGAAGGTAACACCCCCTCCCATCGTCTCTGGCAGGTATTTCTGCCCTGTAGCGCCATTGACATGATGGAACTCGATCCCCGCTTCCACCGTAACGGGGGTGAAGAGCAGCATAGGCGAAGATGCCATTGCTCTGCGGATCTCGGCAAGTCCCTCCTGATAGATTGGATTCTCTGGGGCCAACTCCGTCGCCTTCAATGCTGCCTGCTCTGCCGCCTGGAAATCACCTTGTTTGTAAAGTAGCCATGACAGGGTATTACGATACAGCGCGGACCGGGGAGCCAGTTGAATCGCTTTGTCAGCCAGTTCAACAGCTTTTGAGAGATGAAGATCATATTGGCCATACAGATAGGCGAGGCTATGGTAGCCAACGGCCATGTCTGGCTGCAATTCGAGAGTGCGTTGATAATGCTGTTCCGCTTGCTCGAATTTATCCTGAGCTGCGTAAAGGGTCGCCAACATGAGGTGGGATGGGGCATTCTCCGGATTCAACCGAATCGATTCCAGGAAATGAACCTGTGCCTTCGCAGATTGACGCTGCTGCATGTAGGCCAGCCCCACATTGTGATGCACTTCGGCGGTGCTCATGCCCAGTTCGAGCGACCTTTCATAATATTGCGTCGCTCGGGGATAGTCCTCCTGTTCCAGAGCGGCATGCCCCAATCCTGCATACGCTTCCGCCGATTTCGGTTCTCGTCGCAGGACTTGCTGAAACACACCCGCCGCCTGAGGATATTTGTTCTGGCCCAAATAGATGACACCCAATGCAAGCAGAGCCGACACTTTCTCATCATCGCCCGCCACCAGAACGGCTTCGATACAACGTTGCAATTCCTCCGCATCCGCTTTCAGACGGCGAAAGCGTTTCATCATTTCTTGCGCGCCCTGTTTGTCCCCCACCTGTTGGTAGAGTCGTGCGAGTCGATAGTAGGGTTCTGGCATCTCAGGATCCAATCGGATTGCTGTGCGATAACGCTGCATAGCCATACCTTCTTGGTTGGATTTGGCATACAGATTGCCGAGTTGGTAGTGGGCATCTGCAAATCCCGGATCCGCGGTGATCGCTGCCTTCTCTGCTTTTATGGCTCGCTCGATTTCCCCCTGCTCGGCGTAGATGAGTCCCAGGTTGTGATGCGCTTCTGCCAGTTCTGGTCGTTGTTTGGCAAGGCTACGGTACGCTTGAACGGCTTCCTCAACTCGTCCTCGCCGGTAGGCGATATAAGCCAGTCCCAGATGAGACTGAAGCAGCCCTGGATCGAGATCGATCGCGTTCCGATACGCTGTTGTTGCCTGCTCATACTCTCCCATCTGCGAGTAGGCATATCCCAGATTTACATAAGCTGAAGCATCTTGCGGGTCGGATCGCAGTACCTGTTGCAGCATCGCGATTGCCCAGCTATAATCCCACTGTTTCAGTGCAGCGAGTGCCTGTTCCTCAATCTTCCGGATGGACAGTGCCCTCTCTGCTGGATCCGAAGCTGCTCCTATAACCGATGTCCGATCCAGACCGAATCCTACCACGCAAACGATGCCGAAGTAGGCGATCATCCTTGCAACGGGGTTTCCCCACCTCACCTCAGTATCACCTCCGATATTAATTATACTGGACTCTCCTGTCCATAGCAATCCAACGCACACAAAATCCGTTAGAATCAGGAAAGCCCTTGCTATTTTTCCGTCTGAGAGTTAATATAGCCGAAACACACGTGACACTGATAGATACGAGTTTTTCACTTACGGGCAAAGTAGAATATGTTGCCAGTTTGTTTGTGAGGATGGTTCCGTGCCGGAACGAGCAAGCTGCACGCTCTACAGGACTAACTGAAAAACTCGTAGATAGAGAATCGGAATGGTGAAAGAATGGAGAGGAGTCATATCGTGATGGTGATTTCATGGTGTAGCGTTGTCCTCGGAACTGCGATCTTTGGTCTGGCATGTGCCTCTGCGTTGTCTAGTCCGAAGCGCGCCGAGGAACTGGTGTCGAACCCCGATTTTGCGTCCCGTGGGGAGGATGGTACCCCATCCGATTGGACCATCTGGCTCCCGGTTTGGCAAGATGCGAGTTGTACTATCCGGAAGGTTCCCGATGGGCTTTTGATGGATGCTCCCGCGCGGCCCTATGCCGTCGGCGGGGTTTTTCAACAACTCAAGGAGATCCAGGGCGGGCAGGCTTATGCGGTCGAGGCTATCTGTCAGTTACAGGATGTTCCCGCACCTCATCGATCCGTGTTGGTACGGCTCCGTTGGACTCGTGAGGGGAAACCGATACATCCCGCAGGGATGCTCATTCGCGGCCCTGTGCTAACCGATGGTCGGGCGATATTTGAAGACATACTGATCGCGCCTGACGATGCAGATGGCGCCCTGCTGCAACTGGAGGCAAAGTGGTTGCAGGGCGGTTCGGTGCTCTGGAAAAAGGTGAGCGTCCGGTTGACAGCCCCCCCTGCCCCGCGCAAAGTCAGGATCGGTACGGTGTATCTGCGACCTCAGGAGAGCACGCCAGAAGGCAATCTGAAACTTTTCTGCGACCAAATTGACGAGGCCGGTAAGCTGGAGCTGGATATCGTGTGTCTCGGGGAGGCCATCACCCTTGTTGGTACAGGCTGTACTATCAACGAGTGTGCGGAGCCGATCCCTGGGCCTGCTACGGACCAACTGGGAGCCGCTGCCCGCAGAAATCGTATCTGGGTTATCGCCGGGCTTACGGAGCGCGATGGTAAGACGGTCTACAATACGGCGGTGCTATTGGATCGTGAAGGCCAAATCGCCGGCAAGTACCGCAAGGTACATCTGCCCCGCGAAGAATGGCGACAAGGGATTACCCCAGGACAGGACTACCCTGTCTTTCAGACCGATTTCGGCACCATTGCCATCCAGATCTGTTACGACTGGTTCTTCCCAGAACCAGAAACGATCTTTGCGCTACACGGTGCTGAAATCATCTTCGCACCGACATGGGGCAATACACTTACTGATGAAGACGGTCGGGTGGAAGGTGAGAATGTCTTCCGAGTACGGGCACGCGATAACGGCGTGTATATGGTCCCGTCCGTGTATAGCGGGAACAGTCTTGTCATCGATCCGATGGGGAGGATCTTGGCTTCAAGCGATGGGAAACAGGGTGTCTTTTGGGCCGAGGTAGACCTCAATACACGTGAGCGCCTTCCCTGGGTCGGGCATTGGCGATCCATCAGATCACGCCATCGAATGCCGGACACCTATATCCGTGGGCTAAACTGAAGCCTGAAGTCTTGTGTGTCCTCAAAACATTCGCTCCAGCCGTATGAGCAAGGCCGGATCCCTGCCCGATTCCAGTGGCCGGGCCAGATCCAGGCGAAGCAGATCACCCACGATCAGCCCCACTCCGAGAGAGACTCGCGTGTCCTCAGGCTCAAAGGCCCCGGTATGTTGCCAGACATAACCGATGTCAGCGAAGATCGCCAGGGCCCGCCCTTTTGAGAACCACCATTGCCAATCCAGATTCCCCAGAAGCATGTTGTCTCCCACCCATTCCTTGAATTCATAGCCGCGTAGCGTTCCGATGCCTCCGAGATAGACGCGTTTCTGTGGCGGGAGGGTGCTATCGGCCAGCGAACCCATGAGCCGTATGTCGAAAGCGTAAGCGTCGGATAGCTTCTGGTAACGTGTTATCTGGAATTCTGCGCGCTCATACGTGAAGTCGCCACCGAGTGCATCCCCCGCTTTCTCATAGCGGAAAAAACCGAGCCAACCGACGGTTGTTTCAATCGTGGGGATCGGTAACTCCTGGAAATAGCGCGTCATATAGGATTGGGCGTTGCGTGAATCGAACAAATAAGCGAATCGCACGGTATGGAGCCTGCCATTCCAGATGCGACGGTTACTTCGCTTCGGAAAATCCCGGCGGAAGAGGCTCCAGTCCGTTGTCTTGAGCAGATGAACATGCTCATCGTGGGAAAGCTCAACCTGGAACGCGGTGGAGGGTGTGAGCTTCTGATAAATCCAACCCGTGATCCCTTCTCGCTGGTAGTAATCCTGGTAGGATTCTCCCCAGAGTAGAGCTGCAAGGAATCCCTCATTGCGCGAGATCAGACCGAAATCGGGGCTATCGGTCAATCGGTGCACATGGAATCCCAGATTTGTGCGATGTTTGTCGAACCAGCTTTTATCGACACCGACCAGATAATTCCATCGCCTGTTAGAAAACCCATAGGAAGCCATACCGAAAAGGCGGCCATCGTCGGATACGTTCGCTGATAATTGGAGATTCCCGCCGAGGGCCAATCCCTGTACCCGATTGAAGTCGATCAGGGGAGCAAGATCACGCTGAATCCCTGCACGTTCACGGATAGAGATCAGCAGCACCTTCTGTCCATCTTCGTGGATCAGTCGCCACTCCTGAAGACGCTCAAAAGCGGGTTGTGCCTGCAAGAAATCGAGCAACGCTTCTTTCCGTTTCTGTGCGAGAGATTCCCGATACGGTTCGTCTCTGGGGATGTCCAACACGGCACGGATCTGTTTCTCAGAAATCCGTTCGGCTCCTTCGATCAGGATCGCATCGAGGATCCCCTCGTCGATCTGAACGGACAGTTTTCCGGCATCCCATTGCCAATGAACGGAAGCGAGTGGGTAATCGTGCGCTCGATAGAGGTTCTCCACAATGCGGCATTGGGCGTCCCAGAACGAGGCAGGAGCCATCCGGGGATGCGACCATCCAAAGCGTCCTTTCAGAAAACCCGTGTTGAAGCGCACATTCCCTGCGAACTCTACCTGATCGACCCTGAGCAGTTCCCACTCCTGTACTTCGATGTCGAGGATAATCGCCGCTTCACTCGGTTCAAAACGGACTGCGACCGCGCTGAACCAACCGGTGTCCCTGAGACTTTGCTCCAGCTCGGGTAATTCCTGCGGAAAGATCTCCTGGCCGGGGATCCATCCAAGCCAGCGGATGATGCGATCTTCATCGATACTATCGTTGCCTGAGATCCGCACTTCCTGGAGTTTCCATGAAATATCCTCCCGGCTCTCTGTGAATTCGAGACGACCGAAGAGTTCAGGGGCATAGGCTATATCGGCTGAATCCTGATCCAGATATGTAGGAGCCCAATACGTATGTTCCTGCGTGCGCGTTCGAAAACGATGGATGTTGAACCCCCACGTGTCTTCTGCAGATCCAAGCACCGACAGTGGAATGGCCGCCTCCACATACCAGGCATCCAGTGAAAATCGTGTTTGCACCTTTATCCGGGAATCCCAGTCAAGATTGTTGACTCCTGTTTGGAGCATTTCGGCTTCGGAGTTCATCGTGGGAGGATCTGCTATCCGCTGATCCAATACCGTTCCGAGTGGATTCACCAGGATGTCATAGTAGACGTTATCTGCAGGAGCAATCGACCATTCGATGTAGTCGTCTAGCCAGATCTGGCCACCGCGAGATGTCTCAGACACCTGTAACTGCTCCATTTCAGGCTCATGAACACGTGCGGCAAGATAGAGATGAGTTGCATCGCGCATCACGTAGCCTTCGGTGATCGTTTCCGCCCGGCGTGAACCATCGGCGACAACGAAATCCGCAACACGACCTGCTCGCCTCCACACGGCTTCATTGAGCCAGCCATCGATGCTGGGTGCTGTTTCGATGACAGGCACAGCGACCATCGGTACGGTCAATAGATCAACCGGAACCTCTGCCTGATCCGATATGCCCGATTCCCCAAAGGACGGGTGAAGGTCGATGCTCCCCTCCTTTACCTGGATTGTCAGCGGCGGACCACTCTGAGAGAACGTGGCGCGCAGCCTCTGAGATGTTTGCTCTCGAATATCCGCCAGAGGCATCGTATTCTCGATGCGTCCTTGTCCAATCTGAACATCGATATCCGCAGGGTAGTTTTCCGGTATGACCAGGCTCACGGAGCCTTTACCAACGGTGAACTGCGCTGGCTGTGGCAGAGGATCCAGGATAGCGAGCGAGATCGAGCCTTCATCCACCTGAAATGTGCTCGCACCAGAGAACAGTATTTTCCCCCGCACATCCCCTCGTTTTACAGCAAGATGGAAAGCGCCCGTGACTTCCACCAGTTCGATTGTACCATCATCCAGTTTGATCTGCCACTTCCCATGCAGTCCCTTCAACTGAATATCACCGCGATCCTGATAAAGAGATAGAGAAGCGATTTCCTCCGCGGGCAGGTAAAGGGTATGCTCGAAAATGGGCTCTATGGTATCTTGATAGCCTTGCGGGATAGCCATCTGAAAACGGGCGACCTCGTCTGTCAGTTCGCGTTCGATGGTCAGTTCATCGAGATAGGCTTCTGCTGTAGCCCTGTCTGATGCAGTCACCTGACAACGGCTGTGAAGGGAAACCTGCCATGCCTCCCACGTCTTCACTGTAAGACGGCCCTCGACAAGCCGCACCTCAATCTGAGAGACATCATCGTATCCGAGATTGGCTTCCAGATTGCGTTCGAGTTTTACCTGAGCTACAGCAGGCAGCACAAACAGAAGGCATACACCCGATATCCATGAGAGATGCTTCATGGTGCGCAATGCGAGGAACTGTAACATCTCGTGAATACCTCTCTGTGGTGAGCGAGTTTCAAAATGGTTGAACGTCCCCGGTCTTATCACATAATATCCTATGAACTTCGCTCTATCAAGTGGTAATTGCAGAGGTAGGGGAGATCCAACGTTGCTCATCCAGCACACATACAAAATTCGTTAGAATCAGACAGTTTTTTCTTGGTTTCTTGATCGCTTCGTGATATGCTCATCGCACTTAACAATGGAAGTTCATTCTTGGAGATATCCCATGAGCAATGACTACGATATTCTGGATAGGTACACCAACGCATTCCCTGCCTCCCGAACACTCTATGACAGGGCCTTACAAAGATTTCCCAATGGTGTCACACACGATGTTCGGTTCTTCGAGCCGTTTCCGATCTACATCGATCGTGCGCTGGGGTCTCGCAAATGGGACCTCGATGGGCATGAACTCATTGACTATTGGTCAGGGCACGGGGCGCTATTACTTGGGCACTCTCCGCGACCTGTGGTGGAGGCTGTCCAAAAGCAGATAGCCCTGGGAACGCATCTCGGAGCATGCCACGAATTGGAGATTCAGTGGGCGGATCTGGTTTGTGAACTGGTACCGACCGCAGAGCGAGTGCGGTTTACGGGGACGGGCACCGAGGCAACACTGATGGCGATCCGTCTCTGTCGCACGTTTACAGGCAAAGACAAACTGCTCAAGTTCGCGGGACACTTTCATGGTTGGCACGATGCCGTGATCCCCGCTGCCAATCCGCCTTATGAGGTTCCCATACCCGGCATTCCGGAAGCTGTCCTGAATACCACGGTCGTCTGCCCTCCCAATGATATCACACAGGTCGAGGATATCCTACGTGCCGATGATGGGATTGCGTGCGTTATCCTGGAACCGACAGGCGGTTCCTGGGGAACCATTCCAACGACCGGTGAATTCCTCCACCAATTGAGAGAAGTCACTGAACGCTATGGTGTACTGCTCATCTTTGACGAAGTGATCACCGGCTTTCGAGTCGCACCAGGTGGTGCTCAGGGATTTTATGGCGTTCGCCCGGATCTCACTACGCTGGCCAAAATACTGGCGGGAGGACTTCCCGGCGGAGCGGTTACAGGCCGTGCGGATCTGTTGGAGCAACTGGAAATTCGGGACGACCCGGATTGGATGCACACACGGAAAATGCCGCATCCCGGCACTTTCAACGCGAATCCACTTTCAGCCGTTGCTGGCATCGCCACGCTCAAGCAAGTCCGGGATGGTGAACCAAATCGCAAAGCCAATGAATCTGCTGCCAGGCTGCGCCAGCGGATGAACGAAGTGATTGACCAATACGGGCTCAACTGGTGTGTCTACGGCGAGTTTTCGGGAGTGAAGTTGCTCCTGGGGCATGATAGGCGGGGGATTCCGGCAAGGGAATTCAACGTGTTGGAGTACGACTACCGCAAGCTCAAAAAAGCCACGGATCCCCGGATCACACAACTGGTACGCGCCGGCATGCTGCTGAACGGGGTCGATATGGCCGGGGGTGGTGGCATGACCATGGCTGCTCACTCAGATGAGGATGTTGCCAGAACCGTGGAGGCATTCGATACGACGATTCAGTGGATGCGAAGGCAATCTGTGCTCTGATAGATTCGAGGTGTGGTAAGCCCTCTCGCAGCTTTCAAAGTGGCAGGAACTGTAGCAGTGAGCACATTTGAGCACATGCCCCCGGATGTTGGCCGCGCCACGCATTGCCGGGCGAGTGGCATCGTTGCTTATCTCACCATCATCGCGATGTGTTCGGCCTTCTTCTGGTTGTACTCAAACGTAAGCCTCTTGTGTCGTACCAGGTCCATAATTGTCCCAATACCGAAGATACCACCCGTAAACAGGTACAGCAACCCCATACCCGTTTGGTCCAGCATAAACCGCTGGACTCCTCCAATGCCCACAAAACCAAGCAACGTGACGAGCAGTATCGTGTTGGGATCTTTTCGCTGAGAGCGATAGCTGACGGCGAAGGCTCTGGCTTGTTCCTCGTCCATATTCCTGAGCAGTCCAGCCACGGCAAGCTGCTCGTTATCTGTCACTTCGGGCAATAGTTGCACGACATTAGACATGACATGAACCTTTCCCCATTTATTGACCTTGTGGTAATTGGTTGAAAGCGCTCTGGATGACCGCCATGCCAATGCAGCCAAGGAAAGCCAACAGGCAGAATGTGCTACCGGAGGTCTTGGCCCCGTTGGTGATTTTTTCTACACCCTTAGCGTACTGCCAGAGCCATATCAGATTGGCGATAGGGATTATGAGCATCCAAACGGAAGAGATCTCAGCGCCTTGATCTTTCATCTCTTCTTTGGTTTGCACATACCAGATCAGACCATAGATACCGAAAGTGATCAGCGGCAAGAACAGCACCGCCAATGGATTGCGTTTTGTCATATCAGCACTACCTTTCTCGTTACCTGATTCTTCGGTGTTCCCACCACTACCTGAGTGGTTCAGGTGGAGCCTACCCATGCTCAACCAACTCCATTATTGCGGCTTCCTCAGGATTCACACGCCAGCTATTACTCTGTTCCTGTCGGCTCCACTTGACCGATCCAATCTTCAGGACATACCAACCTCAAGGATTATCTGTACATTCCCGTAGTTCACCACCCTCATCTTGAACTCTTGTCGGAGATACATTGGCAAACCCGATCGGCCAGCTACCAAGAGCCTCCGGCAAATAGACTGTGCCGGAGGCGTTATTAACCTCATCACCAATCGCTTCAGGTGTCGTTATCTCCGCTCGAAAACCATAGATGCTGATTTCTGTTACAGCATAGCCATCGATTGCAGATAACAACAGGAGAAATAAACAGAGTACGCAAATAGACATACAATACTTCTGTTTCACTTTGGTCCCCATCTCCGCTAGTAACTTGCAGATCCCAGTATCGGATCCGACCACTCGAACGCACTCACGAGCGTTTTAAGCACGGATCTAGATACTCCGCACCCTCCCGCCAATCTCCAACACAAGAAGCTTGTGCTCCCGAAGCTTTTCTGATACCATCCTGGCATCCGAAAGGTGTAGAGGCCGTCTTGCATACCTTATAGTGAGACGAGTTGAGGAAATGTTCCCCAAAAAAGCAAAAAAATGATGCCCCCCTCTGAAACGGAGAACTCGTAGGGGACAGATCCCTCTACCTTGCTGGCTCATGAACCAAGACAAACAAGATATCCAATACCTACGGGACATTGCCAAAAGACATACCCATCCGGCAAAAGCACAATCGGCACTGGATGATCTCGATGCCGTCCACCGGCAACCCATCCGGCGATTCCTGTCGGCGAAGTTCAAGAGCACGCTCACCTCGGAGGATATGGAAGACATCACCCAACAGGTGTTCCTCAAGGTATGGGAACAGGCCACCGGCTTTCGTGGGGAAGGGACCGTTCGAGCCTGGCTATTTGGCATCGCCATCCGCCTGGCTCTGGAACTCGTCCGTAAACGCCAACGTCACGGGAACCTGCTGGAACGCTACCCCGTCCCGACACGAGAACCTGAGACCCCCGAGCAACGGGTGCTTCTCGAAGATCGACGACACCAGCTTCAGGCGGCCATCGAGCAACTCTCTCCCCGGGATCAGTCCATCTTGCGACTGCGCTATCAGCTCGAGTGCTCCTATGAGACGATGGCCCGGCAGCTCCATGTCTCCATCGGCACGGTGAAATCCCGCATCCACCGGGCCAAACAGCAGCTCGCTAAACGCCTTTCCGACTTGGGAATACACTGAGTTGGACATGAACCCGAAATTCATGAGGCATCGAAATCTACGGAACCAAATCCTCTCCGGTATCACTATGAATATAGAGAGATTGGATTGAAAGGGCATTTCCATTGGCTTGGAACCTATTCAGACACTCAAACCACCATTACACGACAGCATGTCCCGATGAGCAGGCACTCGCTGCCTACGCGGAAGGGAGACTCAGTAGATCACAGTTCTATGGTAGGAGTGGCCTCCCGGCCACGATGATCGCGTCCAGGAAG
>JAJRTO010000260.1 GCA_024278235.1 Candidatus Poribacteria bacterium
AGCGTGATAGAAAGAGAACAAGACTGATGAACAGACATCCCACGACGAGAAAAACCAGAACCGTTGCGAAACTCATGAAATCGGTCATCGTTAACCACTCTGTGATAAGTTCAACCTACGTTTTAGGTACATCGCCGCACACCAGAGCCCGACGGACCACTAAACCGCCTGGTTTCGTGATACCTTACAGTTATTCAGCCAGCGACAACCTTCCAGGTTTACTCAAACAGTTCTTACATTATAGTATATGCATTTGCCTTTTGCAATACCAAATTGAACCCAACGGATGCCTCCGCCGGATTAGCAAATCCAGCGGAAGAGAAGCAAACAGGTCAGGGGATTTCCGGGCGACTTGATAAAGCTGTACAAACATGGAAAGATGTGATAAGATTACGACCAGAGAAATCGCCTGACAAATGGTTGGATCATGAGGAGCCTGGCTGCTCATACGCTTGAATCGACATAAAGAAGTTTTGCGGGTTTTCCTGACGATGCAATCCTGCATGAATAACACAAAACAGCAAGATAGAGATCCACACGAACTCCAAAAGACGATATGCACCGCCAGATTACGGTTAATTTAGGCAATCTTGTTCTTTCGCTCTCTGAGGCCATGGATTTGGCCGATCCTTCATTGATTCAACATCAGCAAAGGACGGCGTTTACTGTATGGGAAATGGGGAATGCTGCGGGTCTCTCAAGTGAACGATTGGAACAAATCTTCATAGCTGCATTGCTTCATGATATTGGTGCCTTCTCATTGGAGGAGAAAATCTCCCTTAGAAACGTTGAGGTCGAAAACGTCGAAAACCATTGTATACGCGGTGAAATCTTACTCAGGAATGTACCCTGGCTAAAGGCGTCGTCACAAATAATCAGATTTCATCACAAGGAATGGCAACAATGGGATGAGTCGATTGAAAACCCTCTTGTTTTCGAATCTCAGCTATTATTCCTTGCTGACTATGTGGAACGTCAAATAAATCGGGAGCAATATATCCTTCATCAGCATGAAGACATTATCTCGGAAATAGGATCTTTGTCTGGTTCCCTTTTTCATTCCCGGGTTGTAGATCTTTTCCTGACGATCTCTAATCGCGAAGAATTCTGGCTGGATCTGGTTTCTCCCAGGTTATATTCGCTTCTCCTCAATGAGGGTCCTTTCAGAAAGATAGAGATAGGCTTTTCAGATATCTCCTTGATATCGGAACTTTTTCGGAATATGATTGACTTCTGCTCTCGTTTTACTTCAACACACTCTTCAGGGGTTGCCGCATCTGCTTCTATGCTATCAAGGATTTTTGGCCTGACGGAAACAGAGATAGAGCTTATGGGGGTTGCAGGAAATTTGCATGATATAGGTAAACTGGCAATTCCTAACAGTATTCTGGACAAACCTGGAAAACTTACAAAAGATGAGATGGCAGTCATGAAATCACACACCTACTATACTTATGCTGTGATCAGTACTATCGGGGGGCTTCAGCAGATTGCCGAATGGGCTGCTTATCACCATGAAAAGCTTGACGGATCAGGATATCCTTTTCACTGCACCGCAGGCGAATTGAACACAGGGGTGCGAATTATGATGGTTGCAGATATATTTACCGCACTGACTGAAGACCGACCCTATAGGAAAGGTATGTCCAGAGATGACGTCGTTCAAATCCTTAAGCGGCTTTCTGATCGCCGCCTTTTGGATACCAGAATTGTTAATCTGCTTTTCGAGAATTATGAGGAGATTTTCTTCTACGTAGCCGAAAAACAGGCTGCTACAAGGGATTTCTACGAGAAGCAATTTTCTTTCCTTCCTCAATGAATCATACGGAATGCAGTTTAAAATTGCCGCTTTGAGAAATCCCCCTCAATCCCCCTTTACGAAAGGGGGAGGCTGATCCCTTTGGCAAAGGGGGATTCGGGGGGATTTGGGATCTGCCTTGTGCGGGTGCAATCTTAAACTGCAAATGGTATCAGGCATCTCTGCACGTAAGTGTGCTCACCTGATCCACCGCCTGATGCATTCCCGTGGTCGCTTACCGGATGCTCATAACACCTTCTGACAATGTTCTCCGGCACGACGCTGCCAGTCAGAGAATGCACCACCAGAAGATCCATGGAAGTTTATCACCGAATCAGTAAGCGGGGACGAGCACGCCATCCGAGAGATGGCAGAGTTTCCCGGTCGTTCGCATGAGGAGGGATCGGTCGTGGGAGATGATGGCATAGGAGGGGACATGTTGGTTGAGGATGGCGATCACACGTTCGACAGTGTCCTCGTGAAGCCCGTTGGTGGGTTCATCGAGCAACAGGGCATCCGGGGCCATCGCCAATACGGTGGCAAGGGACACGAGCCGTTTTTCTCCCCCGGAGAGCTGGTAGGTGATGCGATCCTCAAATCCTTTCAGGCCGAGCATCTCAAGAGTGTCACGGACGATCTCCTCGGTTTCCTCCCGGCTCTTCCCCAGATTGAGAGGCCCGAAGGCCACATCCTCCGCTACCGTCGGGCAGAACAATTGATCGTCCGGATCCTGGAACAGCAGTCCGATCCGCGCTCGGACCTCCCAGAAATCCTCTTCCCTGCGGCGAATCTTGCCGAAGATCTCGATCTCCCCCTCGGTGGGTTGGAGCAGACCCACGATGATGTGGAAGAGCGTCGTCTTGCCGCTGCCGTTGGGGCCAATGATCCCAACCCGCTCTCCCGGTGAGAGTTGGAAATCGAGATGCTTCAGCACGGGACGAGAAGGACGATAACCGAAGGTGATATTGCTGAGTCGAATCATGAAAATGCCTATCCTAGCGCGCCGAATGCGGCGGCGGTTGCTATCCCACGTTACCAAGAACGACGAGTCCAGCGAGGATGATACCCATTGTGGCCAGATAAAGCAAGTCGCGCCGTTGCAGGTGAAAGTGGCGATAAACGGGGTATTCCCCCCGGAAACCACGGCACAGCATCGCTTGATAGACGCGCTGGGAGTGCTCGTAGCTCTTGATCAGAAGCATCCCGACCAGATAGGCGTAGCTCTTGTAGGTGTGGATCGATGTTCGAGGGCGGAAGCAACGTACTCTCATCGCGTTGTGAAGCCGATGATATTCCTGTTCGATGACCGAGATGTAGCGATAGCAGAAGAAGAAAATCTGCACCAGCTTGATGGGAATGCGCAAATGGCGCAGGGCGTGGATCAGTTGGAATACCGACGAGGTTCCCAGGAGGGCGATCGTCGCCAGGATGATCGCGTTCGTCCGCAACGTGATCGCGGCCGTGTACCGCACGCCCTCGTGGGTGGCGGTAAGCGGTCCCAGGCTGAACAGGGGACTCCCGGGAAATGTGAACGGCAGGATCAGCCACAACAGCGCGACGAAGCCGTTGACGACGAATAAGCGACGGCTCACCTCCTGGCGTTCCAGCCGTGCCAATGCGATCAACACGGAGGCCACGACGAGCGATGCCAGAAGGACCTTGAAGGACTGATTCATGGCAACTGTGCCTGCGAATGCGGCGGCCATGATCACCTTGATCCGGGGATCCGCCTGATGAAGGAGCGAATCCCCCTGTGAAAACTCCTCGAAGTTCAAATGTGCCGTCCCTTCAATCGTCTCGCTTGCGGGCACGCAGATACATCACCAATCCCATCAGCCCCACGATGTAGCCGATCCCACCGATGATGTCCCGAAGTTTCGCCCTATCCTGTGCTCGCTGCATCTCGTGGACGTTCGCGATGAGCGGAGCAAGTTTTCTGTCGAGGATCTGCTCGATGTCACGAGCGGCTGGAAGCCTCGTTGTCTCCTGGGCATCCTCCGGAGAGGTGATGGGTGGGGATGAGGCAGAACCCATTTCTCCGACGATTTCCTGCTTCGACAACAGGTACTCGTTGCGATGTCCCATGCTCGCTTCGACGACGATGCGCAGATCGTCCCGCTCGGGAAGCTGAAAGTTGAACATCCCCTCGCCGTCTGTCTGTCCCTCGACCAGGATGGCGCCGGATCGATCATAGACGCGCACGGGCGAGTTGGCGCATGGATCCCCATTGGCAAAATAACTCTCGATGTAGACGCGATCTCCCTCCACGTAAGCGAAGATGCTGAGTTTGTGTGCCCATGATGGGTTGCTGAATGTGAGCATCAGCACGAATAACCAGAAAATCCCAGTCCATCGTGCGGGATGTCGGTATCGTACCCATGATTTGTGGTTCATGAGGTATCTCTCCTTCGACTGGATGACGGGACCAGTAGTTCAGGTTTGACCTTCTTGAGGAACAGGACGCAGAAACCGGTCAGAATGCCCTCGACGACCATGATCGGGGTATGGGCGACGACGGCGATCTGGGCGACTCGCAGGAACGATTGCCCGGTGAACACCAACGATAGGCCGATCAACAGTGCGCTCATCAGGATCGCCAAAACGCCCGATGCGACGCCGGCCGTGACATTCCAGGACCTGTTCTCCCGCCGCAGAAGGGGCGAGAACAGATAGAAGCAGAGTACGGCGGGGAAGGCCATGTTGAACGTGTTCACACCGAGAGTGGTCAATCCCCCGAATTGAAAGAGGATGGCCTGCAAAGCCAATCCGACGAAGATCGCAGGGAATGCTGCCCAGCCGAGCAGCAACCCTGTGATACCGTTGAGAACGAGGTGCATGCTCGTCGGCCCCACGGGAACGTGGATCAAGGAAGCCACGAAGAACGCGGAGGAGAGCACGGCTACCTTGGGAATCTGATCCGTCTCGGTTTGCTTGAGTCCCGCCGTGACGCCCGCGACTGCGAGCACTCCACCCGCGATGAGCACGGGGGGAGAAAGGACTCCTTCAGAGATGTGCATGGGTTCCCATCCTCATCGCTCACTTCATATCAACGGTTTTCACCCACAGCACGGCTCCGATCTCGACATCGTATTCCTTGCCGTCCGTGTGCTTCCGCTTTTGAGTGTCGGTGTTGAGGGCGGCAAACCCCCACCATCCCGCACGCGGGATCGCGTAGGTAAAGACGCCGTTGCGGTCCGTCTTGACCACCTGGGCGACGAACGGATCGGCGGGAGCCTTGACGCCATCGACATTGTAGTATTCGATCTCGACGTCGGTTCCCGGGGCCGATTTCCCGTCCACCTTGACGAGTCCCTGGAACACGTTGCCCGTCCACAGTCCATACGGACGTGTCAGCGGGATAATCTCCGTTTTGAGGCCGACTTCCTCGTCCCAGCCAACTTCCATCCCCATCGCGTTGACGATGACCTTGGTGTAATGGACAATGAAGCTCTCTTCAGCGGGTTCAAAATAGGGTGTGGGCTCCACGTAGAACACGTAGTCGCCCGGACGACGGACGGTGTATTTCGTGGTCCACGTCGAGAAACTGTCTACTTTCTGCTCCTGAAGCGTGCTCAGCAGATCTTGCTTCTTTCCCCGTGCCAGGACGCCGAACTGGATGGGTTTTTCCATGTTCATATACTGCCCTTCAAACGGGTGGAAGAAACGCACGGAGAGAGTCAATGTCCGGTTTTCCTTCTGAGATATAATGTCATCGGAGGGAATGATCGTGCCAAAATGGGCATGTGCGTAAAATCCTGATAGTGCGAAAAGAACGGCCACCAAGAAGCAGACTCGAATAAGGTAACGCATCAAACTTTCTCCTTTCAAAAAAGGTTAAAAAGCCACTACAGTTTGTAGAAATAGGGCATCCTCTGTTTCCAGATTCGCCTGATATTCAGCCCGCAGTTCCCAATTTTCCACTGGAACCCAGCCAAGTCCCACGCTGATACGGCTTTCGTCATCCGGGGGATTCTGTCCAGGCGCAAAATGCCCATATCGAGCGACCAGGAAGTACGGCTCATATTCGTAGCATCCCTGAAGATAATATCCCACGTTCGTGTCGCTATTCCCGCCGGGTGCTGTGATCCTGTGGAAGAGATACTCCCCCTTCAGGCAGATGGGTGCGATCTCCCATTGCAGATCGACTCCCGTCAAGATCATGTCGAACGTGTTGTCCTCGCTGAGGAAGAGGGCGCAGGATCCCCCGATCTCAAGCCCTTCATGGACGCCAACCCCCAGACGGCCTCCTATCGCCATCTTGGTGTCGAGCCCGTCCCATCCCCATCCGTTGGTCCCATAGAGGACGGCGTTGATATGGTTCATTTCGGCGTACGCCTGGATGCCATAGTCGTTCCAGGAATCGTGGGTGTTTTCAACCGCCAGCGGTGTGGACACCAGCTTGCGGTCGATAGATGGATACACGTTCCAGTCGATCCCGAAGGGCACGTCGAATTGCCCCACGATGATGCCCGAGTGCCGCACTGCTGCGGAGGGGCGGAAATGACTCCCCTCGCTGCACAGCAGGTGGAGGTCCATCGTGAATGCCCCCAACCCGAAGATCTCCTGCCCTGAATCGTATGCCACGGCTGTACCGACGACGATCTTCTCATCAATGGGGGCTTCCAGATCGATCTCCACCTGTCCGATCTCGAAACCATCCTCAGCGTCCTCCCGCATCGCATAGAACAGGTCGCCGAATCCCGTGATCTCCACCGACGCGGAGACGACCGTTGGAAGTACCAACACCGCCATCCCCAGGATGAAACCTGGTAAAACGCCACCGCGAGATCGTCTCCAATTCTGATATGCCATCGCTTCACCTCCTGATGTGTGTGTTATAAAATAAAAATTCGTGTTACCCACCTGACAAAAAAAATTAAGGTTCCGGTGTTTCGCCAAGCCCGGTCATCACGAGCTTGCCATGCTTGACCCCCCGTTGGCTCAGCATCCGATTGGCCAGATCGCGCACTTCCTGGGCCGTCCCGGTCAGCGTGATGACCTCCAAGCAGTCCCGACTGTTTAGATGCACGTGCATGGAGGAGATCACTACATGCGCGTGGTGATGCTGAAGATCGGTGAGCTTCTCTTCGAGCAGCCGCATCTCATGATCGTACACCATCACCACCGCTCCCACGACATGGCCGTGGTCACTATCCCATGCCGTCTGCACCAGCCGGTCGCGCACAAGATCGCGGATCGCCTCGGAGCGATTGGTGTATCCCTGGGATGCGATGAGAACGTCGAATTGCTCCAACAATCGCTCGGACATCGAAACCCCGAAGCGCACGAGCTTTTCCGAGGTATCCCTGACGCGATCATCCTTCTCGTGCTCCATGTCCCTCACCTTTCGCCGATACCGTGCCATAAATATTTTATAAGTAACACAATAATAACCTATTCGTTTCCCGGAGTCAAGAGGAAAAAAACCTGATCAGTGGACAGGAATATAGACATTGAGGATTGTCCAATAAGGTCATTTGCAGTTTAAGATTGCACCCGCACAAGGCAGATCCCAAATCCCCCCGAACCCCCCTTCGCCAAAGGGATCAGCCTCCCCCCTTTCGTAAAGGGGGATTGAGGGGGATTTCTCAAAGCGGCAATTTTAAACTGCATTCCGTATAAGGTCATTTACTCCGAGAACCCTTCTCAAAGCAGATCCTCAGGATCGTGATTCTCCGTAAAAGTTGTCCAGGTAGCGGTCGTCTTATTGAACCTGCTCAGCCCACGATGAGTGCCAAACCAGATATTATGGCCATCCACTGTGATCGAGAGAATCCCATTATGGGCAAGGCCATCCGCATGAGCGTAATAAGACCACTCCCCTGTTTCGGTTTCTAACTTAGCGACGCCGCTACTGTAGGTCCCAAACCATACGGCCGTCCCATCGGTTCGGATCGCTGTGATACGATTTTCAGGCAGCCCATCCTTCACGGTGTAGGATTGCCATCTTTTGGTGTCTTCATCATACATAGCGACACCTCTATCGCTACCGAACCATACCTGATCTCCGGACACCTCGATACAACTGATCTCTCTGCTCGGCAGCCCGTCCTTCTCCGTGTAGGTGCGCCAAATCCCCTTGCCCGTATCGTATCGGCTGACTCCCAGACGCGTACCTATCCAGACCAGCCGCTTGCTGGCGGCAATCGTCCACACATCATCCGCAACAAGGGTCGTCGCATACTCACTCGAGGTCGCGGAAGCCTGAATATCGGTCCCGGATGTGAAGCTCACCCATGCGTTTGGATCATCGGATGATCGGGGATAGCGACTGACTCCCGAATCGGTTCCGAGCCAGATGTTCTTGCCGTCGCTGCTCACCGCAGTAATGTCATTCCCGGGCAAACCATTATTCGTTCGATAGCGTACCCACCGTTGTGCAATGTGATCGTAGCGATTCGCCCCATGACGGGTGGCGATCCATAGGAATTGATCGTCGAGTCGAATTGCGTTGATCGAGTCATCGGCCAGGTGGTTATCGCGTGCAGAGCTTCCCCATCTCGGTTTCAATTCAAATTCATAGTAGTTTTCCCAACCACCGGAACGCTTGTCGTAACGTGAAATGCCATTATTCGTACCGCACCAGACATATCGATCATCCGCTGCGACGGTGCGGACCTCCCGACCACTCAATGCCGGCTCCATTTCAAAAGCATCCCAGGAGTCTGTCTGTTTATCATACCGCGACAGACCTCGGGGAGTGCCGATCCAGACGTAACGATCGTCTACCTTCAGAGCATGCGGCATGGTATGATCGCTCAACAAGCCATTCCGGACTTCAAACCACCCCCATGTCCCCGAAGCGAAATGGAAACGTTGGAGGCCATCGTCCGCCGTTCCAATCCAGAGATAATCGTTATCCACAGCGATCTCCTCGATACCGCTGCCGCGTCCTCCCATGGGGGTGATCGTGATCCACTCTCCTGTAGTACGGTCAAAGCGAGACAAACCGACCTCCTCACGAGACGAGTAGACGATCCAGACATACGGATCCTGGGCGACAATTCGCTGGATGCGCCGGCCAGCGAGAACATCATTGGTTGAGAACGTCTCCCAGATGCCCCTACGTTTATCATACCGCGAAAGAGCCTTGCCGCTACGACTCCCTTGTCCTGCAATCCATATGTAGTCGGAATCCACTTCAATCCAGTTGGCTCCCACTGCAGCAAGGCCATTCGCCGAATTGTATTCGAACCATTGTTGTTTCTGCCGGTCATAACGGAAGACACTTGTGGTCAAACCGATCCAGAGGTCATCGCCATCGGCAGCAAGGGTACGCACCGATGCGAACGGAAAATCATCGGGCATCTTGAGGGTACTCCAGGTTCCCGTTGTTCGATCATATTGACTGACTTCCGCGCCCCCGCCTGAACTGACCCAGACGGTATCCTTTGATGCCACGATCTCCCGGTTCTCATTCGAGGCCAGGCCATCGTCTATCGTGAAGCGATCCCAGGTGTCGTGCCGTTTATCATAGCGGAGAACCCCAAGATCGGTCGCAAACCATACGGTCGAGGGTTCAACATAGATACGGTAAATTTCACTCATGGAAGGGACATCCGTTGCCCCGAGGATGTCCTGGCGCAAGAAGCGTTGCCATGTCTGAGTCGGGCGATGATATCGAACAATGGCCCCGTTGACAGAGTCAAACCAGTTCCCCATCCAGACATAGTCATCATCAAAAGCAAGGTGGGCAACCGCCTTTTCCCGGAAGGGTGTCTGAACGGGCAATGAACGATGCCAGCGTACGACCTTCTTCGTCAATGTATCGTATTGTGCGATCCCCATCGGGGTCGCAACCCAGAGTCGTTTGTCACCGACACCGATATCGCTAACGGTGTAGGGGATCGCCTCATCGTGTTCCTCCCACGCCCGTGTGTCCGGATCGTAACTTCCCAGCCCTTGCGCCGTTCCCAGCCAAAGCAGTCCAGCCTGCTCGGCGATGGCCCTGATATTCGGCGCGTGGACAACGGATCTCCAGTTGTCATCGGCCATATCGTATCGCCAGAGTCCATCGAGTGTCCCCGCCCATAGCCCTGAGGAGGTGCTCTGAATCACGTTGACCAATGGCATTTCGTAATGGCGTGCCTGTTCCAAATCGGGCTGATAACGCCATATCCCTTGTTTGGTGCCGATCCACAGCGCGTCATCCGCCCAGCGCAACGTCTCAATACGATCACCGGGTAGATTTTGAGCTTCGCCAAGATGATGCCAGATGTTCGCACCACGAAGCAAATAGTACACACCGTGGTTGGTTCCAACCCATAAAGTCCCATTTTGAGCTTCGACAGAAGTCACGAAACCTGTTGTGAGTCCGTTATGAGGCTGATAGAATTTCCAGACGCCACTGGAGGCCTCCAGACCTCCAAGCCCGCGATCGGTCGCAATCCAAATATCGTTTGCGGTGATCGTCACATCTGTGACGTAGTTCGTTACAAGGCCGTTGTGTGTACGGTAATTCTTCCAGGTATCTCGCTCAATATCGTAGCGGGAGAGTCCATTTGAGGTGGCAACCCATAGTTGATTGTTCCGATCTCGTGTGATACGCTTTACGTCGTTGTTGACCAGTTGCTCCCTCTGGATGTAGCGTGTCCAGGTGCCGCGTAGTTTATCATAGCGGCTGACACCACGTTCGGCACTGCCGAACCATACATAGTTCCCTTGAACGGCGATGGCGGAAACATGATCGCTGGCGAGCCCATCTTCTTCGGTGTAGTGGATCCAGGTATTGACCGTCTTGATGAAGCGATGCACACCTGCGTTAGCAGTGCCAACCCATACTTGGTGTCCGTCGGCTACGATCGCCTGAATCAAGTTACTGGCAAGGAGGTCCGTTTTCGTATAGCTTCTCACGAAGGCTTGCTCGATCTTATTGAACAGGCTTGCCCCCTCGTCGTAAGTTCCGAACCACACATCTTGACCATCGATTGC
>JAJRTO010000018.1 GCA_024278235.1 Candidatus Poribacteria bacterium
GTCGGCGAGCCACCGTATCTGCTGCTCGTCGAGGGACATGTTCGCGAGCGGCAGTTCGATCTGCACCAATCGCTCGGTCACCTGCGGGTAACGTTCGTACACGCTCCAATCATGCAGGGGAACTATCAGAAGATCCGACGGTCCCATGATCTCTCGGATCCGCTGGTACGCCGCCAGTTGCGTGTCGGGATCTACCCCGATTAAGGCGGGAACGTCGTAGCGCAGGTTTTCATAGGTGAACATCACGTCGCCTGTCAACATGACCTGACCGTCCGCCGTGTTCACCGTCATTGCCATCTGGCCGGGGGTATGTCCGGGAATCTGATGCAACAGGATGCCGGGAGCTAATTCGTAGTCCCCCTCGATGATCCGCAATCGTCCCTCCGCTTCCATGTTCGCTAACTCGGCGATCTCATTGGGAAACATGAAATCATCCATCGGCGATTCCCACTCGTCCTTTTGGATGTACCCCACCGCGTTGGGAAAGAGGAAGGCGTTGCCGATGGAATCGAAATGCTTGTGGTCGAACACCAGGATGTCGATATCCTCGGGTGCGACTCCGAGTATCGCGAGAAAATCCTCGATATCGCGGTACACCTCGCCCTGCCCGAACTGGGTGAGCACCATACGGCTGGCTCCCGGGCTGAACAGGATGTCCAGGCCATTTCCCCGGATGTACTGCGCGGAGTAGGGGATGTCCTGATCGACCTTCGCTTGTACATCCTCGTTGGGGATGTCCGCAAAGCGGAATTGGAATTCGTGAGCGCCCTGGATGCTCAACGCCATCGAGTAGACATCGTAGTTCGGGGGAGCCGGATGGAGAACATCCTGAATGAGATCCTCGGCAGATTGATCGCACCCGGCTGCGAAAAGCAAAATCATCAGACTGAGACAGAGATACGTTGCTTTTGACATGATCTCCTCCTGTTTGAAACCGAATGGTGGTAGGATTTGGATGTGGATTGGAAACGGGAGCCTCAAAGCCCAGTATGGGGCGGGATGAGTTCCCCTTCCTTCGTGAGGATATTCGCAAATCGCACGCCACAGGGCATGATGCGAACGGCATGCATGAGCATGAACCTTCACTGGGAGCGAAAACGCAGATGGTATCTGGATTCAAGGCAGATGGGTGGGGCTGCCTCTTCTGAGAAATCATACGAGGGGTAACAACAAAAGGAGGCCGTGAGGGCAAAGGATGCCGATATTTCGGCACGTTTGCCCGAGGAAACCGCATCACCTCGGCGATGCGAGGTGACGTGATTTCGACACCATCATGGGAAGATCCCCACGATGACGGCAAGGTGGGTGTCGATATTTCGGCAATCGGGAGGATCTACTGGGGTGGTTTCGTCGGAATCCGCAGCCGTTTCATCTTGCTCAGGAGGGTACTGCGCTTCAGGTCGAGTATCTCTGCGGCTCGACTCTGATTCCAATTGGCGCGTTCCAACGCGATCATGATCAATTGGCGCTCCGCCTGCTGGAGCAGTTGCTGGAAAGGTATCCTATCGGTGTTTTCTGGCATGAGCTTGATCACCCGTCCATAGCGCAACGTTCTCGGGATATGATGGATTCCCAGCGGGTTTTCGGAGTAGGTTGCGATCATCCGGCGGATCAGGTTTTCCAGCTCACGCACGTTCCCCGGCCATTCATAATTCATCAGCACATCGAGCGCGTCCTGTGTCAGGTGACGTCCCTCATCGGCATATCGCCGCAAGAAGTGCTGCACGAGCAGGGGGATGTCCTCCTTCCGCTCCCGCAAGGGCGGGAGGGTGATGGAGAGCACTTTCAGACGATAGTAGAGGTCGTCGCGGAAAGTACCCTCCCCCACCATCTCCGCTAGTTTCCTCTTAGAGGCGGTTATCACGCGAATATCGACCCGGTGTGTCATCACACCACCAACGCGTTCGAACTGGAATTCTTGCAAGACACGTACCAATTTCACCTGGAGGTCGAAGGGAACATCATCCACATCATCGAGGAAAAGCGTTCCCCCATCCGCCAGTTCCAGTTTGCCTATCTTGGCGCGGTGAGCTCCTGTGAACGCGCCTCGTTCGTGGCCGAAAAGCTCACTTTCTAACAAATTGGGATTGAACATCCCACAGTTTGTCGGCATGAAGGGGCCGTCGCGGCGGTTGCCCATCTGGTGGATCGTCCGAGCGACGCACTCCTTACCGGTGCCGGTCTCGCCTTCGATCAACACCGGCTCGTCGCTCTGAGCGGCGATCTCGATCAGCGCTCGCACCTGGCGCATCGGAGCACTTTCACCTACGATTTCATAAGAGTCCGGTTGGAACGGATGCATCCTTCACTCCTCATAAGCGTTGGTTAGACGGGTTCTCCACCTACGGAGGAAGTAGAACATGCTGCCGGCTTGTTGGCATGCCGTGTAGCCGCAGGCTTTAGCTTGCGCTTCTGCTGAGAAAAGCGTGTTGGCTAAACCCTGTGGAGCAGAGATCTCCCGAAGAATTCAGGGCCAATGAATCGGATTTCTATCGTGCAGTGGGACGACTTCGAGCCAATTCACACGGAGGTGCGACCAACCGAATTGTGTCCGCGCTGGCAGAAACTGCCCGATCCAGAGCGTTTCGGGGCGATAGGGGTAGTGTTGCCGAATGATCAACAGTTTCCCATCCATACTGAAGCGAATATTATAGTCTGCGTCTGCATCGCCAGGAAAGAAAGAAATTTCGTAGGTATGGGCCTGGAGGTCAGGAGCTTTCGCAAGGAATAACTCGACGGAATCACCTATCTGGCAGATCAGGTGCCGACCACATGAGCGGTCTTGCCAGATGCGGGCGATACGCTGATAATCGGTAGGTCGGTCCGCATGATTCTCGGGATGTCCGGAACAGATCTCCAATCCAGCTCCATTCTGTAGCGCATCGAGATACTGCATCTCGAACCGCACGACGAAGTCGCCCTCTGGAAAGGGGCAACGCGCCGAACGCACGAAAGGGAACGTACAGGCATTTGGCCCTCTGGGAGCCGTCAGTATCAGCGCACCCGAGTCGGTGATCTCGATGCGACCGTCGTTCTCATAAAACTCCCACTCCGGTGCGCTGAATTCGAACTGTTCCGATACCTCGGGTACGGCATGGCGGACGAAGTGGTAATGGACCACCGGAACAGCTTCACCTCGTCTGAGCACACGGTGGATGTCCAACATCCGGAACACCTCCGGATAACTCCTCTCTGCCACCTCCCGAATTGCACGCACAGATTGCTCCGATTCAGCCATACCAACCAACACAATGGGGCACGCGTCGAGGAGTTCGAAGAGATCGATCAGCAGTTCCAACGAGTCGGCATCGATCCAGTCAAGCCCGTTGAATAGCAGCAACATCGGTTGTTCCTCGCTACACGCCATGAGCCACTGCTGGAACGCTCGACGCATGCCTGCCCGGAAGCGGTCTTTCTCCATCTCCAGGAACTCGAAGGCTCCTTGTTCCTCCAGCGAAAACCCCATCAGATGGAGCAATAGAGGGAGCAATTCGGGATCTGACAGCGTCGGAGCCAGTTGCTGGGAGGCGCGTTCCAGCGTGAGATCGTCCCAGGCGGTAGAAAACAGTTGCCGAAACAGATAGTAGGGATAATCCGTCGCCTCCGATTGAGTCTCCGCGTGTAACACACGCATGCCTTTCTCAGGCATAGTGTGCCGAAGGTGCTCCGCAATAGCTCGACGTTCTGTTCGCAGTCCCCCGATCAACAGCCACATTCCACCCTGACCTGAGTTGCTCATGCGCTCGATTTCCCGCTGGAGCTGTTTCAACGGGACGAAATCATCCAGCGGGGGAAGTATAAATTCTGTTTCGGGCGGATGGGAACGACGGATCTGCTCAAGGTGCAGGCAAACCTCGGCCATCTCCCGGAAGCGCTCGGCCGGATCCTTGGCGAGTAGCCGGCGCACCAGTTCGTCCAACAGCTCCGGCAGGACAGAGTCGATGGAGCGAAGGGGTGGAGGGGGTTGGTGTAACGCACGGTAGATCGCCGCCAAAGAAGAGGTACTGCTAAAAGGGAGCCTGCCTGTGAGCATCTGATACAACAGCACCCCGAGTGAGTACTGATCGCATCGTGAATCGCCTGGTAGTCCCGCCAGCCGCTCCGGAGCCATGTAGTCGATGGATCCAAACGCAGTCGTCCCCTGGATCGGGATGCCAGAGCGGAGTGCCATCCCGAAATCCATCAACTGCACCTGACCGCCGAGGGTCAACATGACGTTGTTCGGGTTTACGTCCCGATGCACCACTCCCCGCTGATGGGCATACCCCAACGCATGCGTCAGTTCGAGAGCAATGGAGAGTGATTCCTGGAGGGGAAGACGCTGGCGTTTATCGAGTGCTTCTGCCAGCGTTTGGCCTTCGACGTATTCCGTGACCAGGTAGGCCATGTCCTCCGACATGACAAAATCGTACAGCCGAACGATATTGGGATGGCTCAAACGGGCGGCGGCTTCCGCTTCTTCCCGGACCGCCGGGGTTGCTTCCGGGAACCACTTGACCGCCACTCGTCGGCGTAGCCACTCGTCCCGCGCTCGATAAACCCATCCCGTCCCACCGGAGGCGATCAGGGATTCGATCCGATACCGTCCACCCAATCGTTCACCACTTTGAAACATGACGTCTCCTCCACACACTGAGATCCAGTAACGTTCATCCTGTGAACCGTATCATTAAGATACACCTGATGACCATTCGTGTCAAGACAATGCCATCTGCACCGTGGCTAGAAACCAGGCATCAGCTCTCAGGTGTCAGCAAATAAACCAGCTACTGAGGACAGAAGCCTGAGGCCTGAGGCCTGAGGACTGACTACTGACCTCTCATTTCCACGCTTAACTCTGATGCGCCAGTATATCATAATACCGCCGGTGTGGATAGCACAAATGTGTGGATGGACGCTTCTGTGGATGCTATGATAGAGGCAGTTGCGAACCTTTCAAGACGGACAATCGTTGAGATCCTGGGAGGGAAAGCATCGAAGGATATCCTCAGGTAGGAGTGGCCTCCCGGCCACGATGATCGCGCCCAGGAAGACGCTCCTACGGCGAAAATGTGAGGTACTGATCCTGAATTCTATGGGAAGGACGAGATCATGTGGCGTGTGGGTTTCATGGTATGGCGCATCGGAGCGATCCTGGATCTCGATGCTCAGATCGAGTGGGTTCGGGAAGCGGGATTCGATGGAATCGGATTGCACGCAAGCCCGGGCGTCACAGGACAGTGGCAGGGAACCGATCCCGCAACGCTCGGTCTTGATGGACGCCGGCGGTTGAGACGCCAGCTCTCCACGTTTGACTGGCGCGAAATCCATGCGCCTTTTGAAATCGTGCTCAAACCAGCGACAATGCCGGCGATGGTGGAATGTCTCACACCGGTCATCCAGTTTGCCGCCGACGTGGGAGCAACGGTGGTCACCGTGCATGGGGAGCCCCCGGCAGACACATCTGATGGCGTGGACACGTGGCAGCAGGGGCTCGATCAACTGAACATGCTCGCGGCCACGGTGAACATCACACTGGGACTCGAACTCATGCGTGGCTTCGAGTGGCTTGCGACGCCACACCGTGGGAACATCGGGATCACGCTGGATGTCGGCCACATGTATCTCAACGATGGGCAGGGGTATCGGCCCTACGGCAGCCTCGGTGCATTGGTGCGTACCCTCGATCAAACGCTCGCACACGTGCATGTCCACGATTATGACGGCACACATGACCACATGGAACTGGGAACCGGATGTGTGGGTTTCAACGAGCTGCTGGACAACCTGCTTGCCATCGGGTATCGCGGAGGCTTGTGCCTGGAACTGAACCCGGATCGCGTATCTCCTGAGGGCATTCGACGGAGTCTCCTGCGGTTGAAGTCAGGAAACATCCCGCAGATAGCAAAGCACTCCCTCTTGCCACCTTGATAATACCCATGCCAGGCCGAAGGGTCTTTACTTTTTACGCCTGCCCTAATGCCACGAGTCCAGCGATATCCTGCGTCAGTCGGCCAAAATATCCATCTCGAATTGCAGCGCGAATGCCTCGCATCAGACTGAGATAGAAATGCAGGTTATGCCAGGTATGAAGACGATGTGCAAGGATCTCATTTTCGATGTGCAGGTGGCGCAGGTATCCACGGGTGAAGTGTTTACAGGTGTAGCATGTGCAGTTGGGATCCAGGGGGCTGAAATCCGTTTTGTACTTTGCATTGCGGATCTTCACAATGCCCTGACTGGTGAAAAGTGAGCCGTTCCGAGCATTGCGCGTGGGCATCACACAATCGAACATGTCCACTCCACAACTCACGGCATAGAC
>JAJRTO010000019.1 GCA_024278235.1 Candidatus Poribacteria bacterium
TACGACCAGATGTGGCCCGAATCCGCCTCTTGTTGTGCCATGAACGGGGCGCAGGTGATCTGTCAGCCGAGCGCGGCCAGTCTGGCCGACTACCATATGCAGGCCAGGGCGAAGGATCATCAGATCCACCATCTCTCCTCGACGTGGAAGCGTTCCATGATCGTGTCCCCCCGGGCGGAGATTCTGGCCGACGCGGGCGAACAAGATCCTGCCATCGTCTGGGCAGATGTGGATCTCCAGGATGCCACGCTGGGGGACGAGTACTTCTGGGAAACCCTTTACTCCGGCATCCAGGACCACAAGGAACGGCATCTGAAGTTCCGGCGTCCAGATGCCTACCGCGTGCTGTGTGATCCGCACCCGCCGCTGATGGATCAGTACCCCGAAGGCGGTGTCGCCAACACGCCGGAGGCCATTGAGCGCGTGTACCGCATCCACAAGGAGATGCGTCAGAAGGGACAACGCGGCGAATCGGTTCCCTATCACTGGCGTTGGTAGTATGACGCAGAAACAATTCTGGAGGAACCTGATGTCGTATCACCTCAACTCCATCTCGGGAGTGCAGGCCAGAACTGGCGTTCACGGTAAGCTGGTGTTCTTTTTTGCAGTGATACTCTGCATGATTTGGGAGGGAACCATGCTCAACGCCCAGAAGTCCCCATCGAGCGGGCGGTTACTCTTTGTCGGCGATTTTGAGTCGGGAGACCTGTCAGGATGGCGCGTGTCGGGCAACCCGCCCCAGGTCACGACCGAACCGGTGCGCGCCGGCAGATACGCCATGAAAACCGTGCTGGATCGATACCACGACCGGGTATCCTATCGGACAGAGGTCAGCGGCCCCGGCGGTGAAGTCGGCGAAGAATACTGGTACGGATTCAGCATCTTCCTGCCGGACGACTACCGGCCCGATGCCATCTGGGAGATCGTCGCCCAATGGCACGGCGTGCCCGACTTCGATATCGGGGAGACCTGGCGAAACCCCGTGATGGCGCTCAGCACCGACGGGGGCGTGTGGCGTCTCATCAATCGTTGGGATGCCAAACGGAACACCTACGAGAGCGGGAAGAAGGTCTATGGGGGGAGTCACCGTTATGACCTCGGGGCGTATCAGACGGGCGTGTGGACCGACTGGGTGTTCCACGTCAAGTGGTCCTACGGGGAGGACGGCCTGCTCGACGTGTGGCAGAACGGGAAACGGTTGATCCACCAAACAGGCCCCAACACCTTCAACGACGCCAAGGGACCCTACTTCAAGATGGGAATTTACAAGGGCTGGCGGGATCCGAACCGTCCGAGCGACGCGGTGAGCCGAAGGGTGCTCTACCATGACGAATTCCGGATGGGGAGTGCGGACGCCACCTATGAGGATGTCGCCCCGGGGGGCCAATCAGCCACGGAATCCGACGCATCCGATCCCGAGGCTGCTGCCGAGGCGGAACTCCAGGCTCTCCGCGATAGCGTGAAGGCGTTCAAGGTCATCGCCCTCTCTCTGGAGCCGGGGGAGATCGTGATCCAGCGGGAAGATTCGCTGACCATCGATAATCTCCGCGACGTTCCATTGGACGCCAACCCGCCGGTGCTCAGGGAACCGAGCAAACCCTACGCGCAGCACATGACCGACGATTTCCCGCCGGGCGAGGCGCCCTATGTCGCCAAAGGCATCCGGCCGTTCCGGTTCCGCTACTTCAACTGCGAATTCAACTACGGCGGCTGGCATAATTTTGCTATGACCGATTATGTGTCCGCTCATGGGTTCAATATTCTGTATCCCTACACGCGCACCGTGGAGAAGGAGGCGCACTTACCCGAAGGCACGCGGTGGATGAACTGGGGCGGATTCATCGACTGGCTGAAATGGTTCGAGGAGCACCACTTGCCCCAAGGGCGCTATGATATACTGGTGGACATGGATCTCGTGGCGATTCATCTGGCAGAGGACAAGTTCAGCCGTGTGCCGCAAACAGACAGGCTGAGTGACCTGGCCACATCTCTGATGATCGACATGGAGCACAGCGTCCTGCCACCAGAAAGACTCCGCGAGCAGGACTGGTATCCCAGGGAGGCCGGCCTTGCTAAAAGAGCGGCATTTGAGAAGCGATACTACGATGGATATGCGCAAACGTACATCTCGGCCATCCAGGCGGCGAGAAAGCAAGGATGGGACAATATCAGTCTCTACGGCTGGGCTCCCTATGGGCGGACGTGGGGCGGTCTGGAACGGCCGGAGGCCGCACCTGGGGAGGATTTCGCCTGGAACGCCTTTGGCAAATCGATCTACGATGCGACGGATATCATCAACAACTCGGTCTACTGCTTCTACTGGTCGCCGAACAACGTCGCCTACGTGCTTGCCAACATCGACTCGAATATGAGGTTCGTCAACGCGATGCCGGAGAGGAAGCCAGTACGTCCATATTTCTGGACACTGCTGCATGGCGGCGGAGGCGGATGGCGCTGGTGGCGGGGACAACCGTTGGCCAATGAGGAACAGCGTGCCATGACCGCCGCCGCATTTTTCACGGGAGGCGATGGCCTTGTCCTGTGGAACTGGTCCGGCACGGGCAACCATCACCTGCCTCCCCCTCTGAAGAGCGATGCGGACGTGATGCTCAAAGAGGCGTTCGATTGGAGGCCGGAAGACGCTTCAGCGGACGCACGCCCTCAATCGTTCAGACGGTATGACGTGCTGCACCTCCTCGACGTGGATGAGGAAAAGCAAATCGTCCGCTTCCAGCGGATTCAACCTGAGGCGAAGGATCGAGGCATCGGCCCAGAATACCCGGCCTACGTCATGCCGGTCGAGCAGCTCAAGGCCCACCTGCGAGCCTCATCTGAACCCGTGGCGGCGATGATCGAGGGCATGGCGTTGGTGAAACCGTTGGAGTATCTGCTTCGTCATGGCGAGGTGAAAATCGATGTGCCCGCCCGGGAGCAGTTTCAAAACACACTCCCCATCATGCGGCGCATCAAGTTAGGCAAGATCCACGTCATCCTCACGTATGATCCGGCGGTCATCTACGGTGGCGATCCGCGCACGATCACGCTGAAGAACTTCGACGGCCATCGGGGGCTAACGCTGAAACTCCCTGCGGACAGCGAAACCAGGATAGTTGTGTTGAAAGAACGGAGCTGACGTAATAACTTTATGAGAGGAAAACTCATGTCAACAGCGCAATGTATAGGGCCGTAGCCGCAGGCTTGAAGTTTGATACCTACGCATGCTACCAGGTAGATCAGCCCACGAAACTCCTCACTTGGTCGGCCAGAATCACTTCACTGACTTCTAACCCGCTGGGTATCTGCACCTCAAACGGGTATCCTTTCACTTGCCTCGTGATGGGACAGAGTATCGCCAACCCTACCTTGCCGTTGTAGGCTGCCGGCGAGAGTACCACGGCCGGCCGCTGCCCCGCTTGCTCATGCCCTGCCTGGGGATTCAACGTAATCCAGACCACATCGCCGCGTTCGGGAACATAGACCTTGTGACTCACCACGCCTCCCGCCCTACCACAGGACCGGTCTCGATTTCACCGTGCAAATTGTCCTCGCTTACCTGGGCTAACAGATGTTCGAGAGTCAAAGCAGACTCAACAAGATGATTTTCTTCGCGCACCTTCCGTCATGAGCCCCTATTCCGCGTGATCAGAAAGGCCAGTTCGGTGGGAAATTCAAACCGCTGGATCGCCCAGTTTTTCTTTGCGATGAGATCGCGGAATCGGAATTCGTAGTTCGTGACCATCCCCTTTTTACCGCCGCCAAGGCTATGTACGGGGAATGAGACGACGAGATAGTCGGCACGGATAGACTCCAGCAACCGGAGACTTGCAGACCTATCGACCTGATCCAGGCATGGCAGAACCTTGAGAATCAATGCGACATCCACCGGTTGGTCAAGGGACGCTTGAGTCACATCGCAAATCTGAGCGAACCCCTCGATGTCCAGGATATTCAGAAATGCGTTGATGAAATCTACCATGTCCTGATAGATATCCCTGGCATAGTATTCGATATCTGCGGCAAGTGGCATCCAGGGGATCGCGAGGGGATTGAGTCCACACGCAACATCCAGGACAGAATGAACCGGACCACATTGAGAGAGGATATCCGTGTAAAACCGTTCGAGGATGGGAAGTCGTTCTCGTGTCGAGGCATGGTATTGCATGATTTCCAGGCATGTTTCGCATACGGCTTCCCGGGATGATCGATGTGCTCCCCGGATCTGATCGATCCAGGAAGCATAGTCTGGATTCTGGAACAGATAAGCACCACCTATCTGGTGCAGCTTATTCTTGGTAGACTTGATCGCTTTTTTCAGGCTCTGCTGTTTGGCAAGCTCCCGACATCCGATGCTTCGGATAAGATCCTCGCAGATCGTTCGGTATTTGCGACTTGCACGGACAGTGTCCACAAGCTGTACCAGAAGTTTTGCTGGTTCCTGCATTTAGTTCTCGTCCCTCAGATCTGCCATTAACCGGGCCATGAACCGAAGATTGTGGATGGTTGCGAGTCTAAAGAACAGGCTATCGTTGATTTTGAATAGATGATGTAAGTACCCCAATGAATAGTTGGAGCAGCATAAGCAGTCACAGGAGGGAGAAATCGAGGTGTTCGCCTTGATGTGTTTCTTGTCATTCACGTAGACATATTTGAATTTATCGTTCTGCGTATTGGTAAACGCATAGAGTCGTCCATGCCGCGCATCTCGCGTCGGCAATGAACTATCGAAAATCCCGTACCCCAATCGAGCACACGTCATGACATGATTCGGATGCCCAATTCCCAATGCATGCATCGGGAACGTCTGTGGTATCCGTTCCCGGGTGTATGTGATGATCTCTGTCAACAGATTCCCCTGACCATCGAGGGGCCATCCTCCGTAGCCAAATCCGTCAAACCCGATCTCCAGCAGTTCCTCTGCACATTGCTGGCGCAGATCCAGGGAGGTTCCACCTTGCACAACGCCAAATAGTAGGGGACGCCGATTGTGTGGGATCTTTTTCTGCTCCATGATGCGCTGAAACTCGATCTTGCAGCGTCTTGCCCAAAGGATGGTTCGCTCGACCGATTCTCGCTGAATGGAGAGCGGATCATCCGGATGAGTACAGTCATCCAGGCAGATAACGACATCTGCACCATAGCTCAACTGAAGTTGGACACTTTTCTCCGGGGTGAGTTGAAACTTACGGGAAGATCCCTCGGGTCGAAAGGTGATTCCCCGGTCCATCAACCGACCATATTTGGGGTTCTGTCGGATCAGGGAGTATGCCTGGAACCCTCCTGAATCAGTGATGATAGGTCGTTGCCAACCGCACATCTCGTGTAGCTTCCCCAGTGCCTGTATGGTGGACGACCCGGGACGCAGCATGAGGTGGAAGACACTCATCACGATTGCCTGAACACCACACCTCTCTAAATCCGTACTGTCCACTGAGCGGACAACGGCCCGTGTGGCATCGGGAAGAAAGGCGGGTAATCGCAGTTGCCCATGAAGCAAGGATAGATTATGAACTGATGTCAGTGACATTTTAGTCTGTGGATTGGTCTTTTCCTCTGATCACGAGAGTGTACTCGCCTCGTGGATCTGTATCCTGGAAAAGATTCAGCAATTCGGAAAGGAGCCCTTTTTCGATCTTCTCGAACATCTTCGTCAGCTCATTCGCCAGGGCTGCCGGACGATCTCCAAATACTTCGATAGCATCTGTAATGAGTGATTTGATTCTGTAGGGGCTTTCATAGAAGATAAGGGTATGGGGAGAATCTTTATCGATTTCCAGAAATCGACGACGGCGACCGGATTTACGTGGTGGGAATCCGCGAAATGTAAACCCATGTAGAGGTAAGCCTGACAGTACCAATGCCATGACAAATGCGGTAGGTCCCGGGATCATCGTGGCCTCAATGTTGGCTCCGATGACGCGGCGCATCAGGGTAAAACCGGGATCTGAGATACCAGGAGTGCCGGCGCTGGTGACGAGTGCAACTGATTTTCCTTGATTGAGTAATCTGAGGATCTTAGCTCCGGCTTGCTCTTCATTGTGCTCATGGAATGACATCTGCGGTCGATGGATGTCGAAATGCTTGAGCAATCTTCCGGTTCTACGGGTATCCTCGCTTGCAATCAGATCCACATTGCGAAGTGTCTCCAATGCGCGCAAGGTAATGTCTCCGAGATTCCCGATAGGTGTTGCGACTAAATAGAACATGATCAACGGTAACCTGCATCATTGCAAAACACCAAAAAAGGGGAGCCTATCAAAGACTCCCCGTGAGTATAAGGGCGTTCTCAGGTGCTACCATCATCACGGATAGCCTCAGAAGGACAGGAATCTATCGATTCGACCATGAGTTCTTCTTCTGCGTCGTTCTCAGGCTGCTTGATGACAATGGCATAACCCGCATCATCATCAAAATCGATATTATCTGGGGCAATATCAACGCACACCTGGCAGCCAGCGCAATCTTCCGTGGTGTAGTATTTTCCAGGAACGTTCCCCTCAACAGCTTCTACCATGATTCAATCTCCTTAAAAGTAACCTGGAAGGCTCCCTATTCGTAGCCTACCATGAGGAATCCCAGTTAATCTGCCCATTGTATACAATATCTCATGAATAGTGTCAAGAGCAATGCAGATGGTCGCACAGGATATGCTTATGCAAAGCGCAAATAGATTTTGTGAAATCGGATGCGAATCCTTTTTTACCACAGAAACTCAGAGATTTCATGTTGAGTATGTTCAACCACATCCCGGAATTGCGATTCTGTGTCTCTATGAACACACACTGAACACCAACCATGCAAAAAGCCTGACTACTACTGACTTCACACGATGGCATCAGGCTTGCTCTATTCTCAAATGAATTTGGATTTGGTTCACCAGGTTCAGTATCAGTACTTCACATTTTCACCGTAGGAGCGTCTTCCTGGACGCGATAATCGCGGCCGGGAGCCCGCTCCTACCATAGAATTGTAATATAGATACAGAGTGATGACTGGTACAGGCTCACCAGTCAAGGAAAGGGGAGTTCAAAATGTTTGTCGGAATCTCCAAACTCGATTTCGCAGGATGGCTCGGTTTTATCGCCGTTGCATTGATCATGCTCTCACTCATGGTGGGATGTAAGGACAAGAATACCGGGGAGTTCCCGGAGACGAAGCAAGTGATGGTAGAAACGGAAAAGACGAGGCTACCCGACACCCGGACACTCCTGGAAACGGAACCTGTCACATCGACAGAAGGCAAAGTGGAGACCAGGATACGAGAATCTCCGAAGCAGGAAACGGATACCGCGCCGGAGAAATCAGAATCTGCCAAGGAGTCTCAATGGACCCCGTATGAGCATTACCTGAAGGGTTTAGAATACAGGAATCGGGGCGAGTATGATAAGGCCACTGCCGAATTTGGAAAGGTGATCCAGCGGTCTCCCAAATTCTGGAAAGCCTATGTAAACCTGGCACGTACGCAACTCAAGCAAGGGAAACCAGCAGATGCTGTCAAATCGTGTGATGAGGCCCTCAAGATCAAACCAGATGCTGCCGATGCCTATAATGTACGGGGATTAGGTCATATGGATCAGGGCCTCTACAAGGAAGCAACCGGGGATTTTCAGAAAGCGATCTCGACCAATCCAAAGGCCGCCTGGCCACACAACAATCTTGGGCTGGTCCATCTACGACTAGGAAAGATGGAAAAATCGTTGTCGGAATTCAAGCGGGCCGTCAAGCTGAGTCCAGAGATCGCTCTGATGCACAACAATCTGGGAGCAGCCTTTGAGAAGAACCAGCAGTTCAAGGAAGCAAAAGCTGAGTACGAAGCAGCTCTCAAACTGGATCCCAATTACGCAAA
>JAJRTO010000261.1 GCA_024278235.1 Candidatus Poribacteria bacterium
GCAAGAAGAAACCGTCAATATCTTTGAGCAAGGCTTGAAGGATTACTATGAATATTCGTTGATCATCGATTTTCAGGGCTGGAAGAAGATCGAACTTCCTCTCACGGATCGGGATCAAGATGGCCAACCGGATGGGCTGGAGAGCGTTGGAAATCCCTCTATCAGAAATATTGGCGGAATCCTGCTAGGCGTTGAAAACGCCACGGGTCAGTTGCAGGAGGGAGAGATCTGGGTGAATGAGATTCATCTTACGGATCCCCTGATTCGATCCGGTTGGGCAAGGCGTGGCAATTTCTCAGTGGACTTTGCAAACCTGCTTTCGATTGACGGTGGCTATTCAAGCCAGGATAAGGATTTTGAGAGTTCTGCCGGCCAGACAGGTCGTCTGGGGATGCAACAGCAGGGATACAGTGTCACCAACAACGACTCCAATCTGGACGCAACGTTGACCCTGTTTCCCTGGCTCCCTATTCGCTATTCGATCCGTAGCCAGGAATCAGAAACCGAGTCCCGACGCGGATCGATCAGTTCCTACCAGAGCGGAAAGAGCGAATCCACGAATCGGAATCTTGGAGTGCGCCTGAACCTGCCGCCGCTGCCTGATATTGGTTTTGACTACAGTCGCCAGAATTTCTGGAACGAAAGACGTGGACGCGAGATCAGTGCCCTCTATATCGGTTCCTTCAACTATGATTTCAGAGGTCGGATCTCGCTGAACACGGAATACCGTCATGAGAATCTGGACAAGTTCCCCGACGAGGCCACGGACACATCAGGAGGCGGGTACTATTCTTATCGTGATGGAAACGAGAAAACGGACAGTGGCTCTATCTCGCTGAGGATCACCCCATTAGCTCAGTTCACCCTGAATCCATCCTACGATATTCGACGCACACTGACGGAACGCACGGAATCTTCGTCCAATCTCTCCACTTCTACCCCAGGGGACACGGCAGCCGAGGCACCTGCCTCGAGGTTTGAGCTATCTTCACGCGAGCATCGGTTATCACTCACCCCACGGCTCAATACGGAGATCTTCGGCGTTCGTCCGTCGATCACAACACGAGGGAGTCTGCGTGAAAACTGGTTCAGCGGACAGAAAGATGTTTCTATTGACGGGAACATACGGGTCGGTTTCAACATCCGCCCCAAGAGCTGGTTCCACTTCAAACCGAAGGAACAGGATTCCGGTCCGCCGGATGCTGCGGATCAAGAAACATCTGCGCAGGGAACGTCTGCACAGCCGGCTCAGGGGACCTCCCCGGCTCAAGACCTTACAGCCGAAGAACGACGGATAGAGGAACAAGAGCGGAGAGCAGAAGAACGTCGGCAACGTGAAATGGATCGACTCCGCCAGATGGGAGTAGATACACTCGATCTGGAGGAACAGGAGAGCCAACGGAGCGATTGGATTCTCCGGGACAAACAGCAGCTTGAGAGGCGACTGCGCCAGCGCGGTGAGATCCAACAACAAGCCGGGATTTTCCAGAGGATGATTGAGAGTCTGTCGATCAATGTGGATCTGGACTGGAATATCCGGGACTATCTGCGTAGGCTCAAGCCGGGACTGGATTTCCTGGATCTCCTTCAATTACCCGATGATGCCGAAGAACGGAGTCGTTCGAGCAATGGTCAGCGTTTCAGCTCCAATCTGAAGGTCGATCCGTTCCGCTGGATGGGGTTTGAGACACGCGTCTCGCGAACCAACGATTTCAGCAAATACTCGGGGACATCCTCACGCACGAAATCGCAATCTTACGAAGGAAGCCTTCAGTTTTTCAGCGAAGACAAAACATCCAGTTTCCAGTTGCGGTATCAATACAGGTTGCACGATCGCCGGAATCTGGGAAACAAGATCTCAGATAGCACAGCTCACGAACCTTCTCTCAGTTGGCGACAACGTTGGGCAGGTGACACCAATACCTCCCTCGGTGTCCGCTTGAGTTTCCGTGATCAGACACGAAGTGCCATCGATAGCACCAGTCTGGTGGTCACGCCGAGCTTCAATATCGACTATCGCTGGAATCCACAGGAATTCTACATTCCTATCCTGAATCACAGACTGGAACTCAAACAATCGTTGAACCTACAGAACACGTTCTCTACTGTTATTCGGAGGGCAAAATATGGCGTGAATCGGGATGAGAAGTCAGAACGGTATGACACATCTCTGCGGGTGAACTATGATATCAGCCAACGGTTGCGCATGAACCTGGATTTTCGTCTGAGTTACAATAACGATCACGTCGAAGAAGGGAGAGATTATCTTTCAGCAAGCGGTTCCGTGCGGATACGGGGAGAGTTCCAGTGAGTCCTATCCCATAAACTTGAAGATCGTGATCAAAACGGCGATCAAAGTGCCGACCGTGCCAATGGCACCGACCATCCATTTGACCATGCTCATCATCCGTTCATACATCCGGTCAGAATGTTGATAGAGTTGGTCAATGCGCGTATTCAATCGATCAAACTGGGTGATCATCTGGTCAAACATCTGGTCAAATCGCTCATCCACATGAGTAAATCGCTCGTCTATGTGAACAAACCGTTCCTCCATGTGAGTGAATCGCCCATCTATATGAGCGATTCGTTCATTGATGTGTGCTTGCATATTATCAAAACGACTATCCAGACGGGCGTTGAACTGGGCCGACATATTGTCAAAACGCTGGTTCATCTCCGCGCGCAGATCCTTTACTTCATCCGTGAGATCATCCATCCGCTTCTCCAGGATGTCGAGCCTTGTGAGAATCTCCCGATATTCATCTCGGGTCACACCTCGATCTTGAAGCGCGTCCGAAAGCCACTGATCCAGATCGCTGATTCCATCGGTTCCCAGCTTTTCCACCAACCGAGTGAAACGCGCCGCATCCATGATGATATCCTCCTCGCAGGTGATATGAAAAGTATATCTTGGAAGGGGAACCAAGTCAACGAAAATTGCAGTCCTCCGCCATGTCTTGTTGAAGAAATGCCGTGCACCAACTCACTAATACTACTTGAGTTCCTCGAATCAACGACCCAAAAAACAGCAATCGAAAATCGTTTAGACAGGAGATTCACACTACATGATTCATAGATGCCGCGTTTGGCGAATCATCGGCTCTCTGGTCCTGTTCCTTCTGATCCTTCCCCCCTATCTCACAGCACAAGATGTGATCATTGAATCTTCCGATCCTTCCGGTGTCACCCTTCGACTCGACATCCCTCAATTTACCGTGAGCGATCAGGTGATTGAGAATGTTTCCTATCAGTTGGTGGAGTACGGAAGTTCCCATCGATTGACGGA
>JAJRTO010000262.1 GCA_024278235.1 Candidatus Poribacteria bacterium
ATCGTCTCATTTGAATCCCTCCAGCCAGATTTCTCACCTGCGTTCGAAATGACAAAAGCTGTTCTCGCCCTGCTGCGTTCAGCCTGGACTGATGGTGATAGCAAGCCTCATGCCGTGAGTGATGACGATTGCGATCCGTATGATAGAATACCTGTTGTGGCTGTGCGGATGGTATCCTGAATGGGAATTCTGAGACAACGCTCAGAATTCTGATGCCTCATTCTGGTGTCTCTTGCTCTGCGAGTGCAGTCGTTTCTGGCAACCACACCACCATTTCACCGGCCTCCCGATGATCCCATGCATAGTAGGGAATGGCCGTGATGGGGATCTCTCGATCGGTGCTCACAGGCCGATAGAGCTTGCCACTCCACTCGACAGGTTGGGGGCGCAAAGCTTTTCCTGTGATTACCATCACACCACCGAGAAGATCCGACTCAAGATGAGCTTCGAGTTCCCTATCACGTGGGAGGGCGATATCCCGAACGGCCCCACTGTTGTCTGTGCCCTCCAGACAGTACACAATGGGCCCACGTTGTAAAGCGATTCGCCCCACATCCGCTTGCACCCTGGGATTGGCTGCGATCCGCCGGATCGGCATCGGCATATCAAGTTGGATCGTATCCCCTGAGCGCCATTCGCGCCAAATCTGATAGTAACCGTTTTCTCCCGGGGGTGGCTCGATCCCTTGACCATTGAGTTCCAGCGCGGCATGGTCACACCAACCGGGGATGCGCAGGTTGATATTGAAAGAGGTTGGAACCACAGGATGGATCGTGAGCTTCACCGAACCTGACCAGGGATAATCTGTCTCCTGAACGAGTTTGATTTCCTGTCCACTCACAGTCACTTTGGCTTCGCTACCAGCATATAGATTGACCCACAGAGTGTCCGATGAGGTGGCATAGAGATATTCATTCACCTGGGGGATGAAACGGACAACGTTTGTGGGACAGCAGGCACATCCATACCACGGTTGGCGATGATGTTCCCCACGACTGCCAAGTGGATTGACATAGAAGAACCTGTCCCCACTGAGTGAAATACCTGAGATCAAGCCATTGTAGAGGGTTTGTTCCAGCACATCCACATACTTCGCCTCTCCGTGCAGGAGAAACATCCGTTGGTTCCACAATACCATGCCAATCGCTGCACAGGTTTCGGCATATGCACTATCGTTGGGAAGGTCATAGGGCACGGTGAAGCCTTCATTGTGCGCAGAAGGGCCAATGCCACCTGTGATATACATTTTCCGTTGAGTGACATCCTCCCAGATCCGATCCATCGCGGCGAACAGGGCTTTATCGCCTGTGTAGGCAGCTATATCAGCAACCCCGGCATAGAGGTACATTGCGCGCACCGCATGCCCCACGATTTCGCTCTGTTCTCGAATGGGGATATGATCCTGACAATAATCTCGCTCACTGTAGCCGCGCTTGTCGATGAAGAACCTCGCCAGATTCAGATAGCGTTCTTCACCGGTGACCTCATAGAGCTTGACGAGTGCCAGCTCAATCTCCTCGTGTCCTGGTACGCCCACCAGGCGACCCTCGCCGAAAACCTGGTCGATGTGATCGGCGAAGCGGATGGCGATGTCCAACAGATTCCGCTTGCCGGTGGCGCGATAGTGAGCTACGGCGGCCTCAAAGAGATGTCCTGCACAATAGAGTTCATGCCGTACTGGTAGATCTGTCCAGCGTTTGTCCGGCTCAACGAGGGTGTAGTAAGTGTTCAGGTAGCCATCTTCCTGCTGGGCAGCGGTGATCTTTTCGATCAGTTTGTCGAGGTACGCATCCAGTTCGGGATCCGGTTGTAAAGCAAGGGTATAAGCGGCTCCTTCGATCACCTTGTAGACATCTGAATCGTTGAAATAGATCCCCTCGAATGCGCCCTCCGTTAGGCCGCCTGCGACCTCAAAATTGCGTATGCGATGAGTGTCTTCACACTGCTGGAAGCAGGCAGGAAGCGTCACGCTACGATTTGCTTCGAGACGAGGGGCCCAAAAATTGTCTATGAATTTTACATCTGTGAATGGAACAGCGGTTCGCGATACACTGGATTTCATAGCAGCACCATTCGCTTTCCGGTTGCTTCACACCTGGTTTTCGTGGTATGATATTTATGCTCTTGAGCGTTTCCACAGGAGCATCGGTTGTTGTCCATAAGCCTCTTACTTGGCTGAAAATCCCCGGCGAAGGCATTATACGGAACTTCTTCTGCCTAGTCAATAGTCCAGAGGGCCACCCGCTGCTTTCCAGCAACAGATCCTGGAAACCATCATTCCAAACTGTATTTTGGTAGGACAGTATGTCGCAGTGTAGAGACTGGGTGCTGGCACGGTTGACCGTCTGATCAACAGATTGTGAGGTATCAGAATCATGAGTAAATCTGTTCTAGTGGGCATCGTTTTTGCGGTGGGCTTGTTGGTGACTCTCATCCTATTAACACTCTATACGATCAAACCGGATGCACCACAGCCTGACATCCCCGAAAAAGCAGCAATGCAGATGGCCCGAAACGCCGCGCTTCCGGAATCATCGTTGAGTGTGCCGGCCACATTGGGTTCGCTACGCTGGACCCAATCGATACGGGGAGCCAAAGCCATCGCTGAGATCGAACAGCTCCATCAAACATCGATAGAAATCACGGATGGCATCATATCCCAATACCAGGCGAATGGCGCGAAAGCGACGCTTTGGGTGGCAACGGCAATCACAGCGGATAAGGCAGTGGAACTCGTGGATCTGATGAACGACCTGATCCGGGATGGGCATCCGGTGTTCCAGCAATGGGTATCCCGTGAAATGCAGGGAATCCGTGTCTATGAGGTATTTGGTATGGGACAGAAACACTACTATTTCGTGCATAACCGCCAGATGTATTGGCTTGCTGTGGACGCTTCGGTGGCCGAAAATGCCCTGCGCGAACTTCTGGAGTTGCTGAAGTAAAAACCATAGTGGCGGAGGTGTCAGCTTTCAAGTCGTGCAAGAGGAGAGACCAGTTCGCAGAGCCATTGCAAAAGGCACCGAAAGTATGATCAATGCTGCCGTACCCCAGAAAATCCCTTCGTATCCAATTAGAGGAAGTAAGGCTCCTGCGACAAGTGGCATCGCTACGGATGTGATATGATTGATGCTGATAGCCGCTGAGAGTGTTGGTGTCAATTCCTCCGGAGGCGCAATGCGATACACGTATGTCGAGAGGCCCATACCGAACATCACCAACAATTTGATCGCGATCAACAGGATGACCAGTATCCAGACGCTATGGATGGTGGCAAAACCGATGCAACAGAACGAGAGGAGGAGGTAACTCAGCGAAACCATTTTTCCCTCGCTAAATCGGTCGATCAGAGAACCTATATAAGGCCCCGCTATCATATTCACCATGCTACTCACCAGCAGGAGTAGGCTGATATTCCACACCTTTAAGCCAAAACTCTCGACGAGTACCAATGTCCCAAAAGTACCGAGAACCTGTTTGCGCGATCCCTGAAAGAACGTCAATATATAATAGAGCCAGTAACGACGCCTTAGCAGCATACGTGGCTGCTCAATCTCGGTAGCACCGATATCCGCAGGCAACCTGGAGATCAGCAAGGATGCCGCGATGATAAATGCTGAACCGACGATATAGTAGGTGCTCAGTGAAAGGGATTCCAACAGTTTCGAGATGATGGCGATAGCCCCCATCCCGACCAGTGAGGCGGATGCACCCACCGAGGAAAGTGCGCCCAGCACACGTCCTGTTTTTTCCTTTGTGCTCAGGCACATTGCCAATGCTCTATTCAGCGGCATCCACATGTGCATACCGAAGCTGGCAACGACGGCCACGGTGAGGAGAGCTGTGTAGGAATGGACAAAGGCATACAGGGCATAGCCTACTCCCATGACAAAGACAGACGCGGCAGCTCGCTGAGAAAGGGGTAAACGCATCGTCAAAGCGGCAATGAACATGAGCCCCAGCCCGGGGAGTTCGCGAATTCCCTCCAGCCATAGGACCTGTCCCCCACTCAATCCGAGGGTGTCTATGAAAAAATTCGTCCGGGTTCCCCCCAACAATCCCAGGCCGAACCTATTCAGAAAGACCGCCACAGCTAACAAAATCAGATTGGTGGTCCAAATCGTCGCCCCAGGCTTTTGTCGAAATTCATTCATCGTTTTTGTCTATTCCGCCGGACAGGGGATGTATAGATGAGGAAATGGAGTGTTCCTATGAGATATGGTAAGGCTTTTGGTGGGATACTTCGACTCCTCAGTTGCTGACGGACACAACGGCTTTCACCACGCGAGATCCTGGATCGACGAGTTGCTCAAAGCGTCCGGGAACTTCCTCGAGGTTCAAACGATGGGTAATCCAGGGCGTCGTGTCAATTCGATTCTGCTCGATCATCTGAATGATACGTGGAAAATCGTTCGCGGAGTTTCTGGTGGCGTAAAGGGTTAATTCCCGTCGATGAAAGAGCGGATCATCGATGGGAACGGATTGCTTGGTCAATCCCACCCAGACGACACGGCCGGTGTGTCCGGCAAATTCGAGGCTGTGTCCCATCGATGTCGCATTTCCTGTCGCGTCCAGCACGACATGTGCAAGTTCGCCACCTGTGAGTTCAGAGATCGCCTCCGTAACATCCTCTTCTTGAGCGTTGATCGTATATTCAACACCAAACTGGCGGATGAAGGTGAGACGCTCAGGATTGACATCCACCACGATGACGTTTGCCCCTTCCGCAAGGGCGAACTGGGTTGCGCCGAGTCCTATGGGGCCCACGCCAACGACGACAGCCCATTCATCGGAGGCGACCTGTCCGCGCTGCACCGCATGTGCTCCAATGCCCAGTGTTTCCACGAGTGCGAGTTGGTCATAACTCAAT
>JAJRTO010000263.1 GCA_024278235.1 Candidatus Poribacteria bacterium
CTGGAATATTCACGAAGGAGCCGACCCTTTTGGTCCGGATGTACGAGCCCCTTTCAGCTTTGACGAAAAACTGGAACTTTACACTCAACTCGGCTTCGAGGGGGTTCAATTCCATGACGATGATGTCGTGCCCGGGATGGATGACCTGACCCCGGAGCAGATGGTGGCAAAGGCGAAAGAAGTTCGCCAAATGCTGGAAGACCGGGGCCTCGTTGCCGAATTTGTAGCTCCACGCCTCTGGTTCAATCCTCACACCATCGATGGTGGCTACACGGCAAACAGTGCAGAAGATCGGCAGTACGCGCTCGATAGGAGCTTCCGTTGTATCGACATTGCTCGGGCCGTTGGAACCGATCAGATTGTGCTCTGGCTTGCACGCGAGGGAACCTACATCCGCGAGGCCAAAAACTCGAAAGTCGCTGTGGAACTCATCCTTGATGCGATCAACAAGATGCTGGAATACGACAAGGAGATCCGGATACTCATCGAACCCAAGCCGAACGAACCCACGGATCACGCCTACATCCCCACCATCGGCCATGCGATTGCATTGGCATATCAGTCAGACGATCCATGCCGCGTTGGCGGCCTGATCGAAACGGCACACGCTATCCTGGCAGGTCTCGACCCATCCGATGAGATGGGATACGCACTGGCACATGACAAACTCTGGAGCGTCCATCTCAACGATCAGAATGGCCTCAAGTTCGACGAGGACAAGTCGTTCGGTTCGGACAATCTCCGTCGTGCCTTCAACCAGGTGCGCGTCCTGGAAGAAAACGGCTATGGTAAACGAGGGGAGTTCGTCGGACTCGACGTGAAAGTGATGCGCACCCAGCGCAAAGATACATCGACCAAACATCTGGCCAATAGCCGCGAGATGTTCCTCCACCTGTTGGAGAAGGTTCGCACACTGGATAAGAAAGTGGAACAACAGTATATCGATGCTCGTGACTATGAAGGGTTGGATACGTACATACTACGGCATCTGATGGGTGTCGGATAGAGATGGAGGAACCCATGCTGTTACTATCGTTATTGATTGCAGCCGATCTCCCTATGATCGACTCAGCACTTGAAGAGATCCATTCCGGGTTCCAGTTCACCGAGGGCCCCGTCTGGCATCCTGATGGCTACCTGCTTTTTAGCGATATTCCTGCAAACACGATTTATCGTTGGTCTCCGGAGGATAGTATTTCTGTGTTCCGCAAACCGAGCGGTAACTCCAACGGCCTTACCTATGACCGCCAGGGCCGCTTGATCGCCTGCGAGCATGGGAATCGACGGGTGTCCCGCACAGAGCCGGATGGCACGATCACGGCGCTTGCGACGCATTTCCGGGGCAAACGCCTCAATAGCCCGAACGACGTCGTTGTGAAATCGGATGGCTCGATCTATTTCACCGATCCACCCTACGGCGTCCGAGATGAGGATCGAGAACTCGATTTCCAGGGAGTTTATCGGCTTGATCCGGATGGCGCACTGACACTTCTGGTCGATGATTTCGAGAAACCGAATGGACTTGCATTCTCCGTCGACGAGAAAACGCTGTACATTGCCGATACCCCCAGGCGACATGTACGGGCGTTCGATGTGCTTGAGGATGGGACGCTTGCCAATGGCCGCTTGTTCTGCGAACAGATCTCGGATCTGCCCGGCGGCCCCGACGGTATGAAAGTTGATACGGAGGATAACCTCTATGTGACGGCTGCCGGTGGCGTCTGGGTGTTTGACAAGACGGGTCAGCACATTGGAACCATCGAGACGCCGAATCGGCCTGCGAACTGCGCATTTGGGGATGCGGACAATCGGAGCTTTTACATTACCGCCATCTCAGGGCTGTATCGCATCCGGCTCAAGGTGGCAGGTGTGAAACTGTTTTGAAATGAAGGCATGAGCCCTGCGCTTCCGAGGAGTGAAACATGTCCAAAACCTACAAAGCTTATGTCTGTTCAGAAACCCATTGGGATCGCGAATGGTATGGGACATTTCAGAATTATCGCATCCGGCTCGTCAAGTTGATGGACAAACTGTTGGATCTGCTGGACAGCGATCCCGAATACAAGGTCTTCAACCTGGATGGTCAGACCATTGTGTTGGAGGACTATCTGGAGATCCGGCCAGAGAACCGCAAGCGGCTGACCGAACACATCCGTTCCGGCCGTATCACCGTCGGCCCCTGGTACATCCTCCCGGATGAGTTCTGTGTGGATGGCGAATCTCACATCCGCAACCTGTTGCGAGGACATCAGATAGCGCATCAGTATGGTGGTGGTTCCACAACGGGCTACCTTCCCGATATGTTCGGACACATCTCCCAGATGCCGCAGATCTTCCAGGGATTTGGGATCGACAACGCGCTGCTCTGGCGCGGCCTATCCGGCGATGAGTTCAAGAACGAACTCCTCTGGCAAGCACCTGATGGCAGCCATCTGTTCGTCTGGCACATCCTCGAGTACTGTGGCTACTGCAATGCAGCCCTGTTTCACGGATCCCTCCCACCTGCCGTGCGCGAAAAATACGCGGATGTCGGTTGGCTTTATGACCATCCTTAACGTGCGGCGGAAGCCTTTCTCGATATTGCAGAAGCGGCAATCGAAAAAGCGCGGACGAATCTCGTGCTACTCTTCAACGGCGTGGATCATATGGACCCTCAGCCGGCACTTCCCGAAATCATTCGCCGTGCCAATGAGCTTAGCGATACGGTTGAGTTCATCCATGCACGATTCGATGACTTCACCGACGCGCTTCGTGAAACTGTCACCGAGGATTGGCAAACGATTCATGGCGAACTGAGGGACACCATCTGGTCGAAGCAAGGCAGTGGCATCGTGCTTCCCAATGTGCTCTCCTCGCGCGTCTATCTCAAACTCGCCAATGATTCCTGTCAACGGGCATTGGAGCGTTGGGCGGAGCCCACATCCGTCGTGGCAACTCTCTTGGGCCATCCCTATCCTGCGGCTTTTCTCAGCAAAGCCTGGCAGTGGCTCATCAAGAATCAACCGCATGATAGTATTGGCGGTTGCTCTGCCGATCCCGTGCATCGACAGATGGAGACACGTTTTGAATGGGCTCAAGAGATCGCGGATGCCGTTACCGATGAAAACCTCTACCACCTCAGCAACGCCGTGGACACTTCAACGCTTGCAGAGGAGGAAGCTGCATTGGTAGTTTTCAATCCATTGAATTGGGATGTGGAAGATACGGTGACGGTGCAGATCGATCTGGAGCACGGCTGGCTCGGCTCCGTAAATGGAGATAATGTGCATCGAACGGTGCGCAACCTGCGTGTGATGGATTGGGAAGGTAATGTTGTGCCGTTCGATATGCTCGACATCGCGAACCTGAGCATCCACCGCAATCATCTCCCCGGATTTGCACCTCTGCAGAACATCGTGCGCGTCACGGGACGCCTACAGGTCAAGGTCCCGGCTATCGGATACACGACGTATCGTGTCCTGCGTGAACACAAGCCGATGATCAAGTATGGGAATCTGCTGACCGAGGTGCATACAATGGCGAATCGATACCTGCACGTGCATATCAACGACAATGGAACCTTTGATGTGCTCGATCAGAACACCGGCGTGGAATTCGCCAACATAGGCTTTTTTCAGGATGGCGGCGATAATGGGGATGGCTATACTTACTCACCGCCCCGGTTGGATGCTATCTATGATACCCTCAGCGAACGTCCCCGCATCGCACTCGTGGAGGATGGCCCAGCCGCCGCCACGTTCCGAATTGAGTATGACTGGGAATTGCCGGTCCAATTGGCGGAGAATCGACAGGAGAGATCGCCGGAAACGGCTCCCCTGAAGATCACAAGCTGGATCACACTGGGTGCAAATTCCAGACGAGTCGATGTCGAGACCCTGGTAGAGAACACCCATGAAGATCATCGGTTGCGTGTGGTATTTCCAACGGAGATGAATGTAGAAACCTGTTGGGCTGAGGGGGCCTTTGATGTGTTGGAACGTCCCGTCCATATTCCACAGCCGGATGATGACACGTGGAAAGAGGATCAACCACGTGAGTACCCCCAGCAGACATTCTGTGATATGAGTAACGGGCAATATGGTCTGGCAATACTGAATCAGGGGATCCTTGAGTTTGCAGTCACGGACAGATCGGAGCCTGAGATCTGCCTGACGCTGCTACGTGCCGTCAAGTGGCTCGGAGCCGGCAGTGATCCCAATACCATCCGGGGAGGCGCAGGCCCTCATATCGAGACGCCGGACAGCCAATGCAAGCGCTCCATCCGCTTTCGTTATTCTGTGATGCCTCATGCAGGTGACTGGAAAACAGGGGAAGTACAGCGACAGGCACACCAGCATGCTGTGAGATTCCGCACCTACTTTACAGGAAAGCATGAGGGGACACTCCCACCATCTCAGTCGTTGCTTCGCCTTGACGGAGAACAGTTGACGCTCACTGCGCTAAAACAGGCAGAAGATGGGGATGGCATCATCATGCGCTTCTGGAATAGCAGTGATGAACCGACCACGGCATCCCTCCAACTGCCGAAGGGATTCAGCAAAGCGACACAGGTGAATCTGCTGGAGCGACCACTGGAGATACTGGCTGTCTCCTCGAATCGCCATGTGCATCTGAAGGTTGGGGCGAAGAAGATTGTCACGGTGAAACTGCAACGTTAGATTTCAACCAAATGCCGGGTGTCTCCAACCTGACCATCGTTGCGTTTATGTCCGAGACCATGCTAGTGGCCAGGGTGTTGTTGGTCGAGGACATGAGACTGCTTAGCAACGACAAGTCCTATAAGTGTTCGGCAATTCACTCAAACCTTTGCTCATCTTCTCTTAAGAACGCCATATTATCCTCAGACGGAAAAAGGGTTGGCGTGAGCGTCTTATGGACATAAGCCCAATTGTAGTACCAAAGTCCTATGGCTGCATAAAAATTGATGTTCCCGTATTTTTCGCCATAACGCCGACCGTCGATCGACTGATGGGTCCAAAAACTACCGTCCTCGTCCTGCATGGATACGATCCATCGTGCGGTTTTTTCAGCCTCTTGCGAATAGTCTCGTAACCCAACATACGCTAGTAACACTGCTGCTGTAGGCCATACGCTGGCATTAACGGAATCGTTGATAGCCTTGAGAGGATAGACCGCTTGGTCTTCAGGTACATCTCTCGATTCACAGAACGAACCCTCAGCCGGACCTTTACAATAGCGATGTACCCAGTTCACGGATCGGCGGGTCTGATTTTCCAATTCTGACAGCTTCAGTTTTCCATCCAAAGTATCCAACAGTGCTTCAGCGTCCATCATACTCAACGTGTACTGAGGCCCACGACCGACGATGGCTAGGGGCAGCATCTTCTCACTGATTTGTGCGACGGTCTTTCCTTTAAGTCCCAACTTGCTCATGCTACAGCGCATTATAGGCCCCAAGCAGGGACGAGCTAATTTCATCCAGGTCGGCACGTCAATATCGCCCACAGTATTCCAGTACCCTTCTGATTCATCGAATTGGGAAGTGATCTTGCCCAGAATGGCTTGTCCGCCCCGATAATGGCGCTCCAGGCCAGTAAGACGCCAGGCGAGGAAGGCATGGTGTGAGTATTCACCACATTCGACGAGGTTGCCAATGAGCAAATTCCCTTTCTGGTCCACAGTGCCGTCAATCATTCGGTCAGCAGCCTTAACCAACACTTGGTGGTAGCTTTTATCGCCGGTCAATCGTTCATAGCTTGCGAAACCCTCCATGACGCATTGAGCAGCATCTAAGGAGTAACCGGCATCATGATGCCATCCGCCTTTATCGTCTTGGCGTTTAGCAAGCCATTGGACACTCCGCCTGGCCGAAGCCAGATAATGGTCGTTTTGGGTTAGGTACCAAGCGTAGACTCGAACACTGATAGAATGGCCAATGAGTGAGGCGTCTCCAGGTATCCCGTAGTACTCATCGGCAGGAACCCGAATGAAGCCGTCTGCATCCTCAACCGAGATAAACCACTCGGCATTGTGAATGATGGCTTTTTCATAAGTATTGTGTTGCATGATTTTATCCTTTCGTTAGATGCCGAATGAGCGGAGCGTGTCGGTTTAATAGATATTAACCAACACTTTCAGGATATTATCACCTGGAACCCAACAACCAAAGAGCGGCAAAGTCGCTTGTGGGGCGTCACCGGCTGCAAAATCTGCTGAGTGGATCGCATCAACTTGCGGGTGAGTGATGCCTCCTGGGGAATTTCCGTCAGCGGAATCAGTTGCCAACTGTGAAGCGGTTACATCCAGCGGCTCCGACCAGAGGCACTCAAATTTCACACCCATCTCTCCCGCGATACGGATATGCGCTCGTGTTACCGTTACGCCAACCAGCCCGTTTGCCGGTTCACCAGAAGAAATGCGATGAGGGCCAGGTTGACGAATACACCCAATCGCGCATCGGGCCAGCCGGTGATGCAAAGCAGAAGTGAGAATACCGAAACCGCCAAAGTGACTGACTGCCACCAGGGAAGTCGTATGCCTATACCGATGCTGGAAGCTACGAATGCAAGCGCCGTGGCTAACCAGAAAACGCCAACGATTCGGATGCCCATGTCACCGATATGGATATTGCCTGCAAAGATGGTGGTTTTGTAGGGCATTTCTTTGAACGTCATCAGTTTCCAGAATACGAGAAAGCCTGGCAGATGGGCAACGCCATGTCCGAACAGGACTAAGGCGAAAAGGATGCGCATGGTGATACCTTCCCTGTGGGCAACGTCTGTCGCATTGGGTTGTGCAGTGTTCCAAAGTTTTCGAAGGGACAGATCGATGTTCTCATTCATCCTCTCCTGCTTCACAAACATCCCCGACAACGGCTCTCTGCCAGCTCAGTGGGTGTTGGTACGGTAGCTCGCCTTGATATCCCCCCATGTGGTCGCCGATTTCCCGGCAGGATCGACCGAGGCGAACACTTGCAATCCTTGATTCATCACGTCTTTGATCTCTGCATCGGACAGCGCCTTCGTGAAAAAGCCCACTTCGTCGAAAATCCCCGTTGCCGCAACATCGCCGGGCCTTGCGCCGAGCCATATCGGGGACTCGCTGGTATCGAGCTTGCCCGCTGTCGGGATTTCGCCATCCAATTCGCCATCGATGTACATCTTGACGTTCTCGCCGTCGTATACCTTGGCGATGTGGTGCCATTGATCATCTGCGACAACCTGCGTTCCATCGAGACGCCCCATGTTCCCTCCAACATGCCACATGAACACGGGATAGTGGTCTTTGTGGATCCAGATATCGATATGGCGGACGAGCTGCTGTTCCGGCCACTCCTCACCGTTTCTCCAGATGATGTACTGCCAGGTCGTGGGCTTCAACTTGGTCCAAACTGTGAACGTGTAAGGGTCCGAATTAAACACGTCATTGTGTGCGATCCGGATGTAGCTATCACCTTTGCCCGGGAATTCCACGGCCCGACCAATCTTGCCGTCTGAGGACCAACGCACGCTTCCTTTGAGTTCCCCGTCGTTCCCATTGACGGCGTCCGTGGCGATCTTTCCACTCCCTTCCTCAAAGAGCCAGGCACCGGCAAGGCCAAGCTGGGCTGCTTGGGCCAACGCCACTGTCCCGATCAGAATCGCAATGCCTCCGATCAATATCCACTGCCTCGTCATATTGAGTCCTCCCATTTTTCTCATATTGATAGATGCAGCAACGGCCAAAATCACATCCGGAGTTTGCCGTTGCTCATTTCGGTGCGAAACCATCCTGGCCAACAAGCTGGCAGTATGCTCTACTTCCTCCGTAAGTGAAAAACTCGCATTCTGAGACTATTTTACCATTGGCTCGACACTGATGCAATAGAAGTCTCGGCCTTCACGAGAGATTTCTCTGCCCACGGAGATGACGGGCAGAAGAGACACGGCGGAGTTGCAAGGGAACTCTCCGGTATGGTAGGATCATCGCAAGACGCAATAGGGACGCAATAGGGTAGGATACCATAACAGGGAAGGAACGCAAAATGAACTTAGAGTTGTTGAATCTGGTGTTATTGAGCCCCTCTCATTCCCAAACGCCAGACCCAGTCGCCGGACCACTCCCCTATGAGCTGGAGGAACCGGGGCCGAAAGTGATCACGATCCCGACACTGGACATTTCATCGGAGAACCATCGGCATGTGGTCATCGCCGCTGGAACGGATCAAATCTACCAGGGACATGCTTCCACGCTGCTGATGCCTGATGGCAAAATGATGTTCTGCGTCTGGAGTTATGAGCATGGTGGCCCCTGCGGGCCGCTCAAGCGCAGCGATGATGGTGGATTGACGTGGAGCGAGCTGCTACCTGTGCCCGAAAGCTGGGGACAGGTGCGCAACTGTCCGAAGATCCATCGTACGGTCGATCCACTGGGAAAGGAGCGACTGATCGTGTTCGCCGGCAATGGACGGATGCACCAGTCGATCTCGGAAAACGGTGGCAGAGGCTGGACGGACATGATACCCAACGATCTGCGTTGCGTCGTCGCACCTCAGACAGTGCTACCAGTCGAGGGTGGGAAGAAACACCGGATGTGGTACCACCGGGGACGCGAAGGGCTGACGGAAGGGCAGGACCGATCGCCGGTCGGGGTGTATCAGAGTACCTCGACGGATGGGGGGCTGACGTGGGATGAGACGCAACGGATCTGCGAGATCCAGGACGCTTTTCCCTGCGAGCCAGCGGTCATCCGTTCGCCCGACGGGCAACAACTTCTGATGATCCTGCGCGAAAACACGCGTCGTTACAACTCGTTGATGATGACCTCCGACGATGAGGGACAAACGTGGTCATCACCACGCGAGGCCCCGCCGAGCTTGACCGGCGATTGCCATCAACTGCGCTATCTCCCTGACGGCCGGCTGGTGGCCGTGTTTCGTGACATGAACGAAGGAAGTCTTACCCACGGGCATTTCATCGGTTGGGTCGGGCGATACGAGGATGTCCTCGCTGGACACCAGGGGCAATACCGCATCAAGCTCCTGCACAGCCACGCCGGGCGCGACTGCGGTTACGGATGCCTGGAACGCCTGCCCGACGGTACCATGATTGCCACCACGTATGTGAAGTACGAACCTGGCCCCAAAAAACATTCCGTAGTCAGCGTGCGTTTCCGGATCGAGGAACTCGACGCGAAGTTGGAAGGGCCTTAGCTGATAGGACGGGCACACCCCTTGCCCTTCGCGGCCAGGAGGCAGCTCCCACCAGAAAATAGAAAGGACTGAGCATCGACGCCCAACTCCAACGCTTTGACGAAAGCGATCTCCGTATTCTCCGGATAGCGCACTGAGAACCCTCGATGGGCGACCACATGGACCATCGATTCTCCTCCCAAACCCCGCTAACGGCTGTCCCGCCGCAGATCGAGCCAGGCGCATTCCTCCGGCGTGAGTGTCACAGAGGCCGCTTCCACATTGGCTTTGAACTCATCTCGATTGGCCGCTCCCACCAATGCAAATACGTTGAGCGGCTGGTTCATGATATATGCCATCGCGATCTGGGGGACACTCAGTCCCTTTTCCCTGGCCAGGATTTCCACGCGATCCAGACGTTTGAAGTTTTGCTCATGACAATAAGCCCGCAGGCATGCGTCGTCCAGGAGATGCTTCTGCTCCTCGAAATTGGCACGTGAGATGCGCCCCGAAAAGAATCCGCGTGCCAGGCTGGAATAGGCGAACACGGGCATCTGCGTCCGCTCGTACCATCGCCGCGCTTCCACCTCCCCCGGCCCACTGAGCGTCACGCAGCCAGGCCCCCAGGGATCCTGCACCTGCTCGGCCAGCCCAAAGTTCGGACTGCTTGCGGTGAAGGGCACCAATCCATGCGCTTCGGCATACTCGTTGGCCTCCTGAATGCGACGATGAGACCAGTTGGAGCCACCTATCGCTCGAACCCGCCCCGCCGCCAGATGCCCGTTCAGCACCTCCACGATCGGCCCCACGGGGACATCGGGATCATCCCGGTGCAGCAGGTAGATGTCGATAGTGTCCGTGCGCAGCCGGGCGAGTGAGTCGTACAGATCCGAGGTGATGTCGAACGGGGTGACGCGCTTGCGATCACCGTTGGGGTGAGCACCCTTGGTGATGAGGAGGATCTCCTCGCGAAGCCCCCGTGCTTCAAGCCAACGTCCAATGGCACGTTCGCTGTCCCCCCCGGCGTACACGTGTGCCGTGTCGAGGGTATTGCCGCTCAACTCGTACACTGCGTCGAGCAGCTCGAAACTCCGTTCAAGTTCGCGCGTGTTGATGATCATGGTGCCCAGGACGACACGCGCGACCGGTTTGTCAACGCCCTGGACGGTACCGTATTGCATGAGAAACGTTCTCCTTTCGTGGGGAATTGCAGGTTCCCCGGTTCAACGGGCAGTGCCATCGACTTGCGGTTGTGCCACGCGGAACTCAACCCGCTCCCCTTCTTGACCATAATAACCTCCCCAGCCAACGCTGATCGCTGCGATGCGCGAGAGGTCGAGCCTGCCGTCCGGGTCCGAAGACCAACCCCCTAGCCGAAATTGACTCAGGGGGATGAAGGAACGCACGTGCCCTGCAACGCTCAGAGAACGCCCGGTCGTCGCGAGGTAATCGCTCCCTTCCGGTTCATGCAGGAGGATCAGCAGTTGGGCGGGAGTCCGCTGTTTCTCCGGCACCCACGTGTCCATCACCAGAACCCTCGATCCGCTCAGATCGACGAGCTGTGGGTAGCGGAACGACACGAACAGGAAGGTATCCACCTGTCCTCGTGTCAGCGTTCCAACCGCCCGCCAGACATGCTGCTGCGGTTGGGAGCGATCCGGATCGAGTGCGAGATCCGCCAGCACAAATTCCCCCTGGCTCACCGATGGTTCCGAATCGGGCAAGGGGTTCAGCGTGGGGAGAGGAAGCGAACCTGCCTGGATCGGGAGGCGTTTGGGCGGGCGAACCGAGGGGAATCGCAACAACGTCGCCCCGTAAGGTCCCAGTTCCAGGCGGATCGCCGCGCCATTCGCCAGCGGAGTTTGCCGTCCGGATGCGGGGTCCCATCGCTCACCAGCTTCCGGGGCATTCACGTGAATCTCACCCTCCCACGCCGTGTCGCTGTCGTTGATGAGGAAATACACGTCGTGTCCGGCTACCCGGCGATGGGTCGCCCGTAGTGGCGACTCGGCAGGATCCACATGCACATCCGGTTCCAATACCGCATCCAGCACGGTGGGCAAGAGCATCTCGGAGCTTCGTGGCAGGAAAACACCCGTCCCCCCACTGGCGTTGGTTGCAACATGGGGTTCAGCTTCAGAGCCTAACATCTCATCGGCAAGCGCCCGAACTTGTGACGAGGGAAATTCGGATTCGCTGTTCGCCGGGCGTGCTCCCACTGCGATCACCACACCTCCCGTGCGCCAAAACAGGGCCAGCTTTTCCCAGGCCGCCAATGGGAGCGTATCCACGTGAGGTAGAACAATGACCCGCCATCGCAGGTTGCCGTGGATCAGCACACCATCCTCCACCCGCGATTCGGCCAACGCCTGAGCGTCGATATACGTGAAATCGCGGCGAGCGTCGAACAGGCTATCGCTCACCATGCGGAATGTGGATTCCAATACCACGGCGTCCGGGGCATCCGTCGCGCCCCGGCGGGCGGGGATGAATCGGGGCCAGAGGCTCTCGACGGGGTACAGCACAGCGATGTCGGTGACCTGATGTCCGCCGCTTAGCAGGGTGCTGCAACGACCGACCCAGAGATTCAACCGGCGCAGTGCCTTATCCGACAGCCCACTGAACGAATAATAGCTGGTGATCGTGTGAATGCCGCCCAACAAGAGCCGGTTGCACGTTCCCCGGATCTCAGCCTCTGTTACGGTACGCACCGGCCGTTGGTCGCCCGGCGGCCGGTAACGCTGCACGTGATCCGAAGTTTCGCACATGGTCAGCGTGTGTCCTTCGAGATCTGCAATGCTGCTGATCATCCGCGCGATGAACCACGGCACCTCGGCCGGGATGCTCGTGAGGCAATCGATACTCGGTGCATCGAGGCGTCGAACGCATCGAAAGAAGTTGCCATACAGGGGCACTTGCGAGAGGAGCGACTCCTCCATCAACAGGTGTCCCCCGGATGGCAAATTGTGCCGGCGGCACCACTCCTGGATCTGCCCAAAGAAATTCACCGCCACGAGTTCGCCCACCGTCTGCCAAAAGTCGTAGCGCACTTTCCGGGACTCAGACCCTGTGTCGAACACGAGCGCCGGGATCACCGGCTCCAGCGCGTAACCGTATCGCTTCTCGAATTCCGAGGGCAGCGTGACTGCCCAGGGGAGCACCCGGTAGGGCATCGGAGCCAGAAACAGGCTCATCAGGGATGGCTCATCCGTAAAGGTGGCGATGAACCAGGAGCCGAGATCGTCTCCCAGCCGTTCAGCGTATTGTTGGTGGGTTACCTCGAGGAACCGCCTTGTCGGCTCGGGCTGGAGCAGGTTGATGTAGGGCAACTTGTCCGCCAGACTGAGCGCCGCATGAGTCCCTTCGTAGAGCCGATCCTCGGTGATGGCGACGATCTGCCATTGTCCCGGCGGCGCATCCCACGCGAGTTGCCGTTCGCGCACGTGGTCGGAGAGATCGACCTTCCGGCCCAGGTCAACCTGCTCTCCCACTATCGGAAACGCGGCCACGAGCCTGGGCTGTCCCGGGGGCAGATCCAGTTGGACACTTCCGCCATCGCTCTGGGTGTCGGCGATGAGCAATCCTCGCGCTTCCCA
>JAJRTO010000264.1 GCA_024278235.1 Candidatus Poribacteria bacterium
CGGGTTCCGCCGTCTGTGGCGTCGTGAGTCCAATCGCTGACGACAATTCCGGCGAGCGCGCAGGCTTTGGATCAACACGACTCAAGGACACCACCTTTGAAGACTGAATTCGTACAGGAGCTTCCCTTGCCTCTTTGAGATCTACCCGATGCGCAGGGACAAACGGGGTACCGGACACGGACGAGATCGGTGGCAAATAGACGCTTTCCCACGGCCGATACGTCTCCGGCGAGGCTGCGGTCCAGACGGGTGTCAGTGTCCTGGGAAGGGCACCGGACGCTGTTTGTACCGGTAGTGTTCGCTGCACTGCGGTGATCCGTTTACGCAACATCCGACGCTTCGGTTTTGACTGCGACATTTTCAGCCATTCAACTTGTACGTATTCGGATAGCTCCTCTGACGGTGTTATCACGAAGAACGCGATGATCAGCACCCCAATCGCGTGAATGATGAGCGATAATAGTAAGGGCAAAGCATTGGTTGCTCGATGGGGTGTCAGAATATGTTGTTCCATCTCCTCCTTATTCTCCACCGTTAACAGCTTTCAGATATGCTTTATATTGCTCATCGTCAGGTATCTCTCCGTCAGCGCGGAGACAGATGACATCTATTTGGATGTCGCTCTCACGTTCCAGCAGTTTGAACCAGTTTCCATCTCCTTTGTCAGGCCCCGGCTCCATCTTCCATCCACGCCACTGCCAATCGGGGACAGCCTCTCCTGCGATGATCTCCTGTGGACCGAGCCATTTTTTTCCATCCAGCGATAGATCCCAGAAGAAGGAGTCCGCCGCTTCTCCGCCTGCTCTTGGGAAGATGACACGCATCCAGAGTTTCCACTCCTTGCTGCGCAGGGTGATTTCAGGGATGGGGTAGACTAACTCCGTATCCCCTTTGCGATTTGCTCCTGTTGGTGTGATATATTTGCCGCCAAGAGCTGCTGGATCATCCTTGACATGCCATTTGACGGCGCCGTTCTCTGTCACGCTTTTATTTGGGGCAAACTCCTCGGCTTCGAAGAAGACAACGCCTTCCGGAACAGCGGGCATCTCAGCAACAGGTGGCTGTGAGACTACCGGCGGTTCAGATTTAGGCGTGGTAGTGGTCGGTTGAGTAATGCTCTCCGCCTCTTCTCCACAGCCAGCGAGAACGATGACCAAAAGAGCGGCGATGACTGTGAAAGTCATGGTAATGTACAGATTTTTCATGGTCACCTCCTCCCCTGAGTAAATCTAAGATCGACTCAGCAATTTCTCAAATCCCAGGCCCACAAACACCTGCCTCACAATGGGGCTGGCATCCCAGATTTCCACCGGTATATTGCGTTTCTCAGCCTGATCGAAGAATGACGCCACGGTCGCTGCAATCGTGCTGTCCAAAAAATGGACATTTGAAAGTTGAAGCACGATGGCTCCCTGGATTGGGCGTTTCAACAAAGGCCACAATACCTCGCGTATCTCCTTGTGAAGCGTCTGATTGAGATTGCCAGAAAGCTGCACGAAGATGTCGTGCTCACGCGGATCAATCTTGAGCCAACTGCCTCTGACGAAAGGTTGGAGCTTTTTCTTCTGGAAGAACATTGCCTGATTCCCTCCCATCCCAGTGGATCGTGAGAATTTACTTGACATACAGATCATTTTGGTTTAGATATATGATGAAAGGATAGCACGCTCAGCCGATGCACACAGATATGAGTCTCTATTCCTCCTGAAAATCTATCTGTGTGCTTCGTGTGCCGTCCTTTCACTCTATCCACTTTGCTTTCTGCTCCACATTCTGTAGAAACCCGTTTTCTCAAAGAAAACGGGTTTCTTGCATCGGTCAGAATCGATTATCCAGGCTCACGACGAAGTTAATACCAGGCCCATCCACCCCGGAACCGTGTTCCCGATACCGTCGGTTGAGGATATTCTCGACGCCAACCGTGAGACGGCTGTATTCGGTCAGACGCGCGCCACCTCGGATATTGAGGGTGAACCAGCCTGGTGTACCGGCATCCACGGCCCGCCCATCCTCATCGAATGTCACCTCATCGCGTTCGCGAGTCAGACCAGGAATACGCGGATCACGAATATCACCGTTGGACAGGCGGTTCTGCTTGGCCGCGCCGCGAGCAAAAAACTCACCCCAGAACCGGTCATCTTTCTCTTCCCAGCGGACACCCAGGAGTCCATTCGGCGGCGGTTCTCTCCGGATACGGGCTTCCCACGGTTTATTCGGATCCGGCTCGTTCCCTTTGAGAAGAGTCACTTTGCCACGCGTCAGGGTCAGGTTGCCGAAGAGCGACCACTCATCGGTGAGTTGAGATAATCCGGTGAACTCGAGCCCCTGAATCTGAGCTTCATCGATATTGTCCTGCACAAACACATCCACTTCCGGATAGGCTGCCTGGATGTCCGTGTACAATTTTGGCAGCGTCCGCCCCTCGTAGGCTTCCTTCACCGGCACACGGGTGACCAGATCCTTAATCTGACCGAAATAGTAGGTAGCGGAACCTGAAAAATACCTCGAACGCACCTTGACACCACCTTCTATGGTCAGTCCCTTCTCGGGTTCCAGGTCCGGACTGGGGGCATCCACGCCTTCATTGGTGACTTCGACCGCAGTCGTGTCGTTCAGTGAAGGTGCTCTGAAGGATGTGGCGACGTTGCCAACCAGGTTCAACTCATCCAGAATTCCCACGACGATACCAACGCTGCCGGTGAGTGCAGAGTCTGAATCTTTGAACACACCAAAGCTCTTATCGCGTGGGCTGAGATCGGCTTCCGTCGAAAATTGGGTATAACGTCCACCCAGTGTCAATTCCAGCCGGTCGATAATTTGAATCTCATCCTGCGCAAACAGGTTCAGGTCCCAGAATTTGGATCCATCGGGGAAACGCCCCCAGGTATCGTCTCTTCCCGTTTCCTTGTTTGTCGTAATGTCCGTTTTGATCGTCTGACTGTCAAGAGTGTCGTTATAGAATTCGCCGCCCACAGTGATGCGCTGCCTGGCAACGGAACGCGATGTCCCCTGAACGCTGATGCCGAAGGTGCTGGTCGTGTCGAACCGTTCTCTCTGTTCGGTTTTTCCCGCCTTGACTTCTTTGCGTCCTTCCTTCTGTCGATGGAAGGAGACAGAGGTACGCAGTTCATCCAAAAACGGCGTGATCTCCCTGCCAACATAGTTTGCATAGACAAGATCTCGATTCTGTGGGGCAAACGAAAAGACGTCAAATTGTTTCGTCGAGATCTTATCGTAGCGTGGCACATTGGGTTGACGCACCAATTGATAGGCAAATTTGACGGTTTGATTGTCGGACAGTTGGTAGGCCAGTTTGGCATCGCCCGAGTATTCACGCCAACCGATGCCCTCTTCGATATCCACCAGCCATGCGTTTTCAGGGATACTGGTCGGCTTTTGGCTGGTCAGGTAGAATTTGCGGTTCTTCAGTTGGACATCATAGCCACGTCCCGGGCGCAGGTCCCCGACATCCTTTGCTCCACCACCTACGATGAAACCCAACCGGTCGTAACCGCCACTTACTTCCAACCGTCCGGCTTTCTCTCTGTCCGCACTGGCAAATCGGCCAAACAGACGCGGTGTGATGAGCCACTCTTGAGTGCCCGGTGCCGTAGCATCTTTAGTAAACACGCTGATGACGCCGCCCATGGCGCCGCTGCCATACAACATCGAACTGGATCCGCGCAGCACTTCGACTCGTTGTAAACTTTCAGGATTGATGGTCGCCAGATATTGATTCGGGCCAGAGCGGAAGGTGGAATTGTTCAGCCGTACCCCGTCCACCTGAATATATGTCTGATAGCCCGTCAATCCGCGCAAGAGAGGTGAACCTTGACCATGTGTCGTCTTTTGGGCCCATACGCCTACTGTTTCCCTCAGCAGAGAGGGTGTGATCTGCGCATTCATCCGCTCGATCTGTTTTTGATCCACCACGGAAATGGCGTTGGGGGTTTGGAACGTGTCCTTCTCAACACGGGCCGCAGTAATTGCAATCTCTTTGAGACGAATAGCCTCTTCCGCTTCTGCTGTTTCCTGAGCGAAAACAAGCTGTTGTCCCATTCCCAAAAACAAAACACATAAGTAGAGTAAACCACCCCAAATCAAGGATCCATTCGATCTGATCGATAACTTCATCTCATGGTTCATGTTCATCATAGATCTCCCTGTGGATTCGTTTTATCGTGGGGACAGGAAAGCCACTCTGCAAATCTCACAAAATGGCTCCCTGATTCCCCAAGGAGGCAAGATGCACTTTCATAAGCAATTGATGTGCCAACGAAAATACCAGTGAAAACAAGGGTTTTTGACCGACAGAGAGGATCTTGTTGATCGGAAATTGAACAGCCTGACCAGCTATTGAACAAGCGGGAAACATCCCCTTACAGCACGAGTTTTTAGCCTGCCATGTCAATCCTAATTCTTGAAGCCGTTCTGGTGAGCCCAGGTAACCGTCATACTGCAGAAGGAGGCGTTGGAGTTTCTTCGATGTCAATCAGATACATCTGTCTGCCGTCTCCTTCATGTACGGAGTCTATCACAACATAGCGACCATCCCGACTGAGACGGGGATGCAGATCGCAACGCCATTCGCCTTCGTAGACTCTGGGTGAGTGGAAACGGCCTATATCGATTCGTCGATTCGTTGGCAGGTGGTAGAGATAAAGACCACGCTTCCGCTCGGCATCCGGGTAGGTATCGTTCACAAGCCACTCACCATTTGGTAAGCAGTTGACGTGCCCGTCCTGAGTCATGAGATGACTGCCGATCGTCTCGAAAGTACTCGTCCGCTCGTTGAACAGACAGAAGTCTCCACGCATCGAAGCGGCACGACTCCACGCAAGAATGTGCTCCGTATCGTACCAGATGAAATGTGATGTCAGACCGCAATCGTCCACGACGCGGATATCACTCCCATCAGGAGCACATGTCAGCATGCGCGTTCCCCTTAACTGTCCCGCTGACCGCCAGCGATGCAGAAACTCAAGGCGTGAGCCATCAGGATTCACCAGCAGATGGTTGAAATAATGCTTAGCATCGCTCAAATCGCCATGAGGATAGGGGATGCTCGCAACATCAGCGATGGTCACAATCAGTTCACTCTTCCCATTCGTCAGATCGACCCGCCAGATGCCTGTGTTATCCGGTGCAAGCTGGTCGCCGCTTGGGTCCGGAATGCCAGCGTATCCATAACCAGGACGCATATCGTTGATGCGACTGAAGTCTGGCGAGAAGGCCGTGTGCCCGTCAGGAGCAATCGTATACACTGGAAAGGGCAAGGTTCTTCGCTCCCCTGTGGCTGTGTCAAGAATATGACACACGAACTGAGCCTCCTGCCGGTCGTTCCAGATGATCTCTGTGTCCGACCCCGGAAGCCATTGAAGCATACACCCCTGTTGCCAACACCATGCACGGCTGTGACCAAGCTCGACCCACCGATCCCCGTCGGTCAGATCCACCATTCCTATCTCGATGACATCCTCCGGCTGAGGTGACCGATGCTCGAAGTTCACTTTCATTCCGAGCACATGCCGATCAGCGGAATCGAACTGAAGTTTGTCGTAGTATCCGAACCAGTGGTATCCTGGGATACAGGTAATCGGTCGGATAACTGGATGTGTATCTGTCACCGTTTCCCTCCTTGTTCTATCAATAAAGTTGCGACATAGTTCATATCTTACCACACATCTGTCCATCCCTCCCATAGAGAAATCAGCAACTGCATCCGCCTGGTATCTATCCTGATAGTCATGACGAACAGAGATACCCGGTTGCGACGTCCGTGTTTCTATGGTATGCTGTGAGTATAAGTTTTACTGCTCAGCGGTCACTGAACTCCGGGAGATGCTTATGACAACAAAGGCCAACTTACTGACTCACATAGCTCGCATGGATGGCAGTACCAGCGAAGGCTGGTACCCCTGGACTCCCATGCCCAGTTTGACACCCAGATTCTTCCTGGAGGATTCGCCCTATGATTCCCATCGGATGAGTCTGGGAATTTCGGGCGATAGCAACTGTTATTGTTTCGGTGCGTGGTGCCAACACGCGAGAGTTCAACCAGGAAAGGCTTACCGTCTGCGTGTCACTACACGATGTCGTGGAATCGAGGACCTGGCTCTGCATCTCACCCCGCATATTGTCTGGAGACGGGGAGACTTGCCAGAGGAGCACTGTGCGGAGGACGCTGTCCGATACTTCCGATGCGCAGGAGAATCTATCATGGGGGAGGACACGTTCATTGCTCCAGGCAACTGCGATGGTGCAGAAGTCCGGTTACTCCTGCGTTATGCTCCAGACGCCACGGTATGGTTTGATGACGTGTCGCTCAGTGAAGTAGCTCCCCCACCTCCGCGTCCCGTCCGGGTGGGAACAATGCGATTCCGTCCAGTCCATCCAGCAACGGCTGCGGAACATGTACAGGCATATGGGGAGCAGATCGACCGGCTCGGAATGACCCGACCTGACCTGATTGTCCTCCCAGAATTCGCCAACACGGTCTCATTGCCGTCCAGTCGTGGCATTGATTTGTGGAAGACGGCAGAGAAGATACCCGGTCCTTTCTGCGAGATGCTCATGGAGAAGGCGCGTACCTATGGTTGTTACATCTGCGCAGGTATCCTGGAGCAAGAGGGTGCCTTCATGTTTAATGCTGCTGTGCTCTTTGATAGACGGGGCACATTGGTCGGTAAGCAACGGAAGGTGCATCCCTATTGGCCTGAGGAGCCGATGGGTATCTCCCCAGGTGACAGATTCCAGGTGTTCGATACCGATTTCGGCACCGTTGGGATCATGATCTGCTACGATAGCTGGTGGCCTGAGTCTGCACGCCTCCTGGCGCTCAAGGGAGCTGAACTCATCCTGTTCCCGAATGCAGGATATGAAGAGAAGATCCTA
>JAJRTO010000265.1 GCA_024278235.1 Candidatus Poribacteria bacterium
CCTCGGCCAACAGCCGGTCGGTTAAGTGCGAGCCGATGAAGCCGGCACAGCCGGTGATGAGGATAGTCGCTTCGCTCCGTTTGCGGGTTTGATTTCTGTTGAACGCTGTCTTCCGTTGAACGTTTGAACGTTGGAAGGTTGAACGTTATAGCGCATATCCTGCACTGTCTTCCTTGATGCGACGTGTGTTCTGTTGAACGTTGAACGTTTGAACGTTGCTGGTTCTAACGTTTTCTGTGGTCTGTATGCATAAAGGGGTTGCAGGGTAATCGCTGGGATGGCATCATCGAGCTGATTGACGAACTCTCAACGCAGGGCTGATGCGGGAGGGAGGTCGCTGCGCTATTTTCGTTGAACGTGTTTTTCGTTGAACGTTGGAAGGTTGAACGTTTCAACGTGCCAACGTGTAACGTTCCAACGGATTTTACGGAAGAATCTGGAATCCCATCTGCTCAAAATGGTGGTCATCCGTAAGTGCCTGAGTTAGTTCCAGCGCTTGCATCACCGCAAAGGAGACACAATCGGTAAACGAGAAATCTTTGTCTGAATACCTCTCAAAGATGTCCCACGCGGATTGCTCAATCTCTGGAGTCACCGAGACAACCCTCAGCAATCGGCCTCTCACAAGTCGCGCTAGTTTCTCATGGAGTGCAACAGCCGCCTGGTGATGTACACGGAACCGAACGAGGGTGTAGGTCTCATCAAGTACGAAATTGGTTGTCACCAGACGTCGATTGGACTCAAGCAACGTCTCCATGATTCCCTGCACCTGCTGGTGCTGTACTTCCCTCCGATTGGCACTCGCACACCATCCCCACGTGTCGACAAACAGCAGAGAGAGAGTATCGAAACGCCTTTGCCTCACAATGACCGTTCTCGTTGGGGAGCGTCATAGAGAAACGCATCATGATCCCTTGCCACACTTACTTCGCTCTCGAAGATGCCTGCGCAAAGTTCCCATAGCGCGTCTCGGGCATCTATTGTGGGTGGCTCTTGGAAGAACGTCTCGACTTCCTGAGTCAAAAGCTCGAAGTTCTGCTGGGGCAAAGCTTGGGTTCCTGCTTGAGTTCGCCATACCGTGAATTCAACGAAACTCAAAACCTCCTGGAGCTTCTTCTCAGGCACCCGGCTCAACAGCTCGGCAATTTGTTCTCTTAGGGATAGCATGCTGTTTTCCCCTTTCAGTCGCTACGCTCCGTCGATTTTCGTTGAACGTGTGTTCTGTTGAACGTTGGAACGTTGAACGTTGGAACGTTGAACGTTATAACGGATACACGACACAGTTTTTGGTAAGGGAAGGTCGCTGCGCTCTGTTTGCGGGTTTGCGGGTTTATGTGTTTGCGGGTTGGGAGTCGAATCATGGGGTCACGCGTTTGTAGGGTAACTTCAGCACCAATATGTCTGCTTCCACTTGATCGAACTCAGGGTCCTTGTGAACAAGAATCGCCCTTTGCTCCCTGGCAAGCGCCGCAATCCACGCATCCGCAACCGATAGGTGGTGACGCGCCTTATACTCGCTTGCGGTGATTCCGGTCGTTTGGGAAGACTCCACACGGAGCACTGGAAGTGCCTTCATCAACTCAAGCCTTAGCTTGGCTTCGGATTCATCCCGTTCCTGAAGCGTGATATAGAACACTTCCATGAACGTCATGAAAGAGAGCAGAACGTGTACCTCTCCCTCGTGCGCTTGAGTCAGCAGTCGTTCGACGACCTCAGCACCGGGCTCTTGTTCAATCAGAGCCAACACAGCGGACGTGTCAAGAACGTAGCAGTCGATAGCTGCGTTCATCCTGTTCCCGGTCCTCACGCCGTGATTGGAGCAACTTCTCGACGAGATGCTCGTCTCTTCCTCGCCCTTTGAGCGCCTGAATCGCTTCCAGTCCAGACATCGTGGTGTTCTCTTCGTCGAGGAAGGTAATCATCACTTCGGCGCCTTCCTTGGGTACAGAGGAGCTATCTGGGAACACAAACTGCCCCTGTTTGTATATCGCACGCACCGCTCTCAGCATGGATTCTCTCTTTCGAGGTGATTTGGGGTGATTTAGAAACTATTGTTCCAGTATTCACGCGGGTTCACCAGCATTCTGTTGTGTCTGCCAAATCAACCCAATTCTTGGACTCAATTTGGAGCTGATTGAAGAACTCTCAACGCAGGGCGCGGGAGGGAGGTCGCTGCGCGACGTTTACGGGTTTGCGTGTTTGCGTGTTTGCGAGTTTGCGGGTTGGGGTTTCGCTCATAGAAGTTCTATTCCCTTTGAACGTTCAGGTATCAGCATCAGTGGTTTTCGTCGGTGGTCGGTGGTCGCTGCGCGACGTTTACGGGTTTGCATGTTTGCGGGTTCAGAGTCGGTCGCTTGCGTCCAGTTCTCTACCTGCAACTCGGGTACATAAGAAAAGCTGGTTTGCGCGGAAACCAGCACGCATCCATACGCACATGCAACCGCTGCAATCCACAAGTCGTTCTCTTTCCCGATGGGTCTACCTGCTTTCTCCAGAGCGGCCTTGATATCAGCGTAAGCATCTGCGACTGCTTCAGTCACAGGCAAACAGAGCACCTGGCTAAACAGAGTGGCCGCTTTCGTCTCAATCTCGGAACGCCGTTTACTGGGCAGCAACCGAACAGCTCCATACAGAATCTCGCCCCGTGTGATGCTGGCAATCGCCAGGTCATCGGTGGGCGCAAGTGCGGCAACGTGCATCGCCACCTGCGAGTTTTCGGCCATTGCAGCACTCGCGATATTGGTGTCCCAGAGGTAAATCACGCGTCTCTCGCCCCTCCTTCATTTTTCTTTGGCACCAATGGGTCTTGCCAATCGACGTCTGCCCGACTTTCCTGGATGAGGCGTTCCAATTCCTTCACGTCTTCAGGGCTCAAATGAGGCTCCGAGTGGATCGCTCGCAGAACGGCTGCTGGGGAACCGCGCCGCAACGGGGTTGAGGCAACGAGCGTTACCAGCACTTCGGTGCCGGCAGGGAGCGAGACCCCCTCTTCCAAGAGTACGACCTTGCCTTGCTTGGTCACTGTACCTCGGTACGTTCCTGAGGAGAAAAGCATGGGTATCCCTCCTTTCCGCGCGAATGAGGTCGCTGCGCTCCGTTTACGGGTTTGATTTCTGTTGAACGCTGTTTTCCGTTGAACGTTTGAACGTTGGAACGTTGGAACGTTGAACGTGTTCATGGTCGGCGTACAAATCCTATCTGCTCAAAATGGTGGTCAAACGCGAATGCTTCTTGAATCTCCCTATCCTTCATGACAACAAAGCTAACACAATCGGTGAAGCTGAAGTTTTTGTCATGGTAATGCTCGAAGAGGTCCAAAGCCCTTTCCTCGATCTCCTGCGAGACCGACACAATCTGAAGTGCCCGGCTGCGCCGGATGGCTCGGCAGAAGCGAATCGATGCTGGGATCCCAAGACGAGAACGAATCAAAGTCAAGACTTCATCAAGGATATAACTGGTCGTGATAAGGTCATACGAACCACCTGCGAGCACCTCATCGCGGAACTGAACCGCCTCTTGGTGATGCTGGTCAGAGGCATCCTCAAGTGCCAGGAATGCACCTGTATCGATGAAGATGGACCGTGCCATTCGGACTATCCATAGAGGTACTTGTCATGGTTTTCGGAGAGATCACCCAGGTCTGAGTGTCCATCCGGGCCAATCTGGAAGAACGGATCCTCGCGATAGCTTCGTTGTTGTCGCAGATACGCCCGAATGGCTTGCAGGACTTCCGCTTCCACATCAATGTGCTTCTCCTGAGCAAGTGTACTCAAGTGGAGATAGGTTGCTTCGTCTAGTGTGACTGTCAGGACACGATTCATGGTTTTCATGCTCTTTTCCGAGGTGGTTTAAGAATTCTGCGTCCAGTGATTCGATTTTCGTTGAACGTGTGTTCTGTTGAACGTTAGAATGTTTACGGGTTTGCGTGTTTGGGTGATGATTGAAGAATTCCGAGATGACCGTCTCATGGGCCGACGAGCAAGCTACCGCCATTATGCGTCAAGAACGCTATTACCTAATGAATAATTGCTTGGGTCAGAACTATCAACTGCCAGAAGCTGACATAAGTATCCGCTTAGATATATCAACGCTTACTGGCAGTTACCTTGTAGATTCAGGTTCTTGCTCTAGTCTGAGTTAGGGGGGCCATGATGTGCTATGTTAACATACAGGAAAACATTGGTCAAGATCTTTTTGGCCCCGCGACTTCCTATTCGCTATCTCCCATGGCTTCTTCGAGTTCCCCTCGGCTCCAGATATCCCCTGTACCAAGCCCCTGCGGAGAGCGTTTGGTCGTGTGTTTTGCACCAGAGTCTTAGATGGGTGATATTCATTAGGTCGCTCCACAATGGGATTCGTTTTCTTCTGAGTGGGCTGTCAGCCGGGCACGTAGAGCATCCGCATAAGCGGCCACCGCTTCCTTTCGACGACCTGCCGCAGCATATGTATTTCCCAGGCGAACATAGGCCTCACTCAACTCAGGGTTCAGTTTAATTGCATGCTGATAGGCTTCGATGGCCTCTGCGTAATTCTGCAATAGGTGCTGTACGACGCCAAGTTGGATATAGGCCCCGTAGTGTGCTGCATCCAGGGCAGTGGTCTCCTGATAGCAACTGGTAGCCTCAGGGTATTGACCGAGCAGAAAATGAGTGATCCCAAGAAAAAAGTGAACTTCGGGATGTTCCGGATGCTCTGCGAGTGCCTTGCGAAAGAAGCCGATGGCTTCCAGATATCGCTTCTCATGCAGGGCTTGTAGCGCTTCACTCAGATGGTTCTCTGCTTTCTGGTAAAGGCGGAGTTGCTCGATGCCGCGTATTATCCATTCCCGTTCGATATCCGGATGACGCAATGGTGACTGCTGAGGCACCAACGATTCGTCATTGGATGTCTCATGCAAGACTTCATCGTGGTCCATACGTCCGTCCTTTCAGAAAGGTAGACCATCGCTCGAACAGGTTCTTGACAATGCGAAGACGGTGTTTGGCCGAAGCGATCTTGTACTGAATATCGCGGGTAAGCCTGGCCAAAAGGTCTTCGCCCCTGGTACGCGCATGTTCAACTTGCTGCTTGAGAAGATACACGTCGCTCTGCCGACGTTCTTCGATCTCCTGCTTGAGTTCAGCGATGGAGCCTCTCAACCGTTCCAGTTGTGAACGGAGACGTTGACGTTTCCCTTCCGGCGATTCGTCCGATGAGAAAACATCGGGCGTTTCACTTTCAAGACGTTCCAACGTGGCCCGATCCTGTTCTTCGTAAGCCTGATTGATAATGGCCATCATCCGCTGGTTTCGTTGGCGTTCCTCTGCATCTTGAGCCTTGTCCGGGTGGAAACGCTTCGCCAAATGTAGATAGATTGAACGTAGATGCTTTGACTCTTCAGGATCCTGGGCTTCCCGTTCCTTCTGCTTTTGCTCATCTTCATGAACACGCTCTTGATAGGCGCTGAGTCGTTCCCACTCAGCCTGAAACGTCTGTTCCACTTTCTGGTTGATCTCGTCGCTGTCAGGGTCGATCCCTTTGCGGACCAGCTCCGTTCGCAACTGATATTCACGGACCTCCAGTTCGACTTGATCCAGCTCGACATAGAGCGAACCGATGTGAGCGCTGTATTCTGCCTGAAATCGTTTGATCTCCAGCTTCAGATCCGCCAGATGAAGCGTCAGTTGAGCCGCTTCCCCCTCGGCTTCACGGATCTGCGCCTGAAGTTGTGCGAGTTCCTTGTCTTCTACGACTTCTATCAGGACTGCTTTAGACATGAGTTACCTGTTCGGAACCGGATGGTGCTGGCAACGCTGAACTTCTCAGATCTGCGTAGATTTTACACGAACTTGCCGTGGGATGTCCAGAGTAAATGTAGAACCGCGACCCGGCACACTTTCAACGCGCAGAGTTCCCTGTAATTGCTGAGCCAATCTGTGTGAGATCGCCAATCCTAGCCCATAGCCCTGTGACTCGCCAAAACGGATAAACGGTTCGAAGATCCGCGCCTGTTGTTCGGAGGTCATACCACGGCCCGTATCGCGAACGATGAAATGAATTCGCTTGCCACACTCAATGCACTGCAATTTTACACTCCCTCTATCAGTAAACTTGATCGCGTTGGAAAGCAGATTCACCAGGATACGCTGTAGTTTCTGCCGGTCTGTATAGAGCGGGCTCAAGTCTCCAGGGGCATCCAGGCTGAGTTGCAAACCTTTTTCCTGAGCAAGTGGCAGCATCACATCGCGCAGGGATGGCAGGAGATTCGCGACGGTCAAGTGCCCCCAATGTGGTTCCATAGAGGACATCTGTATCAGTGCGTTCGAGAGATCCAGCAGATGTTGGGCGTTGTTGGAGATCATCTGCAACGCCTGACGACTTTTCTCGTCAAGTGGCGTTATAAACCCCTCAAGGAGCGCTTCGGCCAACGCCATGATCGACGTCAGCGGTGTACGAATCTCATGGCTCAATTGCATCAGAAACTCATCGTGGATCACGGCTTTCCTCGATGCGTCTTCGATAGATCTCAAATAAGCAAGTTTCACGTGAAACGTTGAACGTTAGAAAAGCACTGTGATTGCTTGGGTCTTGGTATTTGAAAACTTGACTTCCATTTCTGAATATTGCTTAGGCTCCATCGGGGTTGCCCAATCTCAATAATTCCGTTGAATTTATCGATCCAGCGGGATCATTTGTGATGTCCTGATCTTGCCTCCGGTCACGGTAAGAAAGCGGTGTGGATGCCCGAACGAAGTATACGTTGGTGGGTTGTCCCTGTCAAGGCGATTCCAACCCGGATCACCCGTCAGATTTCATTTGACGCTCCATCTGATATTTGTTATACTGATGCCATGTTATTCCACAGATCAATATCCCCCCTAAGTAAGTTTCACGTTGAACGTTGAACGTTGAACGTTAGAAAAGCACTGTGGTTGCCAGGTTCCTGGCATTTGAAATTTGACATCCATTTCTGAACATTGCTTATAAGTAAAATGCTTAGAGTGAACCAGAGCACCAAAGCCATAAGAGATAGAATCGGAGGCATCCGATGTCCCGAAGTCAAACGTTGATCCTTGCCGCTCTCGATATTGGCACAACGAATGTGAAGGGAGAAACGAGGGTCTATGTTGAAGGTGAATTGGCCCAGCAGATCACCAGCCCTTCTGTCCCTCTTGGTTTCTCGGATGGTGTGGTGGACGCCAGGCACTTCAGACAGGCTGCCCAGGAAGTGCTCACCGCGATATTTCAGGGTCTGGACAAGCGGCATCTTGCAGATGGGGCACGGCCGAGGTTGGCGATTTCCCAGTTAGGAGAGGCATTCCTCGCCATCGATGCGGATGGGGATGTCGTCGAGGACGTGATGCATACCAGTCAATCGCCCCTGGGGCGGGGAATCATGGCGCGTCCGAACGCACTCGATCTGAGCCAGATCCAGGAGTTGACAGCGAGGCAATGTGGCGTTCGCGCTGATGATGAGATGACCTCTATCATGCTGCTCGACTGGCTTCGGTCAGAACCGGAGCGGAAGGAGCAGATCGTGTTGGTCTCCTCCGCAGGAGGCTACCTGATCTGGCTGTTGACAGGGCAGCGAGCGACGACGATGTCCGTGTTGGGGCGTGAGGGCGTTGCCAACATGCAGACGTGGGATGTCTCCTATCCCATCCTGGAAGCCTGCGGTTTTAACCCCTTATGGTTTCCCAGAGTGGCTCATCATGGAGAACCTGTAGCGACCGTTCGGCGTTCAGAAGCCAAACGACTTGGCCTTCCGGCGAATCTAACCTTCTATCCCCAGATCCATGATCAGTGCGCCGCCTATGAAGGGGCTACGGCAATCACTGGACGCGATTTTGGCGTGCGAACCATCCTGACAGGAACTGCTAATGGAATATGTGCACCGAGCCACAGTGCCCTCACCGATGCAGTGATTCAGGCCATCGTTCAACAGAGCTACTGCATGTATCCTGGCCTGCGAAAGGGCGACAAAGTAAGTCTGATCTATCACCTGGATGGGGAACCTGAGGAGACACTGATAGGGCGAATAGCAGGAGATGTCCCACGATCCGAGGCATACGAAAAGCTGGATCATCTGGTCTTTGAGTCCTATATCACAAAGAAGGATCCCATCGAATCGACCTATATCCCTTGCCGCCTGATGAGTTTTCCAGTCAGTCGCTTTCCTGAAGGACGCCACTTTGAGCAGAGCTTTCGACCGTTGCATGATCGAGGGTCGCCACTGACGGACAGATCTCGACTCAGAGACTCCATGGC
>JAJRTO010000266.1 GCA_024278235.1 Candidatus Poribacteria bacterium
CATTGACAGGCTTCGCGGAATGTCCTGGGGGGTCCGGTGACGATATGTTCGCAGATGTCGGCCACCGTTTCCAGATTCTCGCGCAACTGCGGATTCTCATTGGCTTCTGCCATTTCGCGGGCATCTTCCCCATGTCGTCGGATCCAGCCTTGAATACCAGTGATCAATTCCTCCAAACCATCATAGAATTCGGAAGCATGCGGGTTGATTCCCCGATAATGGCCCACTTTCTCCAGAAGACCTCCCCAGCCAAGCTCAAGGCCAATGGTCAGATCGGGGCAAAAATGTTGAACACCACCGATGCCATGATCCAGGTCATACTTCTTCTGTACTTCATGGAGGTGTGAATAGTCGAAATCGGGGTTCCAACCGGGCCTGCGATACGAATTGAAGTTGACCATGTAGACCCCGACCATCGAACTCAGGGGATTGATATAGGTGGGGTGCACCTCCAGCAGCCGCCTGAAGTTCTCCCCGGTTGCCCGGGGGCCAAAGAAGCCGCCACTGGGATGGTTGCTCTTCGGTTCGAAGCCTTTCAGGATCACATCCTTGACCAGCACACCGGAGCCACTCATGGCCTCTACGACCTCCGTCGCCTCCGGCGGTAAGAGTACTTGCCCCTGATCATCGTGATCCATCGGGCCTCTCATCTCCCGCTTTTCTCGCGTCTGTTCCAATTTCGTCGCATGTAGCATATCCAGACGTTGCCGATAGGTTAGCTCATCGATTCTGACATCCATTCCTGTCTATCCTTTCCGAAATAGGGACTGATACGAGTTTTCCACTCATGGAGGAAATCACGAAGTAGAGCATGCGGCCCGCTTGTTCACGAAGTAGAGCATGCGGCCCGCTTGTTTTTTTCCAGCTCCCTTGTGAGGTTGGTTTCGCATCGAAACGAGCAAGCTGCACGCTCTACGGGATTCACTGGAAAACTCGTGGACTGAGGATTTCATAAGTTGATCATTTCCGCTCGGTCGGGCAGGCTATCCCTGCAGGAATCCAGCAGAGGCAGATGCACAAGTCATTTGCTCGCCATTCCTAAACCGATGATAGTCATGAGTCGATAGTGGAGGAGCGACGGCCCCTCCAGATTGGGGTGTAGTATAGCATAGCTCTGTGGACTTATCAACGCTGCACGGAGGAGTATAAATGAGGGGCTTGACATTTCACTGGGGGGCGTTTATCCTGTTCTGAAGCGTTGCTCTACTGATTGGACGCACCAATGCCAGGATAGTAACGAAGAATCGATGCTGCGATCTACGAGTTGCCACAAGGAGATTACTTTGAAAGACGGAACCAAAAATCAAGCGGTTGGAAATAGGTTCGTGGGACATGTGAAGATATTGATCGGGTTTGTGGGACTTTTTTGGTTCCTGGAAATCATAGATACGTTCTTCCTGAATCAAACGCTCAATCACTACGGCATACAGCCTCGCACATTCATCGGGTTGCGAGGTATTCTCATTTCGCCCTTTCTTCATGGCGGACTGGCACACCTTGCCGCAAACACGCTGCCTTTCCTGGTGCTCGGTTGGTTGGTGATGCTGCGCAAAACCAGCGATTTTTTTGCGGTCACGCTCATCACGATGATTGTGAGCGGTCTGGGCGTCTGGAGTATCGGCGGATCGAATACGATACATATCGGTGCTAGCGGGTTGGTTTTCGGTTATCTGGGTTTTCTGTTGATGCGTGGCTTTTTTGAGCGAAGTTTCCAGGCCATCGTGATAGCTGTGACCGTGGGCGTTCTATACGGTGGACTGATCTGGGGGATTCTGCCGAGTCGCCTCGGTATCTCCTGGCAGTCTCACCTTTTTGGATTTATTGGAGGAACGATAGCCGCGCGTATACTTACTCGACGATAGCAACTGTGGCCAGAGAACCTTCGGGAATTCACTCGCATCAAGTATCCAACGACTTCCGGGCGTCGGCGGCCATCTCTGCCATACTGATGTTTCTGAGCACATCAATCATGGCATTCTGAGCATCGCGCCAGATTTGTCCGATCACGAAATCTTAGCCCGTTTCGCAGAGATCCCGGTTCTCTTTGAGAACACACTCGTGGAGAAGAATCTTACCCTCAATGGTCTCGATCACTTCCAGCAAGCTGATCTCTTCAGCAGGTCGGGCGAGCGAAAAACCACCCCCGCTTCCCTGATGAGACTTCAGAACACCAGCACGGGCTAATGTCTGGAAAATCTTGGCAAGGAAAGCGCGTGGAACGCCGCAACTCTCGGCGACTTCACGAACAAGAAAGATGGACTTTTCAGGGGATGATACCATATGCATGACGCCACGCATGGCATAATCCCCCGCTTGTGATAATCGAAGCATAATTCTCCTCTGTGCTACTTTTTTCCAGGCAGTGAATTAGATCAAAATGGTATTTTATGGTAACTTCTAGTATAGCGCATGGAGTTGCTATTTTCAAACCAAAATGCGGCGGGTTTGAAAAACTCGTATCCTAAACCGATTATACACCCAATAGGCAAGTGATGCAACGGCGAAACGGCGAAGAAACCGTTGTCTTGCTATAGGGCCGTATGATATAGTATTAGGAAACATCCAGCGACTATGGACGGAGGTCTGATGACTATCGTAATGAACTTCTCGACAGTGATTCTGCTTCTGGGACTCATCCTGGCAAGTACGACTGCGGCTGACGTTCAGGTCGCAACGATTCATTATCAAGGTTGGGACGATTCCTACTATCTGACGAATGGCACTGTGGAGGTTGTGATCGTTCCTGCTATTGGGCGCGTGATGCGGTACGCCTTTGTTGGTGGAGAAAGTCCACTATGGGAGAATCAGGAATGGCTTGGGAAAACACGTGCGGACGCTAAACCCAATGAATGGGCAAATTTTGGTGGCGACAAGAACTGGCCTGCCCCTCAATCAGAATGGCCGAAATACCTGGAGCGATCCTGGCCACCTGATTTTGCATTCGATGGGTTACCTCACACAGCGGAAGTTCTCCCGGGAAATGCACTCAAGCTGATCTCCCCTGTCAGTGAGACTTATGGCCTGCGGGCCAGCCGTATCTTTACACTTGCAGAACAGGGAACATCTCTGCGGATTCAGCAGATCTTCGAGAAAGTGCAGGGAGAACCTTGTACGGTCAGTATTTGGAGTATCACCCAGGTAGGTGAGGCAGATGCGCTCTATATGCCGCTGAATGATCAAGAGGAGTACATCCCACTGAGCAAATCGCTGGATCCGGATCACTGGCAGGTGGAAGACGGGTGGCTCCGCGTCAGGCGTCATGCAAAGACCGCTGCAAAAGCAGGTGCTACGAGTAACGCAGGCTGGCTTGCCTGGGTGAAAGGGGATCTCCTCTTCCGCATTGAGAGCCATTTTCAACAAGAGGCCTCTTTTTTTAATGATACCGCGACCACCGAGATCTACACCAGTCCCGATCCTTTACGCTACTCAGAGCTAGAGGTATTGAGCCCGCTCATGACCTATCAAACCGGGGA
>JAJRTO010000267.1 GCA_024278235.1 Candidatus Poribacteria bacterium
GCTGTGTGCAAGTGCATATCACACTGCAGGAAGATAGTTTTGCAGAGTTTCCAGCAGATCCTGAACTGGCTGATTTTGACATATCGGATCGTAAATTTGTCGCCGTTGCCTATGCTCATCCCACGCATCCGCCGATCCTGAACGCCGTAGATAGCGATTGGTGGCACTATCGCGAGGTACTACAACGGCATGGTATAAGCGTGGATTTTATCTGTCCCGACATGGAATATCGAGGCTTCAGATCATAGGAATGACTGGGATACCTATCCTCTAAGCAGATCTTCCTCTTCGAGATCACGTTGTGAAAACTCGATGAACAATTCGGCCACTACCAGTGCGGCATCGGGGTAGGTGATGTCCTAGCGTCTTGCACCGCGGGAGTTTCTTCGCCAACTGAATTGCTTTGTCGGTCGATTCCCGCATCAGCCATTGGATCATTCCGACGGTATCTCCTTCCATGTCGGTTACGTGCATCGCCAGCGTGTTGCCGAGCATCCCCCCGTCAGGCATATCAGGCAAACGGATACGATTATCATGACTGCGGGTAACAACAAAATATGACTGGTGGCACGCTCTGTGGTCGGTGCAGGGTCGCATGATTGATGCCCCTCGTCCGACCTCTCCACGGTGGCTTCCAATCAGGGAAAACGAGGAAGGCTCACTGCTTCAGTTCAGCCCAGATGGTGGCAAGCTTCTCCAACCGATCCACCGCCAATCCTGCGGAGCCTGGGCCGGAGATCTTTACATAATCAACCTTGACCTCTCCCGTATAGTGAGACGTGTAGGTATCCGGCGAAATGTAGAAGTAACGCTCCCGGACATCCGGGTTCTTGTCGATGCTCCCAGCCTCTTTGCCATTGACTGCGAAGATAACCGCGCCCTCGGATTCGCTGAACGTGATCTCGATGACGTTCCAATCCGGCTTGAATTGCCCTTCGATCCCGGGATTGGGCGGCTTCTGGCCGATGACCACCGGATCTTGCTTGATGTACCACTTGCCCTGGACGAAGAAAAGGGTCGCCTCCAGATTATTGTTGATGTCTGTGTTTAGTTGAGGTTCCATGAGCTGGGCCATACTACCGCAGGTGATGTTGTCCACGAGGCCCGAAACATCCAGTTTAATCTCAAACGTAATGTCCATATCTTCGATGTTCCTGGGATGATAGAGTATAATCCCACTGTCCACGGCAGGGGAGGTCATCGTCAGGATTCCCCCGTCAATCGTGTGCGATGCTTTGCCCACCTGTTTCATCTCCCATAGGTCTGGGTCTAGTGTGGGGCTGTTGAAGTCGTCAATCACATCTGCCATGAGCAGAGTGGCGGATGCAACCAGGGTGATGATGGACAAAAGTCCGACCAATGTGAAAATGTTCCGTAGCATGTTCATACCTCCTCGTATGTGATGAACATCCACCAAGTGTGGTGGGAGAGATGGGTCACTTGTTTTGGCTCTCGAGGTTTGCGTTTTCGAGACATAGGCGCTCCTTGATTGCCGCATGCCGCCGTCGCATGAGTGGACGGCTACGCTGGGGGAAACCGACAGCATGTCGGTTTGGTTCATCGCCCGCCATTCATTTGCGGGCGATGTGCGGACGATAAAGCCTCGAATCTTTTGACAGGTGACATCAACGCTCACCATGATTTATCCTGACTTTCGTGTTGTAAGGGTACGGCGCACCGTGCCCCTGCTGTCGATGCTGAAAGACACCATGATTCCCTGCAACCGTCATGCGAAGGCTTCCAGATGGCGGAACAGATCCCGGAATATCGCGTCCCGGTGAGCGTCGTGGGCGACGCGGATGAAATGACGCCACGGGTTGAAACTCCACGTACCCTCGCGCGTCAGCACGGGACTGGGGCAAACATAGGAAGGAACCCACCGGGCATCGATCAACCAGGCGAGGGCGGTGATGTCCCAGATGACCTTCGACCAGGCGTAATGATCGGTGTGATGCGCGACGAATATCTCGTACAGATAGTCTCCGATTGCACCCCGGCCCTTGACGTATCGTTCCATCTCGGGAACGGTGGTCCGGACGTGCTCTGAAACGTTCTTGCAGGGGATCTGTACCAACGGCACGCCGCTGTCGAAGATGACTTGAGCCGCCGGGATGTCCTGCGCGAGGTTGAATTCAATCGTATCGTGCCAGTAGTGAGGTTGGCCCCCGAGCCACACCACCACGATGCGCTCGATGATCTCGGGTTCGAGCAGGATGGCAGAGGCGACGTTCGTGATGGCCCCGATGGCGACGACATAGAGCGGTCCCTCCCGATTCGCCCTGGCAAGCCGAATCAGATTGGTCGCCGCGTCGCTTGCCACTGGTTCCTTCGATTCGGGCAGGTAGCTTGTCGAACCCCGGAGGACGAACCCCTCAGGGGAGCGATCCAACCGTTCCAGGAGGCGCAGGATCTCCTCATAGCTCTTTTCCATCCCGTCGCCGGGGCCGCTGGAACGGCTGTTGTGGAAGGGAGCGGCGTGGATCGCCTCCACTTTGATCTGCTCTGAAAGGAGCGAATAGACGACGGCGAATTGATCGTCGATCTCGTTGTAGGTATCGGTGTCCAACACGATGGAGACCTGACCTGTCGGCAGTTCTAGCTTCTGCAACAAGCTCTGGGGGGAGAGTTTGGGAAATTCGTTCATGGATGTCCTCCAACGTTTTGGTTTGTTGTGCTCTGACTTTTCTCAAACAATCTTTGTGCGTTCTTCCAACGGATGGCTTCTATCTCTTCCCCGGTCGCTTCCAGCACCTCCAGTTTGACCAGTGCCGGGTCGGGATATTTGAAGGGTATGCCGGTGCCGAAGACAAGGCGGCCTATGCCAAGATTGTCCAGCAGTTGCCGCATCTCCGATTGGAGAACCGCACTCAGACGTGAGATTTCGATGAAATAGTTCGGTGGCAGGTTGTTTTCCCGCCGTCCCAGCGGCGAATTCACATAACCCAATCCGTTGAGCAGGATAAAC
>JAJRTO010000268.1 GCA_024278235.1 Candidatus Poribacteria bacterium
AAACTGATCACCGGACGCTGAAACTTCTCGGCAAACAACATGAGACGTTTGGCCTTACGGTAGCCCTCAGGATGCATGCACCCAAAATTTGTCGCCAGCCGCTCCTCCATCGTCCGACCCATTTGCTGTCCCATAAAGACAACAGGCTGGTTCCCTAGCCAACCCAGGCCACCGATCAGCGCAACATCATCCCCGTGGATTCGATCACCAGAGAGTTCGAGAGGCCGGCGAATCAACCGCTGGATGTAGTCTGCCGACTGAGGTCTGTCACTGTGGCGAGCCAATGCGATGACGCGATCCCACCGGCTCAATTGCCGGTAAGCGCGCTTCTTGATCGCTTGAGCGTCCTTCTCCAGTGCAGTGAGGCCATTGGTAAGATCCAGGCCGGTCTCAGAGGCAAAAGATTTGATCTGTTCAATCATCTCCTCTAATTCGAGGATAGGTTTTTCAAAGTCAAGCTGATTCTGACGCATGATCTTCACCTCTATATCAAGTGCCAGGCATCTGTGATTTCCTGGCAAATACCTTCCCGGGAAGTTGCTGAACCATACCTTTTAGTTCCATCATGACCAGGATGCTGGCAACCCGTGCTGGAGGCATTGCGACCTCCTGAATAATCGTGTCAATATGCATCGATGTCGTTCCAAGAGCGTTCCAGATATCACTTTCCTCTGGATTGAGTTCTGGCAGTTGCCGTGGAGTATCATGAAATGCCACATTCGCTGGAACGGTGTAGGCTGGTAGGGCATGCATGATATCTTCGGCTGAAGTTACGAGAGCGGCGCCCTGTTGAATCAGTTGATGAGGTCCTCGAGAACCTCTCGCCTGGATCTCGCCGGGAATCGCGAACACTTCTCGACCTTGTTCAAGAGCAAGTCTCGCTGTAATAAGCGAGCCGCTACGTTCCGCCGCTTCAGTAATCAAAACTCCCAACGACAGCCCGCTAAGCACACGATTCCGCTGTGGAAAATGAGTGGCCAACGGCGGTGCTTGCATTGCGAATTCAGATAATAGGGCGCCTTGACTGGCAATCTGCTCTGCCAATTCGGTGTGCTCCTCCGGGTAAATACGACTGAGGCCATTACCGAGAACCGCGATCGTGCGGCCGCCGGACTCCAGGGCCGTACGATGAGCTATCCCATCCACACCACGAGCAAGGCCACTCACAATCGTGAAGCCAGCATTCACCAGTTCCCGGGTGAGTTGCTCCGTTGCCAAACGCCCATATCGACTGGGGTGGCGAGTCCCAACGACCGCAATTGCCTCTGCGTCTTCCTCGATGAGTTTCCCCTTGACATAGAGGATAGGCGGCGGATCATAGATATTCCTCAAGGCTTCTGGATAGGCCGAATCGTGAAGCGTCAGCAGATCACAGTCATGCTTCGCCACCAACTCCAATTCCTGATCGGCTGAGATGTGTTGTTTTTCCTTTGTGAGACGCTCGATAATACCCGGTGACAAGCCAGCCACATTGGCCAGTTGGCGGTGGCTGGCCTGCAACACCTCTCTTGCAGAGCCGAAGAAGCCCAGGAGCCGCTGGATATGGGTACTCCCAATGCCAGGGATGAGATTCAGTGCTAGCAATGCCCGGGTTTCTTCCGCGTCTGTCATCAGTCTCTAAGAGCTTTCGGAGCGAAGGCAACAACCTTATTGCTCGTCCTCTTTGGGGATGGGAGGGCCATAGGCCTCAAATTCGTAAATGGTCTTCTCGCCGGATGGCATACCACCTTCGACACGGTTGCGACGCTTGGCCCCACCAACGCGTCGCGTGTCGTATTTTCTGGGGATACGCACGCGAATCTCCGTGGTTGTGACTGGGTCCGGCAAGGTGTAAGCCCAGGAATCTTTCAAGTTGTTTTTTGTTTCGTGGAGAGTTTTCCATTCACCATCCACCAACGCTTCCAGAGTGAAAACCTCAAGCTCCTTGGCTCGGATAACCACTCTGGCAATAGTGGTTGGCCTGTTCCATGTCAACGTTGCCTGAGTGTATTTGTCCATCTCTTCGAGGATCTTCAGATCACGGGCCTCCTCTAACATTGCCTGGGAATCAGCACCCGTATAATCATTTCCATCGTTCATACGGTCATTCGTTGCACGTGCATTCACGGCGATGTTCGGTCCCCACTCGACAGAGGACATACAGGCACTCAACATAACGAGGGTGGAAAATAGTACGATACGGCCGATCCAACGTTGCATTTGTTTCCCCTTCCTTCACTGAAAATAGATCTTACTTTGCGAGCAGTTCGTCAAGCAAATTTTCTTCCTGTGCCGATTGTTCCATCTGAGCTATTGCTTCTCCGGAAGCGTAACCGTAGATTTCCACTTCAGCGATTTTTCCGGGAGCGACGCGACTTCCTCGCCAGCGATTGTCCCAATTGCCCCGAGCGCTTCTGGCGCGTCGCAGATTTCCATCATCCGTCGTCGCAAGGACGCGGATGCGTATCTTGTCAGTTCGGGTTGAGACACGCATGTCGATGGGATAGTTCTTGATCGCTTTGATGTCCTCAATCAGATCCCAATCCCCATCACCTTTGTCGGCAAGAACTTTGAGCGTTTTGATGTTGTCTGAATGAACGATGATCCGATAGATGTTTTTCACTTCCGGAAGTGTGATCATCGCTTCCTGGGTGCCGGAAATTCCGTAGGCATCTTCAGAGCCCTCAGGAAGTGCCGTCTGTCCAACGGTTTTCAGATCGCCGTCCACCATCGCCGGGGAGGTCGCTTGCACCCCGGGTATCAATGCGTAGTTCTCGCTCCAGGTCTGGCCTCCGAACATAGAAGTAAGTACGCAGCCACTAAGAATCACAAGAGATGCGCCTATCAAAGTTACAAATAAATTGCGTAGCATAAAGCATCCTCCTTATTGGTGCTTCCACAGTGTCCCCTGGCGGGTGTCTTCCAGGATAATTCCCAACGAGCTTAGATGATCGCGAATTCGATCTGCGGTTGACCAGTCCTTTGCGGCACGCGATTCTTGCCGCAACTGGATGAGGAAATCGACAAGTTGCTACACGATGTCGGGAGTTGTCGATGTGGATTGATTCTTGTCTTCCTCAAATATGCCGAGCACTCCGGCCATCTGTTGCATCGTTTTTTCAATACTTACCAACAGAGGCGTGCTTTCATGCAACCGAGACTCATTCTCTGCGAGATAAGTGTTGATCTGCGCCCGGAACGTCGCTAACACCCCCAGAGCCGCTGCCGTGTTGAAATCATCATCCATGACCTGCTCAAATTCCTGTTGAGCAAGACGCATGCGATCATAGAGTTTTCGATCGACATCTGAGAATTCCTCTGGGATGATCTCGCCCTCTCCACCAAGACGTGCCAGCGTATCCCGGCAGTTCTGAAGTCTGCGCACGGCACTCGCTGCATCCGCCAGTCTATCCGTATTGTAATCCAGAGGCGTTCGATAATGAGCCGAGAGCAGGAAGTATCGGATCGCTTCCGGACGGTGTTGCTTGAGCGCATCGCGGATGTAGATGAAGTTCCGATCCGACTTCCCCATCTTGGTACCATTTATTCTTAGAAATGCGACGTGGATCCAATAGCGGGCAAATGTTTCCCCTGTGGCAACTTCACTCTGGGCGATCTCATTCTCATGATGGGGAAACTCAAGATCCCCTCCCCCAGCATGAATATCAAGTGTCTTGCCAAGATGAGTCATGGCCATCGCGGAACATTCGATGTGCCAGCCAGGCCGGCCTTCTCCCCACGGACTATCCCATTTGGGTTCGCCGGGTTTTGCACTTTTCCACAGTGCAAAGTCACGAGGATCACGTTTGCGTTCATCAATAGCGACCCGTTCCCCGGATCGGACATCCTCACGTGTTCGGCCTGAGAGTTTTCCATATTCAGGAAATTGGTTTACATCATAAAACACATCGCCATTAACGGTATAAGCAACTCCTTTGGACTCCAACTGCTGGATCAGTTGGATGATCTCGCGAATATGCTCGGTGGCTCTCGGCTGGATATTGGCTGGTCGAATCCCCAACTTGCCGGCATCCATGAGATAAGCCTCGCTATATTCTTTAGAAAGTCTAAGGGCATCCAGCCCTAACTCATTGGCGCGCTGAATGATCTTGTCGTCAATGTCAGTGATGTTCTGAACGAGTGTGACCTCGTATCCTTTGTACTCCAGATATCGTCGTATCACATCAGAAAACAGGAAAGTTCTGGCATTGCCGATATGAAAGTAATCATAGACAGTAGGACCACAACTGTACATGCGCACCTTACCTTCTTCTAATGGAACGAATTCTTCCTTGCGCCTTGTCAGTGTGTTGTAGATTCTCATGGAACGCTGTTCGATTCCTCTCTGTTCAGGCGTTGAGATAAACCCGCAATTGCCTGAGCAATAATGGCATGTCCCTTACCTACTTCGCCAAGTCCCTCCATTGTGGTGGCTTTGATACTCACACATCCAACATCTAGCTCCAATGCATCAGCGATATTACTTCGCATCTGAGGGATATAGGGTGCCAGTTTAGGACGTTCCACAATGACAACACTGTCAATGTGGGTAACTACATAATCATTCTGAACCATGGAGCGGATGCTTCTCAGCAATTCCAGGCTTGAAATCCCTGCGAACCGGGGATCCGTATCCGGGAAATGCTGACCGATATCTCCCAATGCGGCTGCTCCTAACAGCGCATCGCACACTGCATGCGTCAAGACATCCGCATCCGAATGCCCTAGCAATCCTTTCCCAAATTCGAGGTGAACACCTCCTAAAATCAAAGGACGGCCCACGACCAGACGATGTATATCGTATCCCAGCCCAAAGCGGATCAAGATGGCTCCTCTCCCCGGGTTTCACGCACGATGTGTCGTGTTCTGCTGGAACTGCACGGCTGCGACAGCCAGGTCCCCCGGTGTCGTGATCTTCAGGTTTCGGTCATCTCCGGGAACCAGTTTCACTGGGTAGCCAAGTTGCTCCACCAGTGCTGCATCGTCGGTCGCGTTCACACCCTCCTGGATAGCCCGTCGATGTGCCTCCAGCAATACGGAACGGCGAAACGCCTGCGGTGTTTGCACAGCCCAGAGGTGTGTCCGTTCGAGGGTTTTGCGAACAAATCCGGTATCATTCGCCATCTTGATCGTGTCCTTCACGGGGACAGCCGTGATGGCTGCTCCGTGCTGACATGCCATATCAACACATGTTTCGATCATCCCATGTGTTACGAAGGGCCTTACACCATCATGGATAATCACGATATCGGCCTGTTCAACCCGCTGGAGTCCTGAGAAGACAGACTGCTGTCGAGTCGACCCACCCGGAATCACATCCATGATCTTGAGAAATCCATATTCCGACAGCAGTTTTCTGCACTCCTCGAGATCTTCAGCAGCGACAACGACAACGATTGAATCCACAAGCATGGAAGATTCAAACGCAGCTACTGTGTGCACCAGCACAGGTTTGTCGGCGAGCAGAAGGTAGGTTTTCTTGACACTTCCCCCCATCCTAGTTCCGCTGCCAGCCGCGGGAATGACGGCGCTGATGGTCTTGTTCACTGTCTCCCATCTCATCTGTTTTTCTTCGGCTAAAGATCATACGACCGGCGTTCGTTTGCAGAACGCTGGTAACCACAACCTGTAGTGATTGACCCACAAACTGACGGCCATTCTCGACGATAACCATCGTACCATCATCGAGATAGCCAACACCCTGATTGTATTCTTTGCCTTCCTTGATAACACGCACGGTCATCAGTTCACCGGGCAGAACAACGGGTTTCACAGCATTCGCAAGTTCATTGATATTCAATACGGTGATTCCCTGGATCTCTGCGACTTTATTCAGGTTAAAGTCATTCGTGATGATCTTGGCTCCGAGATCCCGTGCGATCTCAACGAGCTTGGCGTCGACTTCACGGATATCCGGGAAATCCTCTTCGTCAATTTCGACCAGTAAGTCCGGAATTTCCTGGAGAATACTCAGAACCTTGAATCCCCGACGACCTTTATTACGACGTAGAGCATCTGTTGAATCCGCAATATATTGGAGTTCCTTCAATACAAAACGGGGGATGATGATCGTACCCTCCAGGAATCCCGTTTGACAAATGTCAGCGATGCGCCCATCGATCAGAACACTTGTGTCGAGAACCTTAAAACTGTGCTTTGCTGAACGGGATTGAGAGAGCATCAGGATTGGGAAATCATCGCGTCTGCGGTAAACACTCATCATACCAAAGTAGCTGAAGGTTGCAACGATCCCGACATGCAGAGGGAGAGATCCTTCCGGTTTCACAAGATAGATTGCATGAATGACAAGAATGGCAATAGCAAGACCAATACTTATCCCCACCAGACAGGCCAGTATATCTCGAAAAAGAGCACGTTTTAGAGAGAATTCCAGAGCAACCAATACCATTGTAATGCCTGTGATCCATAGAACCGCACTCAAGGACTGTCCAACGAGGAAAGCAACCATAGCAAATAAAATAACAAACAACGCACGTACTACCCATATCTGCAAAACAGGCCACCTCCTCTAAAGCACAAGGCTTAACGCTGTATGAATGTCACTTACATCAATCATCTCTATATCTTCGTGAATTTCCAACCCCTTACGATTCTGCTTGGGAAATAGAACTCGATTAAATCCTAGCTTTGCGACCTCACGGATACGTTTCTCAATCTGATGAACAGCTCGTACTTCACCACTCAGTCCTATTTCACCAATCACAACCGTTCCCGGCGGGATCGGGGCATCACGGTAATTTGAGGCGATAGCGATCGCAATGCCGAGGTCGATTCCTGGTTCATCGACGTTCACTCCACCAGCAATATTGACGAATACATCAGAATTCTGGATATGTAGTCCTACCCGTCTGTCCAGGACTGCGAGGATCAAGGAGACTCGGTTTCTATCGACGCCGGTCGCCAGCCAGCGAGGTGTGCCAAAATTTGCAGGCGCCACGAGTGCCTGTAACTCCAGTAGCAGAGGACGAGTTCCTTCGATGCTTGAGATGACAACGGAACCGGAGATATTGTCCCTACGTTCACTCAGAAATCTCTCAGATGGATTCAGCACTTCTACAAGCCCAGAACTCCTCATCTCGAACACGCCGATCTCGTTCGTCGAACCAAAACGGTTCTTCACAGCGCGTAAGATACGTACCGCATATTGAGGTTCTCCCTCAAAGTATAACACAGTATCCACCGTATGCTCAAGAACACGTGGTCCGGCGATGGATCCTTCCTTCGTCACATGGCCTACCAGGAAGGTTGGAATCCCCTTTGTCTTTGCTAATTGCAGGAAATGAGCCGCCGCTGCACGTACTTGCGTGATACTTCCTGGTGCCGAAGCCACATCCGGATGAGCAATGGTTTGAATCGAGTCGATGATAACAAGACGGGGTTCCAATTCCTGGATCGTACTATCGATGACGCTGAGCCCTGTTTCACATAAAATGTAGAGAGAATCTGAAGTGACGGCCATCCGGTTGGCGCGCAGTTTGATCTGGGCGGCGGACTCTTCGCCGGACACATACAGGACGGTTCCCCCCTGCTGACTCATTTTCACTGCGACCTGAAGCAGAAGCGTCGATTTACCAATCCCTGGTTCGCCGCCGATCAGCACCAGGGAGCCTGGGACGACACCTCCGCCGAGCACATGATCAAACTCACTGATATGGGTGCTCAGGCGTTCTGTTTCACTTGCGCTGATCTGCGAAAGCACCTGGGGGGGGATGACCGGAAGCCTGGGGATGGCATGTGAGGAACTGCGATCAATGACCTCTTCGCTGAAGCTATCCCACTGGTTACACTCCGGGCACCGGCCCAGCCACTTAGTCGTTGTGTAACCACAACCCTGACAGATATATTGGGTGCGTGTCTTTGCCATCAGTAGTTCAACCTTACGCCCAGGTGGAATCCCAGATCATCCTTCCGCCAGGATTTGCGTATGGGGGTTTCACCACCCACGAGGATCTCCCAATTTGGAAAGAATTGCACACCGCTCTCGAATGTCAATAAAGGTTCCGAGGTCGTAATCCCGATGCCTTCCAGCGTGAAGCGCAGTCTCTCAGAGATCACCTCATAGTCCAATCCCAATGCAGCCTGTGAACGAAGGAGCCCTGCACGGACTGTCAGAGCAGGGAGACGGTAACCGATCTGAACGTTGAAATCCAGATCCTCACCTCGACTGGTCAATCCCAGTCTGTAATCCCACGCTGTAGGGGTTTTCAGATAGAGATTGGCTTCATTATGCAATTGTCTGGCATCCGCTCGATAGCGCAGTTCATAGTCCCAACCAATATCCGGTATTTCCTGGGTCTTCTGTCGTGCGGTTCGCGTCAATTCGCTCAACTCGGTCAAGGCATCTTCTGTCTTCTGAAGTATTTGTCCCAAAGCATCCAATGTTGTATCGTCATTGAGCAATTGAGGCAACGTGCCATTACCTTCTTCGAGTTCCTGTGAGATGCGTCCGAGTGAAGTCAGTAGGGGCTGTAACTGCTCGTTTGTCGATTGAAGTCCCTCCAGTAGAAGATGTATCTGGGGACGTTCCTCTTGAATCCATGCATCTGTATCGGATAGCAGCTTATCTATCTGCTGGCCGAGATCCTGGCTGTGATCGCCAACCTGTACAGCGAGTTCATGCAGGCTCCGGGCAGCCGCCGCAAAATCATCCAGAGTTTGTTGCACCTTCTCCTCGTTGGAGAGCACCAGTTCAGATACTTGCCGACTGGTGACCTCAATCTGTGCCATGAGGCGATCAGAGTTTTCCTGAGTCTGTCTCAACCAATCTCGCAAATCTACTAGGAGCCCGGTAAGCTGCGTGTCATTCCGATTGATAGCAGGGAGAAGGATCGTGAACAATTCGTGCGTTTCCTGGGAAGTCTGTTCGAGTATCGCTTGCGTGCTTTCGAGAAATCGCTCGATTCTGTCGACCAGAGAAGTGATCTGCTCATCCTGTCTCTGGATAGTATCCTGTAACATCTGCAATGTCTGAACGGAAATTTCAACAGCTTTCCCCGCCTGATTGAAAGTCTCCATCACGTTCGCCGGATCGGTGCCTTCGATGATCGTATCCGGTGGGAGCAGCGGGTTCTCCGGGGGCCCATTATCGAGCGAAAGAACACTTTCACCCACGAGTCCGAGCATGGTGATATTGGCTTTGCAACCGACACGCAAAGGTTGATCGTCGTCTGTGATGCTGGCCTCGATCAGCGCGCCTTCGGATGTCAGTCGGATATGGCGGACCTTGCCGACGGCAACCCCCGATAGATACACCGGCGCGCCTTCCTGGATATCACTCACAAAGCGGAAGGAGATCTTCAGTTTACGCTTACCGCCTCCCCATTGCCAGTCAGCGGCATTCAGAATGAGGAAAATGAAGAAGGCGATAGCAATCGCTATGATGAGTCCGACACGTATTTCCAGATTCCAACGTTTCATTCAATATCTCATAAGCGTATACCGTGGATGAACTGCTGTACTATTGGATTATCCGTCTGTTGAATTTCTTCAGGGGTTCCTGTAGCAACCACCCGTCCTTCGTGCATCATAATGATACGATCTGCAATCGTGAAAGCACTCTTCATGTCATGTGTTACAACGACAGAAGTGATATGGAGGTTGTGTGCAAGGTTCGAGATCAGCAGATTGATCTCCCCGGTCATGATTGGATCGAGGCCGGTCGTGGGTTCGTCGTAAAACACAATCTCAGGATCCATGGCGATCGCACGGGCAAGTCCCACACGTTTGCGCATTCCTCCGCTCAGTTCTGCCGGCTTGAGATCCTCGGTACCGGGGAGGTTCACCATCTCCAGTTTCTCGGCGACGATCCGGTGCCTTTCTGCTTTCGTCAGAGATGTATGCTGAACCAGCATAAACTCGATATTCTCGCCAACGGTCATCGAATCAAACAGCGCGCCTGATTGAAATAGCATGCCGATTCGCTTCCGGATCGAGTCGAATTCCTGTTCGTGCATTTCTGTAATCTCCTGATCGAACACGAATATCCTCCCCGCATCCGGTTTCACCAAGCCGACGGCCAGTTTGATCGTCACTGTCTTGCCGCAACCACTTGGCCCCATGATCACGACGGTCTCTCCCTTTTGAATGTATAGATCCACGCCGCACAATACCCGTTTGGCCCCAAAGCTCTTTTCCACGTTTTCAAATCGGATCATGACACGAACGCGCCTGTAATCTCCCGCTTATTTCAGTTCAAGAAGAGTATACAACACATAGTTCAGGAAAAAGTCCATCACAAGGATCAGGATGAGCGATTGAACAGCCGAGCCTGTGGTGGCTTTGCCAACGCCTTCCGCTCCTCCTGTTGTCGGTATGGAGAATCCCCGGTGACACGCAACGATAGCGATGATAATCCCGAAGCTGACCGCTTTGATCAGCCCGATCAGGACGCTACTCGTGAAGATCGCGAGTTGTGCCTGTTTTAAGAAATAGGCACCGTTCATGTTAAAAAGCCAGACGGCTGTCGCGTATCCACCCAAAATCCCGAAGACATTTGAAAACGTCGTCAGGACAGGGAGCATGATCACACAAGCCAGGAACCGGGGCACGACCAGGTAGCGTACCGGATGCGTTGCCATGACGTGCAGCGCGTCAATCTGCTCCGTCACTCGCATCGTGCCCAGTTCTGCCGTGATCGAAGCACCAATTCTGCCCGCCAGGACAAAAGCCGTCATCATGGGGCCCAGTTCCTTGATGACAGAAACAGCGACGAAATTCCCGACCCAACTCGATGCCGACATTTCCGCCAGTTGATGATAGCCTTGAACGGCTAAGACCATCCCCGTGAAGATCCCTGTCAGAAGCACCACGGGAAGTGAATCAACTCCTACAGTCCCCAGTTGTTTGATCAGGAGAGAGATGTAATTAGTAGGTGGGCGGAAAAGATAATAGGCCGTCTGGTATAACAGAATACCAACACGACCCAATTCAGACAACCAAGCCAGGATTTGTTGCAAGACACGGCTGGAAGGGGGTTCGTTTTCAGCAATATCCTTCCCGTTGTCGACGTCGTTCGTCACTCGTCACTCGTCATCCGTATTTACTGACCACAGTTCCGTTATTGCCGATAGCCAATGCAGGTTGCTCCGTACGTTTCATGAAGGACACAGCAATTATCCTGTAGAATAAGGATCTATGCTCCCGAGTAGTTGTCAAAGCGCATCTGTCGCCGATTGAAATCCAGTTTGATGGTTCCCTGAGGACCATTTCGTTGTTTCTTGATGATCAATTCCGCAATGCCCTGTTCCGGCGCACCATCCATATAATAGTCATCTCGATGGATGAAAGCGACGAGATCTGCATCCTGTTCGATCGCCCCAGATTCTCGCAGATCGGATAGTTGGGGACGCGGATCGGGGCGTTTCTCGATACTACGGCTCAACTGGGAGAGTGCCACCAGAGGGACATTGACTTCGCGGGCGACTTCCTTCAGTGTATGAGATATTTCGGTTGTTTCCTGATATGTATCTCTATAGCCGGCTCCATGGGTGGCAGCACGCATCAACTGGAGGTAATCCACAATGATCATCGCAAGATCCGGGTATTCTGCTTTCACACGGCGCGATTCAGCCTTGAATTCCATCAGAGTAATACTAGGCGTATCATTGATGAGCAGGCAAACACTGTGCAATGTACTGGCCGCATAGGTCAGTTTCGGCCAGTCATCCGGCGAAAGATACCCGGTCCGCAACCGACCAAAATCGAGGCGTGCTTCTGCTGCAAGCATGCGGAGTACCACACTCTCTTTAGACATTTCCAGGGAAAACAGGAGGACAGGACGCTTCTGATCGATCACCACATTTGCGGCTATATTATGTGCAAGGATGCTTTTTCCCATGGAAGGACGCGCAGCGATGACGATAAAATCGGCAGGCTGGAAACCAGAAGTGATCAGATCGAGATCTGTAAATCCAGTAGAGACTCCAAGGATACGCTGATCACTATGGTAGATCCGCTCGATCTCCGCCATACTCTCCTTGACGGCCTGGGAGATTCGGACAGAACCTTGACGGACACTATCATTTGCGATCTCAAAGATTTTCTGTTGAGCGTCGTCCACAAGTTCATCGATTTCACTATCCGGTCGACGGACTGACTCAACAATCTCCTTTCCTGCTCGAAACAATACACGACGGGTCGCCTTCTCCTTGACGATCATCGCATAGTATTCCACATTCTGCGTTTCGGGAACACTTTCTACCAGGTCATAGAGATAGACGATCCCCCCAATGCGGTTTGCATCTTCATTCCGGTTGATCTCATCCGCAACCAGCAGAGGATCCGCTGCCCGTTGTTTCTCGTAGACTTTCAGGATCGCCTGGTAGATGATTTGATGGGCTGTGTTGTAGAACGCTTCCGAGTTATCACGTAGGATGTTGACCACTTTCGGAATGGTAGCGTTGTCTTCCAGCATCGCTCCCAGGACGCCCTGTTCCGCTTTTTCATCATATAGTGGGTTCGCGGTATCGGGGGCCATTGCGGTTCCATCCTAAGCAAGTTTCAATATAGTTCCTGAAGTTTCGTTTCTGGGGCTTGGCCCATGTAGATAAGTTAGGTGAAATGCGTCAGAACATGTCCTTTCGCATTTCACCTGGATCCCCATATGAGCCTAATGGGATGGTTCCTCGGGAAGAACATTTACTGTAATATCAGCAACAATGTCAGAGAACAGCTTGATAGATACAGTATAATCCCCTAACTGTCTGATGGGCTCTTCAATCTCAATCTTGCGGCGGTCGACTTCAAATCCCTGCTGCCTCAGAGATTCTGCGATATCCATCGTTGTCACAGAACCGAAGAGACGCTCATTCTCCCCTGCGAGTCTGCGCATCGTACAGGTAACACCTGCGAGTTGTTCCATGAGGAGTTCTGCTTCGCGCCGCTCTTTGGTCTGGTGGACTTCTTCGATACGTTTGTTATGCTCCAGGATGCGACGGTTCTTCTCATTGGCAACGAGTGCGAGCCCTTTGGGGATCAGAAAGTTACGGGCATAGCCATCCGCAACTCTTACAAGGTCTCCTTCGCGACCCAGTCCGTTAACACTATCTTTCAGGATAACTTCCATCTTCTTTGATTCCTCAATTCGACACCAGCAAACTTTAATGTGGAAAGCTCATGAAGTAAACATGGAGATTTCCTAAGTTTGAGTAAAGGGCAAGAGCGCGATATTGCGTGCCCTCTTGATCGCTGCTGTCACAACGCGTTGGTGAGTGGCGCAATTACCGGTGACCCGACGTGGAATGATCTTGCCTCGTTCCGTGGTGAAACTGCGCAGGAATGCGACATCTTTATAGTCCACATATTGCACTTTATCTGCACATAAACGGCAATGTTTACGACGACCTCGTCCAAACCGAGGTCTTCCTCGATCTCTCACTAGCATCTTCTCCTTTGAATCCGTAAGGTTGACTGAGATATCAGTGAACCTTTAGAACGGAATGTCATCTTCGGTGACATCCCCCGCTGGT
>JAJRTO010000269.1 GCA_024278235.1 Candidatus Poribacteria bacterium
ACTGCGTTACGTATATGAAGGAAATGTTCCTGGCACTCCGGGGGAGAGCACGTATTGCTATCAATGTCAGAGCCTTCTGATTGAACGGATCGGTTATCAGATCCGCACAAATCATATTGTCGATGGGCAGTGCCCCCGTTGTGGCACGTCAATCGATGGACGAGGTATGTCCTGAAAGCAAAACGCGAATAGAACAAAACGCGGATACAGACGGAGCTTTTGGAGATTGAATGAAAGCATCGATAAAACAACATTGGGGTTGGGTGTTCGTTTTCTATCTGATCTTCAGCAGTGTCCATGCAGATGCGGATTGGCAAATCGTTCAGCAGTTTGACTGGAAGGACGATTATAGAGATGTGCTCTTTCTTGATAGCCAGAGGGGCTGGGTCATCGGTAGCCAGGGAACCATCGCTTACACGGAAGATGGAGGGGAGCATTGGTACGCCCAAAAGAGCAGTGTCCGCACGGCCCTGAATCAGATAGCAGCACGAGGAGGGCGAGCCTGGATCGTTGGGGATGAAGGGACGATTTTATATAGTAGCGATCAGCAGAACTGGACTCTCCAGAGGAGCGGACTCAAGAGCAATTTGCTTGGCATCTACTTCCTGGATCATCAACAAGGTTGGATCGTTGGGGAAAACGGGCGGATCCTGCACACAACAACTCATGGAAATGTCTGGAAGCCGCTTATCAGCGGAGTGGAAACCAATCTGCGTAGCGTCTATTTCCTGGATTCAGCTCAAGGCTGGATCGTCGGAGATCAGGGAAGGATCCTACAAACCCGGGATGGCGGAAAAACCTGGGAAGAGCGCACCTTACCGCACATCATTGACGAGTTCCACACGGTGATCTTCACGGCTTCAGCTACGGTAGCAAACCCGGGTGCCGTCCACGGCTGGATTCTCGGAAGAGGCGGCTCGATCCTGCATACATCGGATGGAGGGGACACATGGATGGAACAAGTTAGCGAATCCAATGAAAGTTTCCTGGATGCGGATTTCGTGGACGAGAATCATGGCTGGCTCGTTGGTTACGCCCCTGGGTTCGAGAATTTCCCTGAATCGTCCGCCGTATCCCGAACTCGAAACGGAGGGCGTCTCTGGTTCCCCCAGGTTATCGATTCCACAGCCTGGCTTTACGGGGTCGATTTTGTAAATGCCCAGGAAGGTTGGGCTGTTGGGGATGCGGGAATGATCTTCCATACACGAGATGGTGGGCGCAATTGGAAGAAGCAGGCCAGCGGCGATACTCTCAGAGGAATCTGTTTCGTGGATGCGCATCTCGGCTGGTTGGCGGGTTCAAGCGGTCTGATCTTGCGCACCACGGATTCCGGGGAAACCTGGTCTCCCCAGGAAACTTACACTCTCGATGACCTGCAGGACATCTACTTTATCAATGAAACTCAAGGTTGGGCCGTTGGGGAACATGGCACCATCATCCAGACGACGGATGGCATCAACTGGGTTCCCCAGGCAAGCGGTACGCGTGCGACATTACGTCGCGTGTTTTTTCTGGACGAACGTCGTGGATATGCTGTAAGCGATGCCGGCCAGATCCTCATGACGAGTGATGGAGGAAGCACCTGGCGTATTCGCACCGCAGCGGGGGGCGTCCTCGCACTGCATGATGTTCACTTTGCCAATCCCAAGATCGGGTGCGCTGTTGGAGAAGCCGGCTTGATTGTTCGCACCCACGATGGAGGCACAACATGGTGGATCTCCCAGACCGAATCCACTGAAACCTTGAACGGTATCCATTTCATCGATGAGAACACCATCTTTGCAGTAGGAGATCGAGGTGTGCTGCTACGATCCAAAGATGCAGGAGAGACATGGACTGTCCAAAGGACAGGGACATCCCAGAATCTGCGCGCCGTTGTTTTTACCGACACAGAAAACGGCTGGATCCTCGGTGAACAAGGCGACATTCTGCACACAACCGATAGTGGAAGCACCTGGAGTGTCGAAGAAGTCACAAGTCCGAATACACTCCTTGATATCGGCATCGCAGGAGATAGTATCTGGGTCATAGGAGCATGGGGAACGATGATCAGGCGTTGAACCACTAAAGAAAAGCATCAAGCAGAAATGGCACAGGACATCTGTTTCCCCACAATAGACAGGCAGGGCGTATTCATAAGGAGGCATTGATGCCAAGGCAGAAACAGACCGTGGCAGAGCAACGAAACTATAGCATTCTGGATGTAAAGGCAGCGAAGCAAGCAGCCTCTGTCTGGCTTGAAAGTATCAGGCTAGAGAAGGCTGTTGATTTTGGTTTGCCGGAGATAGATGACAGATACCACGTGTGGCGAGTGCCGTTGCTGGGGAAGTCAAACAAACATTTCATCGGAGAGATAGTGATAGACGCCCGATCCTCTTTGGTTCTAAAAGACAAATCCACTTCCCCCGATATTCTGGAAGCCCGAATACTAGGGCGTAACGGATCGACTGAGAAGAAAGAATTACAATCGAATTATATTTACCCCTTATCCCTGCTGAGGAATACCATTGCGTTTGGTGACTGCGAAGATATACTCCAGGATCTTCCAGCAAGCTCCGTTGATTTAGTGTTTACCTCACCTCCTTACTACAATGCACGCCCGGAATATACTGATTATGTCACCTATGAGGAATATCTCCTTAAGATGAGGAAGGTTATCCAGTGCGTTCATCGGGTGTTGAGCGAAGGGCGTTTTTTCGTGATGAATATCTCCCCGGTGTTGATCAGAAGACCAAGCAGGAATAAATCGTCCAGGCGGATTGCAGTGCCCTTCGATATGCATCGCATCTTTGTGGAGGAAGGATATGATTTTATAGATGACATCATCTGGGAGAAACCGGAAGGAGCCGGATGGGCGACAGGCCGTGGTAGACGTTTCGCTGCAGATAGGAACCCGCTCCAATATAAACCTGTGCCTGTTACAGAGTATATCCTTGTCTATAGAAAGCATACAGAAAAACTGATCGATTGGAACATCCGGTCCCATCCTGATCAGCAATTGGTTAACGATTCGAAGATAGGCGATGACTATGAACGAACAAATATCTGGCGAATCAAACCCGCTCACGATACCCGTCATCCCGCGATATTTCCACTTGAGTTAGCGGAGAAAGTCATCACCTACTACTCTTTCAAAGGCGATATTGTCCTGGATCCATTCGCAGGCATTGGAACTACAGGAAAGGCAGCGGCCATCAGCGGGAGGCGTTTTGTTCTGATCGATAATGAGCATAGCTACATCGAGTTCATGCGTTCAGATGTAAAATCGTGGATAGGCAAGGAAGCCAAAGACGTATTGACCATCAACTGCTCACCAATTGACGTATCGGATATACTATTGTGAGAAAATCATGGAGAATGGACAATTGAACGCAGACTCTCACCCGGATCTGACAGAACCGATACCTCCCGAAATTCTTGAACTGTTGAATGCCAGTGGTGCGAAGCTGATCCAACAACTAGGCATGGATGTCATCCGAGATATTATCTACGATGTCCTTACAGGAAAGAACATCCGAGACTCGACGGAAATGCTTACACGTCGTCGCATTGCAATACTAAATCTTGCGATGACCACTGTATTTATCAAAGGCACATCGCTTTCACAAGACTTTGTTGAGAACCTCCCTCAAATCGCATTAAGAACCCTGCAGCGTAAGAAACTCCGTAAATCAGAGAAATGGATAGCCCAGTGGATGTTAGGACTCACGAGCAAGGGTATCCAGAATATACTACGCGATGATCCGCAAGCACTTGAACACTACAAGCAACACTATGTCGAAGTATGCCAGGAGATCATCTCTGAATATGAACAGGAGTTTGGTGGGTTGTCTGGATTTATGGAACTTGATTCAGGAGTGAGAGCCAACATCGATTGGCCCTTCATGGTCTATCTGCTTAATGCCGTTGGCGCTGAAACGCTAACGATTCGAGGATCTGAGAAATCAGCGTACGGGAAACTCTTTGAAAAACTTGTTCTGGGATCACTTCTGCACATAATGGGATTCAGACATGTAAAGCCGCCACCAGAATACTCCGGGCCGCTTAATCAAATTTTCTGGCTTTCATCGGATGAGAAACGTGAAAGTGATGCAACACTACTCTACGGGGCGGGGAAAGGTATTCGCTTCGATATTGGCTTTATAGGAAGGGGCAACCCAGAGATATCGCTGGATAAGGTGACACGATTTGAGCGAGAACTTTCGCTTGGCAGTTCGAGGTGGTACATCTCAACCATCATCATCGTGGATCGCATCGGAGCCAATAGCAGGATCGAAGAACTGGCTGAAGCTGTCGGCGGGACCATTATACAAATGAGCATGAACTATTGGCCACAGCAGGTAGCCAATGAGCTTCATAGGAGGACTGGCTACGAACACGAATTAGTGACCATGAAACAATCGGACATTGGAAATTATCTGCGGACCAGAATGATAGATACGCCATTGGATGATTTCATTGGAATCGATGATGACTAAGATCACCATGGACA
>JAJRTO010000270.1 GCA_024278235.1 Candidatus Poribacteria bacterium
ATGTCAATATATCTTTTACTCAGACGAAGCCGTGGCATACCATCATCATTCGCCGTGACGCGAATCTCACCATCTATTTTGTCAACGGAGACATCCGGGATAATAACCCGATTCGTGCGCAAACCGCCAAATCGTCTGCCCGGATAAGGTTCCAGATTGGCGATATCTTTGCCCGCCTCCTGTATTGCTTCGATGCTGACGTTCAGTGCTTTGGCAATTCGTGGTAATTGGTTGTTCTTGAAGTCATCAAAATGATCCCGCACGATATCAGCAGCCAAGATATCCTCTTTCCCCAGTGCTTCTAGCTGAACGAGCAAACATTCTCGTAAATCCCGTGCACCAACGCCCGTCGGTTCAAAAGCGAACTGGATAAACTCCAGAGTGCTTTCGACATCCTCGACATCCACTTCAAGCTTTTCAGCGATCTCCTCGATGGGTGTCGTCAACCAACCGTCGTCATTGATGTTGCCAATGATCTCTTCTCCGATGCGAATCTCACCTTCGGTAAGCTCATTGATGGCCAGTTGTTGTATCAAATGATCCTGCAAGGTATTTATCTGTGCAACATCCTCGCGTGGTTCATCTCCGGTGGGAGGTTCCCAGGCGACACGCTCACTGATACTTATGGTGTCATCAAAGGCATCTTCCCAGCTAATATCGCTTTCCCTATCGTCTTTATTGATATCTGTCTCAGCCGTATTGAGTTCGGGATCCAAATTGTCGGGGTTGGAAGCATCCAGCTCACTGAGCTTTTCTTCTTCCTCCAGTTCCGCCTCCACTTCCAGATCATCTTCGAGGTCGAGGATGGGATTTTCGAGCAACTCCTGTTCAAGGTGTTGTGATAACTCGAGGCGCGACATCAGGAGCACTTTAATCGCCTGCTGCAACTTCGGCGTCATCACCAGGCGTTGCTGTTGCACAAGGTTGAGACCTAATTTCAGTGCCATGATTTCACCTAACCTCTTTTGCCTCTTTACCGTTGGAAAGAATCTCCGAAGTAGAGCTTTCGTGCCATTTCGTTTGCAAGCAACTCCTCAGGAGTTCCCGTCATGAATATTTTACCATCGGCAATCAAGTAAGCTCGATCCACGATATCAAGCGTTTCCTGCGCGTTGTGATCGGTGAGTAGAATTCCAATCTCCAGACGGCGAAGCTGTAGGATGAGTTGCTGAATATCATGGACGGCAATAGGATCAATACCCGCAAAAGGTTCATCGAGTAACATGAAGGCAGGAGAGGTTGCCAGGGCACGAGCTATCTCAACCCGTCGCTGTTCTCCTCCGGAAAGAGCGTATCCCTTGTTTTTAGTCAGAGATGCGATTCCCAGTTCGACCAGGAGTTCGTCCAGTCTTTGTTTGCGTTCGACTGGCTTCAACTTTTGCACTTCCAGTACGGCCGCAATGTTTTCCTCTACGGTCAACTTGCGAAAGATAGAAGGTTCCTGTGAGAGATACCCGATTCCGAGGCGCGCTCGCTTATACATCGGCATCGACGTAATATCCTGTTCTCCCAGAATGACACGACCTGCATTGGGAGGTATTAACCCAACAACCATGTAGAAAGTCGTGGTTTTGCCGGCCCCATTCGGCCCAAGCAGACCAACAATTTCGCCTTGTTGCACCTCGATGCTCACATGGTCCACAACGGCGCGCTTTGAGTAGGTTTTGACAAGATCAACCGTGGCCAGTGTTTGCTTCATTCTTGCGATTGCTCTTTACTTTCTTTGTCGAGTGTTTTTGTATCCGCCGCCGCCTCTTCACTCTGTTTTGTTTTTGTTTGAATCGCGACCTTGAATTTTACCCCGCCACGGAAGATACGTTTGTTCGTTGCACGATCCAGGACAACCTCCTCAGCTTCAACACGATCCTCTCCCTGAAGAACCACAACGGAACCTCTAAGCTCAACGATATTTTTTACTTCATCAAAGATGGCCGTTTCGCAAATCGCCGTCAGTTCACCATCTTTCATATCCACGTGCCCCCGGGCGACTGTTTTGACGACAGGGCGCCTAGGATCTTCGATATCTTTATAGATCGTCACTTCATCCGCATTCAGATAGCCGTTGGGGCGTTTGATCTTCACATGCCCGATCAATTTGATGATGCCCGCTTCCTCATCTTGCTCGGCCTCATCGGCAATTCCCTCGATGACATCACTATCGGATGCGGTTGGAGTGTCTCCTTTGCTTTGGCCGGGAGGCTCCTGGGCAATACCCCGTAAAGCTAAAAGGAGGATAGCACTGATGCATACCAGAACCCAGAGCTTATTGTATCGGTACATACGTCTTTTCATCCTTTGAATAGATTCTAAAATCAGGGCTATACAGATGTGCCTTCTTGAGGCGCGGATCTGCGGAAAGGCGGTTGCCATACATCACGGAATCCCCCCGTACCATCTTAACCCGACCCGGCGCGTAGATTTCCCCACTCTCATTGAGCCAATGCATTTCTTGTGTGTATATCGTGACATCTGCATGCACAGCCTTTACATTACCTGTAAACAGGAGGTCATATACATCCTCATAGATCTCACCCGCATCTGCATGGATCGCAACCGTAGGCTTGCCATTCTCATAAATCATAACGTTCGGCTTGGTCACCTGGATGCGATCCGACTCCAGAAATATTGCTGATTCTGCCTTGAGGGTCCACTGCAACACATTATCCTTCGTATGGTGCGTCGTGAAATCAAAGATCTCCTGGACAACGGTCTTGCCCGGTGTCACGGTCGATGGATCCGAACTCTGACAACCGATAAGCCCCCATAGAAACAGAGCCGCAAGCCCTATCAACACAAAAGGGCGAACGAGGGAAGGTTCATTCGTTGTCTGACTCACAAGATCGGAACTCATGTCTTCTCCCGACACTGTGTTTTCCAGCGTCGATGCATCCAGATCCATTGCCCGGGATATTTACGGATATAGGACTCAATTAAGGATGTAAAGCGTTGAGTGTTCACTTGCAGGTCAGAATCCCAGTCCCCCGTCGAGAGCAGGTGCATCGGTTCATGGATAAACACACGATGGGAATTATCAGGGAGCCGGATCACGAACATTGGCAATAAGACCGCCTGAGTTCTCAGGGCAATTGCTATTGGGCCGTAAGGTGTATAGGCAGGTCTGTCAAAGAAATCGACAAAAACCCCCGGGGTCTGCGTATCCACATCCGCCAGTATTGCCAGGATACCATTCCGCTTCAAGAACCGTAATCCTCGGATCATGGACTTGCCTCGAAACAGGATCTCCATACCCACGTGCTGACGATGTGCACAAAGTAAAGCGTTCAATCGCTTTGAACGTAGCTCCCGTGCAATAACAGTCAGTGGATAGCCATTCAACGCAAGGCTTGCCCCCAGGATTTCCCAGTTCCCCAGGTGTCCGGTTACCAGGACAACGCCTCGCCCTTTGCGAAGCGCGGCATCCAAGGATTCCTTACCCTCATAGGAAACTATCCTGTTTATGCTCCTCCGGGTTAGTTTGGGAAACTGTATGACCTCAACAATGCTCTTCCCAAAATTCCGGAAGCAATCTTGCAGGATTTTCCGTAGTTCTCTCGGTGTTTTATCCTTGAAGCTTGAGTGCAGATTTGCGTAGGCCCGATATCGCTCGGCACGTGCGATCCAGAACGCTGCTATCCCAAGTGCTTCGCCTACCTGGAGGGCTGTTTTCCGCGGCAACCACATGATCCCCCAACGTATTACCACGACAGCCCAATGATACAGTCGGTCCTTGATCGCTCGTCTCATTGTAACAAACATTATATCAAACGAACTATGAAAAGACAAGCAAAAACACCTTGCAGGCAAGATTCTTGCAACAACTCCCCCAATCCATGAACATCCCAATCCGGAGAGTTTCCGGGAAGCAACAAAGGCCACTTCCCTGAAGTCACGCATGTACAGTTGATAGAAGCGGTGTACTCCCTCGTTCCCGAAGGGGCAGATGTCATCCTGTTGGGAGATGGGGAGTTTGATGGCATCACGCTTCAGGCAACTATCGAACGGTTTGGCCGGAGCTTATTCCAACTTGGGTTCAGGCTCCCGGACCACCTGCTCAACCAGGGCTTAACTATCCAGGTCGCATTCGTGATGCCACAACAAAAAGTGTCCGGTGATGAACAGCAGTGCTGCACCGATTCCGAAATCAAGTCAGCCACCACGATCCGGGTTCGGCTCCGACAGAGGAAACACTCGACTGATTGACCAACAGGTTCTGTGTGATTTGGACCAATCTGCGAACGGGGATCCGTTTTTCTCTTGACAAAAGGGACCTCATAAGGGTTAGGAGTGTTGTTCCGTAGTTTGCTGATGGATTGTAGACTTTTGTACACTGTCTACCGAAACAAGAACCTCGTCACTTTGCTTCGATTTTGACTTTTCGCCCAACTTCGGAGTCATATCACTCATCTGTGAATTCAAAGCGGGTTTGGAAACAAGCCTATTACCTAACTTCTCCTGGGCTTCAATTGCTTGTGCGAATATCTTACCAAAATCATTATCGCATTCCGCTTCTATATTTAATCGAATCCTGCGAATTTCTTCTACTATATGATCTTTCCACATCGTTTTATACCTCCATTAATTCTTCAGGAGTACACAACACGGGAGTTTTTAAATTCAAAGTAGCATTAATCTCTTCAAGTGATTTTCTGACTCGGCCACTGACGATATGTCTGCAATTCCAACTCAGTAAATAATCCATTTCGTGCCAAACGGCAACCGCAAGGTGAGCGGCATCTAATCTCGCCTTTTCAGGCATCTCAAGCGCGTCAAAGTATTTTTCCGCCAGTTTTTGAATGGCATCGTTGATTTCCAGAACAGGCAAATCTTTGACCACTTCAATTCGTTGTTGTGCGGCTTCAGAGTCTCCACGAGATATTTCTTGACTCACAAACGGTGAGATGAAACCGTCCACTTTAGAACGTACATCCTCCCACCACTCCACTGTAATTTGCTGGTGTGCTGCAACAATCAGATCCCTGCTTGGTCTTGCAGTGAGGTAACTGATAATCGTTGACTCAATGTAAACAGTTGGCTTCATCGTCAAGGGCTCGTAAACCTCAAGCACAATTCGAGCTTCCACACCGAATTGTCCGGCGACCTTGCCAGGCGAATAGGCATTTGTCACCAGTACCTGTTTTGCGTCCTGAGATGGATTGCTTACTGATGTTCTCTGGTCTGAGATTTCCACGACAATCTTTGGGGTCAGACTGAAGTGACTTTGCTCTCGCTGGCTATAAGTTGCTCGCTGTTGCTCCTTCATCCGGGAGCGATGGCCATGCAAAACGGTTGGAACGGTTGGAACGCTCACATCCACCGTACCGATCGATGCGACTTAAGCTTATTCCAACTTGGGTTCAGGCTTCCGGACCACCTGCTCAACCAGGGCTTAACTATCCAGGTCGCATTCGTGATGCCACAACAAGAAAGCGTCCGGTGGTAAATACTGTAGCAGACCTGTCGATGGGTGTCAAGGGCAAGTTTTACCCGTTCGCATGTTTTCACTTGACGGATCTCGAAAAGCTGTGCTATAAGTAGTTTGTTGTCAGGCACGCAATGAAATAGAGTGCCGTCGTCACGCCACTTCGTGTAGAGGCGAGGTCACCTCGCCCCGCTTTTTTCAGAGGAGGCCGAAATGCCCAGCCTATTCAAAGCAGGTGTCGCAAAGGTCAACATAACTCCCCCTGTCGGATTTCCACAGGCCGGGTATGCCGGCAGGGACAATGTCAGTGATTTCATCGACGATGAGTTGTACAGTAAGGCACTGGTTCTCGACGATGGAGAAACGGAGATCGTCGTCGTAACGAATGATCTCATACGAGTGACCCCTCAGTTAACTCAACAGGTGCGGACCGCCGTGTATGAACAGTTAGGGATTGCCGGGGATCATGTGCTGCTGTGTGCATCCCACACGCATTTTGGGCCTGTGCTGCAAGCAAATGACTATCTATCCAGCGAGATCATGGCCGCGTTTGATGAAACCTATGTGCGCGAGTTGGCGCGCAAGATGATCGGTGCTATCCGTATGGCTCATGATCAGCGATGTGAAGCCCGGATTGCCGTGGGCAAAGGATCTGCCCCTGAACTGGCGTTCAACCGCCGCACCAGGAAACGCGATGGAAAAGTGACGATGAGTTGGCGTTATCCGACACCAGAGGAAGCAGCCGAACTCACCTTTGGGCCTATGGACCCGGATGTGGGTGTGCTCCGGATCGAAGATCTCCACGGGAAGCTCATGGCTACCCTGATCAACTTCGCTTGCCACCCGGTGTGTGGTGTGGATCGGATGTACGCCATTTCAGCAGATTACCCTGGACATGCGATGGAGTTCGTGGAGCGATGGGAAGAGAGCGTGTGTCTGTTTTCACTGGGCTGTGCGGGGAACATCGTCCCCATCGAGCGGGAGGGCAATGCGCGTCGCTGGATCGGCACAGCTCTGGGGGCGGAAACGCTGAAGATGCTTCAATGGCTTGGTGCCGGGGATCGCCCTGCATCTGTTGGATTGTCGGCACGACGTATTTCCGTGGAACTGCCGCTAAAATCACCGTCTCCCCAGGAGCAAGCATACCAGACCACAGAGGTTCAGGCGCTTCGCATGGGTGAAGTTCTATTGGTAGGGTTGCCGGGGGAAGTGTTCGTGGAATTTGGCCTGGATATCAAGCAGCGTTTGCAGGCGGAGCATATCTTTGTGCTCAGTCTATGTAATGATGGATTTCACTATGTGCCCACGGAATCTGCCTATCCCGAAGGTGGTTACGAAACGGATTCGTCACCACTCGCGCCCGGAGCGGGAGAAATGCTGGCGGATGCCGCTGTAGAACTGGCACAAAGTATGATGTGATCCGTGTGATTGACATCCTCGGATCAGGAATGTTACAATGGCATACAATCCCGTCGACAGAAAGCGATTCGATGCAGACATTTCTTTCCACCCCCCCTCGTGTACATCTCGTGGACTGGACCACACAAGCCTATGAATTGAGCGTGGCAGCGGCCCGAACTTGTTACTCAGCGAAAGGATTGATATACCCAGCGGATGTATCCCGGAGCAAACGTGCCCGTACATTACGAGATCGGATCGCCCAGAGCACACTGGAGGCGGGACATCTCACGACGCGTCAACATGCACACCTTGTGTTCGCATTGGACCACGTGTCGAGGGCTGCGATATGGTCTTTTCTCCATAGCCATCCGTTTTATAACAGCGAACAGGTGAGTCAACGCTATGTGGAGGTGCGGTCAGAGAATTTCACCATCCCACCCCTGGCAGATCGGCCGCTGGAAATCTATCAGAGAACTTTAGCGGAACAGATGGAATGTTACAGGAGCTTGATCGATCTGCTCATGCCGTCCGTGCGAGAGGAATATTTCCGCATTTTTCCAGCCCGCCGTAAACAGGCGGACAAGCTTGGGAACATCCTTATCAAACGTGCTTATGAGGTCGCTCGTTATGTCTTGCCGATTGCAGCACATGCGTATCTCTACCACACGATTGGCTTGCTGACGCTCTATCGTTATGCGCGCCTGGCGGACTATTTCGATATGCCATTGGAACAGCAGCAGATCATCCAGCAGATGGTAGAAGCCGTTCAAAAGGTAGATCCTCTCTGTATCCGTGAGTTCCAGGATCCAATGCCGATCGAGGATACTCCTGAATACCGATGGCTGGCTGAATCACAGACGAATGCCGTTGAGTTCGCCGAGGAGTTTGATGGACTCCTGGAGGGACATATCTCCAGGCTTTTCGATTACAGCCTCCATGCAGAAAAGACGATGGCAACGGCTGTCCGACAGGTGTTGGGAGTATCGCATAAGTCGCTGAACGACCATGACGCGCTCATGTTGGTCTTGAGCCCGAGCAAAAACGTGTATCTTGCGGAATCGCTCAACCTCACGTCTCTTGGAAAGCTTACGCGGACGATGGTGCATCCCCACTACACTTTCCTCAAGAAGTTGAGCCACACGGCAGACTCGCAGGATCAACGTCATCGTACTGTGCCCGCCTCACGCCCCATTCTTGCTGCCCAGTACTCCGGTAAGCCAGACTATATCATC
>JAJRTO010000271.1 GCA_024278235.1 Candidatus Poribacteria bacterium
AAGGGCTCTCCCGGGCAGTGCGGACAGCCTTTGTCAAACTGTATGACAAAGGACTCATCTATCGTGACAATTACATCATCAACTGGTGCCCACGCTGTCAGACGGCGGTCTCTGATCTGGAAGTTGAACATCAGGAAGAGGCCGGACACTTCTACCATATCCGTTATCCTATCCAGGGAACCGATGAAGCGTTGATCATCGCGACCACTCGCCCAGAAACCATGCTGGGTGACACTGCGGTGGCCGTGCATCCAGAAGATGAACGTTATCAGCACCTGATCGGTAAGACCGCTGTTCTACCAATCGTAGGACGTGAACTTCCCATCATTGGTGACGAATACGTGGATCGGGAGTTCGGAACCGGTGCACTCAAAGTCACACCTTGTCACGATCCCAACGATTTTGAGATCGGCATCCGTCATCGTCTGGCACAGGTGTATGCCATGAACAAAGATGGCACCATGAGTGAAGCCACGGGTAAGTTCCGTGGTATGGAGCGAATGGCGTGCCGAGAAGCACTTGTGGAGGAACTCAAGGAGAGGGGCTTCCTGATTCGGATTGAGGAGCACTCGCACTCGGTTGGCAGGCATGAACGCTGTGGTACTGTCATTGAACCATTCGTCTCGCAGCAGTGGTTCATGCGGATGAAGCCCCTGGCAGAGAACGCCATAGAAGCTGCGAAAAAAGGCGAAGTCAAATTCATCCCTGAGCGTGAGGAGAAACGCTTCTATGAGTGGATGCACAACATCCGCGATTGGTGTCTGTCCCGCCAGATCTGGTGGGGACACCGAATTCCTGTGTGGTATTGTCAGGATTGCGATGAAGTGATCGTCCCTCTGGAAGATCCATCGGAGTGTCCTCGATGTGGGTCTGCCAGGTTGGAACGGGATCCGGATGTGCTCGATACCTGGTTCAGTTCAGGACTCTGGCCCTTCTCCACAATGGGTTGGCCCGACGAGGCTCCGTTGCTCAAGACGTTCTATCCAACGTCGGTACTTGTCACCGGCTGGGATATTTTGTTCTTCTGGGTTTCCCGCATGATCATGTTGGGGATCGAGTGCATGGATGAAGTGCCTTTCCGGACGGTGTATCTCCATCCGCTCGTTGCCGACGAGAAAGGCCAGAAGATGAGCAAGTCCCGTGGCAACACAGTGGATCCCATCATGAGTATGGAGAAATACGGTACAGATGGGTTCCGCTTCGCGCTCATCTGGTTGGTCTCCCCGACCATCTTCATGCCACTCCCGGAAGATCGCATCAGCAAAGGCCGTGAGTTCGCCAACAAGATCTGGAATGTCGCACGTTTGGTACGGATGAACCTTGAGGGATTTGACAGAGATGCCCTCAGACCACTCGACTTCAACCTGGCAGATCGCTGGATACGAAGTCGGTATCATCGGGTCATACAAGAGATCACTCAGGGACTTGAGGAGTTCCGGTTCAGTGAGGTCGCTCAGACACTTTACGATTTCATCTGGCACGAGTTTTGTGATTGGTACGCTGAACTGAACAAACTCCGTTGGTCTGAGGAGGAGGGGGCGATAGGACGGTACACGGCCCAGTATGTTGCATCGGAGATGCTCGAAGGAAGTCTGCGCTTATTGCATCCCATCATGCCCTTCATTACGGAGGAACTCTGGCAGCACTTGCCGCACGAAGGAGAAAGTATTGTCATCGCCTCTTGGCCGGAAGTTGACGAAAACCTCATCGATCCAGAGGCTGAAAGTGCTATGCAGTTGATCATGGATGTGATCGATGCGATCCGCAGTAGTCTTGGTGAACTCGGAATACCGGCCAATCGTGATGTACACATTCTGATTCAAAGCTCAGATCCTGCACAACGGGCTGTACTGGAGGCTCATCTGCCGATCTACATTCGCGCCTTCATGCGTAATGCTCAAGTGAAGATCGCCGAAACGATCTCGGCTCCGAAGGAAGCGGCATCGGCAGTCGTGGGTAACGTGGAGATCTCTATCCCTCTCATAGGTCTCATCGATATAGATGCGGAGCGACAACGTCTCACCAAGAAGCTCAACAAGGCGATTCAGGATCTGGAGCGTACCGATCGCATGCTACAGAACCCCGCCTTCCTCGAAAGAGCAAAGCCAGAAGTGGTCGAGCAGCGCAAAAATCAGAAAGAAGAACTCACGAACGAAGTTGAGAAACTGAAACGTTATGTTCGGATGCTGGAATAAGTTGAAAACTTGATGGAGTCTCCCATATATGAACCTACTAAAGATTGGAATCCCTAAGGGAAGTTTACAAGAATCGACCATTGGACTATTCAGGAAAGCTGGTTATACCATTCAGATCAATGGCCGCTCTTATTATCTCGATATAGATGATGATGAATTACAGGGTATGCTCCTACGGCCGCAGGATATGGCTCTCTATGTCCAAAAAGGCGTTATCGACATCGGACTGGCAGGGCGAGACTGGGTGCGTGAACGAAATGTCGATGTGATCGAAGTGCAGGAGCTGACCTATAACAAGCAGACTCGTAAGCCGGGACAGTGGGTTGTCGCCGTTGAGGAAGATTCGCCGTACCAGAGGGTCGAAGACCTCCAGGGAAAGACCATCTGGACCGAACTTGTGGAAACGACCAAGCAATACTTGCAGAAGAAGAGGATCGAGGCAGAGGTGCACTTCTCGCATGGAGTTACCGAGGCTAAGATCCCCTTCCTGGGCGAGGCCATCGTTGAGTTTACTGAGACGGGCAGTTCTCTGCGTGCAAACCGCTTGCGTATCATCGATGAAGTGATGGAATCTGTCCCCGTACTCATAGCGAACGATGAGAGTTGGCAAGATCCATGGAAGCGGCGCAAGACCGAGAATATCTGTATGCTGCTGCAAGGCGCACTGGAAGCTGAAAACAAAGTGGGACTCAAGTTGAATGTTGCCACGTCCAATCTGAATGCGGTATTGGAGATGCTCCCTGCAATGCGTCAGCCAACTATTTCTCGTCTGAGTGACAAAGATTGGGTCGCGGTTGAAACCATCTTGGATGAAGCAGTCGTACGCGATATGGTTCCGGAACTGCGTAGGCGCGGAGCAGAAGGAATCATCGAATATCCGTTGAACAAGGTTATACCTTAAGGACCATACGATGGCAAAACGTCTGATACTCGTGGATGGAACAGGACAGGCTTTCCGCAGTTTCCATGCTATCAGAGATAGCCTGACCACGCGGAATGGCACCCCAACCAACGCGGTCTATGGATTCGTAAAGTCTTTCTTTCGCCTGTTGAAAGAGGAGAAACCCGAATACATCGCTGTCATATTCGATCCGCCCGGGAAGACGGAACGTCACAAAATCTATCCTGAATACAAGGCAAACCGCCCTGAAACACAAGAGAGCTTCCGCCAGCAGATCCCGCTCATCAAGAGGTTCCTGCATGCATGCCGGGTGGCCATCCTGGAAGAAGAAGGCATCGAGGCCGACGATATTCTTGCAACCCTGACCAAGCAGGCAGAGACAAAGGGATTCCAGGTCGCCATATTCACCAACGACAAGGATATGTTCCAGCTTGTCTCCGATCAAACCCGCGTCTATCGGACCGGTTACTCTCGCCAGCAGGACGCGGGCGACGAGTATCGCATCTATGATGCGGATGCCGTACGAGAACGTTATGGCATTAACCCCGGTCAGATGACAGATTATCTCGCGATTGTAGGGGATTCCTCCGACAATATCCCTGGTGCGCAAGGGATTGGTGCGAAAACGGCGCCGAAGCTGTTGCAACAGTTTCCCAGCATCGAAGAGATGCTGGAGAATCTGGAGAGCCTTCCCGCCCAATGGCGTAACAAACTCAGCGCGAGTCGCGAGACAGTGCTTCTCAGTAAGCAACTCGTGACGCTAAATGCGGATGTGCCTGTGACAACCACTGTTGAGTCGCTCAAATGGACCGGGCGAGACGAAAAGGAACTCCTCAAACTATTCCAGGAGCTGGAATTCAACAGCCTGCTGGGCGAACTCGAACTGGAACCGGATGAGCCTGAAATCCACTACCATGCAGTGCTGAGTCGCGAAGAACTTCGGGCATTGGCGGACCAATTACAGGCTGCAGAAGAGTTTGCTGTCGACCTGGAGACAACATCCCTGAATACCATCGATGCAAGGATCGTTGGTATCGCCATCAGTCTGAAGCCTCATGAAGCCTTCTATATCCCCCTAGGACACAGGTATCTCGGGGCACCAGACCAGTTGTCCGAATCGGAAGTGCTGACAACACTACGCCCATTCCTGGAAGATCCTGCGTATCATAAAGTAGGCCAGAACATCAAGTACGATCTGAAAGTGTTCCGAAATTACGGCATCCATTTGACAGGGATCCATTTTGACACGCTGATCGCATCCTATCTCTTGAATTCTTCTCCCTCCGGCAATTCGTTGGAGAATCTCGCGCTGCGTTACCTCAATCACAAGATGATTCCTATTGAGACGCTGATCGGGAAGGGAAGCAAACAGATCACCATGGATCAGGCCGATCTCGAAAAAACGGTAACCTACGCATGTGAAGATGCCGATATAACGCTACAGATCAAAAATCGACTCGAACCGGAATTGCATGAACAGCATCTCTACTCCATCTTTGCGGAAATCGAAATGCCCTTGATTCCGATCCTGGCAGAGATGGAACTCCACGGAGTGGAAGTCGATGTCAACTATCTCCATCAGGTGAGCCAGAATCTTGAAAGCCGTTTGCAGGAGATGTCGAGCGAAATATATGCAGTAGCCGGCGAAGAATTCAACATCAAATCTCCAAAACAGCTCGGTGCTATTCTGTTCGATAAACTCAAGCTGCCAACTCGGCGACGCACCAAAACAGGGTATTCCACCGATGAAAGAACCTTGCGTTCCCTGATCGACAAGCACCCATTACCACAACTCATTCTCAACTACCGTCAACTGGCGACGCTCAAATCGACATTCGTCGATGCGTTGCCGAACCACATCTGTCCCAAAACAGGACGAGTCCACACCACGTTCAACCAGGCGGTTGCTGCGACGGGTCGTCTCAGCAGCAGTGACCCAAATTTGCAGAACATCCCCATCCGGACCGATGAAGGGAAAGAACTGCGGCGAGCTTTCATCGCACCTCCCGGATGCATGCTCATGGCGGCAGATTACTCTCAGATCGAGCTACGCATTCTGGCACACGTCTCTGAGGATCTCAATCTCATCGAGGCATTCCGTAGCGGGCAGGATATTCACGCACGCACGGCATCGCTGATCTTTGG
>JAJRTO010000272.1 GCA_024278235.1 Candidatus Poribacteria bacterium
ATGTGATGTCATCAGTTTCTCCGGTAATAGCCTGATACGTTTCAAATGCTGGAAACGCAAACTATATAGGAGTTTTCTCCCGCTGGTGCAAAACCAGGACAGATAGGTGGACACGTGCGTGTGAGGTTGAATGTTGGAACGTTGAACGTTGGAACGTTGAACGTTCAACGCACAGCAACGCTTGTTTCCTGAACAAAGTTGTCCAACTATCTCTGCTGAGACGACACCAGGCATGATGAGTGTTTTGAGGAGGTCCACCCACAATGCAATTCAATGAAGATGGTGCTTGTTGGTCTGGCATCGATCATAATGGTAAGAGACGGGTTCTTGTTGGTCAAAGTGTTGAACTGGAAAAGGCCATGGAACTCGTTGAGCGGGTCGCTGATAGCGATGTAAGTGTGTTGATTCAAGGTGAAAACGGTACAGGTAAGGAGTTGATCGCACGAGCCATTCATGGACTTAGCCCTCGCAAGAATGGTCCGTTTACAGCCATCCACTGTGCATCGGTTCCAGAAACGCTCCTTGAGAGTGAACTCTTTGGTTTCGAGCAGGGCTCATTCACAGGAGCGATGCGGCGCAAGATCGGCAAGTTCGAACTTGCGAATGGTGGCACCCTTTTTCTGGATGAGGTCGGGGAAGCTCCTCTCTCTATCCAGGTGAAGCTGCTCAGGGCACTCCAGGAGCGGGAAATCGAGCGTTTGGGCGCCATTCAACCAATACCCATCGATGTTCATGTTATATCTGCCACAAACAAGGATCTGAGAGAAGAAGTAAGCAAAGGTAATTTTCGCAAGGATCTCTACTACCGACTGGCCACGGTACCTATCTATTTGCCACCGTTGCGCGATCGAAAAGGAGACATCCCCCTTCTTGTAGAGTATTTCGTGAAAAGAGCTTGCGAGGAGCACTGCAGGCCAATGGTATCCATTTCTGATGCAGCAATGCAGATGCTCAAGAGCTATGCGTGGCCTGGAAATGTCAGAGAACTTGAGAATGTAATCACGCGGGCCGTTGTTCTCCAGGAGAACCGGGTCATCGAGCCCTCAGATCTCTGGCTTGCTGAACTTGACACTCCGGAACCTTCTACCAATGACATACAATACCGGGGGCTAAAGTCTGCTGCCAAGGAGGCCGAGAAGGCACTCCTTCTCCAGGCTCTGGAAGCGAATCAGTGGAACAAGACACGTACAGCAGGACAACTCGGCATCAGTTATCGTTCCCTGATGTACAAGATTAAAGAATATGAACTCCGTGAATTCCAGCGCAAATCGGAGAAGATCATGCCTTTTTCATCTGGAAAAGCGCATTCATAGATATTATCCCTCGGATCATCCGTCCTACCCCCAGAAGCCAGAGGTCGATCCTCTGGCTTTTTCTTTGTGCATTCCCAAATTCGTTTAAAGATCGCAACGTTCCTATCCGATACCTACAATACCCGTATGTTAAAATCGCACAACATGTATCATGCAGGATTTGAGCATGGATAAGGAACAGCCACAATCTACTCCAGAGCGGCAAGAAGTCACCACAAGTGCACTGACTCTTCAGGAGCTGGTGGATGCTCTTCCTTTAGCACTGATCATCACAGATGTTGGGGGAGAAGTCCTTTTTGAGAACCAGACATTCCATGAACTCATCCACCTAGAGACAGAGATGTTTGAGTATCCAACAGACAACAACTTGCACAAATGGTTCCGAACGGCTCCGGATTCTCCTGCTCTCAAGGATGCTTTGACTCAGACATCGACGACTGGTCAGAGAACCATTGTATCTGGACATACACTCCCGGAACAGCAGATGATCGAACTCCACATCTATCCAATGAATCCTAAACATCTCCGACTGATACCCATGATATGCGGCGAATCCGCGCTCCAGCACTACGTATCCGGGGCGGATGGTGATTCTGATAGTTGTCATCTGTTATGGATACTCGTTCAGGATGTCACTCAAGAACGCGTGATGGAACAACAACTGAGACGAACAGAACGTTTGGCGTCGATTGGTGAACTCTCTGCGAATCTGGCTCATGAGTTGAATAGTCCTATCGATGGTGCATTGAGATACACACGGTTCCTTATTGAGGATCTGAACGAGGACGATCCACGCAGGAAATATGCCCTGTATGCTCAGGATGGTTTGCTGCGGATGGCCCGCATCGTGAAGGGCCTTCTCTATTTCTCGCATCAGAACATCCAATCTATGCAACCGATTGACATACATCAGACACTTACCGAGATTTTATCCTTCTTTCAGGATGATCTGGAAAAGCAGGCCATCCGTGTTGAGAAAGCATTCGCACCAGAACTTCCTGTTATCTTATACCGAGATCTGGAGCACGTATTTCTTAATCTCATCAAGAATGCTATTCAGGCGATGCCTGACGGCGGAACTCTCCGTATTCAAACCAAACTTGATCAGCAAGGAACGCCCGCAGAACAGAGTATCAGCATCGAGATCCACGATACGGGGCACGGTATTCCGTGGAGCATTCAGGATAAGATATTCACGCCTTTCTTTACAACCAAGGATGTTGGTGAAGGAACAGGGCTTGGATTATCCATCAGTCGAGGGATTGTGGAACGTTATCATGGGGAAATGCAGATAGAAAGTCACCAACACCACGGCACGACCGCAACGGTCAAAATTCCTGTGGCGGCAACGGAATAGTTGGGAGTCGTATGATGAATGTTGCACACTGTGAAAATAAATCGGAGGCAAGAATTCTTGTTGTGGATGATGAACCCTTGGAGCGCGAGAGTCTGCACGAACTTCTCAGCCGCTGTGGCTACAAAGTGGCCACGGCTGAAGATGGCGAAGAGGCATTGGCGGAGCTGAAGAACCAACAGTATGATGTGGTGATCGCCGACATCCGGATGCCTCGATTGGATGGGATGGATCTGCTACGTGAGATCATCAGGGAAGGCATACCAGTGAAGACCATCCTCATTACAGGGCATGAAGATATACGTGATGCCGTACAGGCGATGAAACTGGGAGCCTATTACTATATTCCCAAACCTGTTCAGGATGAGGAACTCATATTACTTGTGCAACGTGCCTTCGAACATCAATCGCTCATCCTCGAAAATGATCAGCTTCGTCAGAAACTGGATACGCGTCAACGTTTTCACAAGTTGGTGGGGCAGAATCAGAAGATGCGGGATATCTACAAACTGGTCGAGAACATCTCAAATAGCAACGCCTCCGTCTTGATCGAAGGGGAAAGCGGCACTGGTAAAGAACTCGTTGCGGAAGCCATCCACGAGAACAGTCCCCGAAAAAACAGTCAGTTCGTTAAAGTAAATTGTGGTAGCTTGCCGGAAAGTCTGCTGGAGAGTGAGATGTTCGGCCACATGAGGGGGGCTTTCACCAGTGCATTTCGTGATAAGATTGGACGCTTTGAATATGCGAATGGTGGCACCCTCTTTCTGGACGAGATTGATACCTTCAGCTCAGCATTACAGGTGAAACTGCTGAGAGTGCTTCAAGAGCAACAGTTTGAACGGGTTGGTGGGAATCATACGGTTGCAGTAGATGTGCGTATCATCGCCGCCTCCAATAGGGATCTCCAACAAGCGGTCCAGGATGGCGAGTTCCGTCTCGACCTCTATTATCGACTCAATGTGATCCAGATCAAGATACCTCCCTTGAGAGAACGGATGGATGACCTGCCGCTCCTGATAGACCACTTCCTGCAGAAATATAATGAATCGAATGGAAAAAAGATAAAAACCGTGTCTCCCGAAGCCATGCGGCTCATGGAAACTTATGACTGGCCAGGCAACGTGCGTGAGTTGGAAAACGTCATTGAGCGGGCTGTGGTACTTGAACAGAGTAGCTCGATTCAGGCAGAGACCCTCCACCTGCCCAATATGGAGCGCGAACAAGGATCGATGCCCCATCTCATCCTGGGAGGACATCATCTCAGCAAGTTGCCATCCCTGAAAGAGGGAATACAAATAGCTGAGCGGGAACTTATTCTCGTTGCGCTCCAGGCCAACAACTGGCGACGTCAGAGAACCGCCGAAGCACTCGGGATCAATCGGATCACACTTTACAACAAGATGCGACAATACGACATCCAGCAGACGTGACCCTCGTCCATCCGTTCACACTTGCTGCAGTTCAGCATCAAAGAGTTCTCGTAGCAGGGTTGTCAATTCAGCATTTCCCTGAGCGAGTTCAAGAGCATGGTGGATCTTGCGATAGCGTGCCGCCTGTGGATCCGCTTCGGGTGCCGCTTCCGGCGACCACAATATCTCCACTTCCTTCGGATTGATGCGATCAAAAGTGATCTTCGCGATAGAGAGAGGATAACCTTCTGGGATTTCGATGATCCAATTGATCACTTCGCCGCCAGCACGACCGGCATATTCCCGATGCACCTTGAGACGGCGATCTTGTGCCGGCGAACGATCTTTTCGCCACACTTTCCGCTCAAAGGCATCCACCTCGTATTTGCCAGTCTCAAGCCAGCTTCTTCCAAAACCGTCTGGTTTTGTTGTCACGCGGACTTCAGACATTTCAGTGTGTCCCACCATCTGCAAAGCTCGGATCCGTCACACGCTGCTCGACGACCCCCTCCTTTTTCCTGGAAGTGGTCTTGAGTTCCTCGATCAGCGATTCGTATTCGTCCCGATCCAGTGGCGTTTCAACGGTCTTACCACGTTTGCCCGAAAGGATAATGGCATTCGAAAGTTCCAGTCCTTTGATCCCTTCTTCACCAGGGGCTATCAGCGTTTCACCATATAGGATGGCGCGGGCAAAATTGCGCGTGATCGTTGAGTGTCCGGACGCCATCTCTTCCACTTCGACCTGGACTTCCTGTGATTTCGGAGAACCCCACATTTGGTCCGTTTCCCGGGTGAACTGCTGGATGGAGGTCTCTAGTTGTGATACGCGTACACTGTTGCCATCAATGACGATCTTCCCCTTATCGCCACAGATCTCAGTACGTGAGGCTCCGGGTGCTTCATTCACACTCGCATAGAGATAGCCGTGAGCGCCATTCTCATATTCGAGGAGAGCAAAGGCTTCGTCCTCGACCTCGATGTTGTGGTTGCGAGTCCGGACCTGGGCCGTCACATATTTGGGCACGCCAGTCAACCAGGTGAAAGTGTCCAGATTGTGCGGGGCCTGATTGAGAAGCACACCGCCACCTTCCCCTGTCCAGGTTGCACGCCAAGTTGCCGAGTTGTAATAGGCCTGACTGCGATACCATCCCATGACCATACTGGTACGATAAATATCGCCGATGAGGCCATCATCGATTGCCTTTCGGGCAATTCGATATTGCTTATCTGTGCGCATCTGGAACATCACACCAAACTTCATCCCGGTTTCCCTGGCCGCCTGGATCATCCCATCTGCAGCCTTCACCGTCACCGCAATGGGTTTTTCCGACAGCACATGCAAGCCTGCCTTCATGGCATCTATCGCAACCGATGGGTGGAAGTAATGAGGTGTTGCCACCAGAATGGCATCTGCGAGTCCCGCAGCAATCAGTTCTTTGTGATCGGTAAATGCCGGCACGTCGTACTGGGCACTGACCTGCTCCACTGCGGCCTTATCCACATCAGATACAGCAACTAATTCCACTTCATCAATCGACTGCATCATTCTTGCGTGGCCTGAGCCCATACCACCCACACCAACAATACCAAATCTAACCACATCCATAGTAGGGATCTCCTTCACACAGATAGAAGCCATCAGCCTGCTGACCGCTGAAAGCTATCTGTCCGTGATAGTCCAAGTTTTATCTGCGGCTGGTAAGCAAGTTTCACGTGAAACGTTCAACGTGAAACGTTCAACGTTGAACGTTAGAAAAGCACTGTAGTTGCTGGGTTCCTGGCATTTGAAACTTGACATCCATTTCTGAATATTGCTTACCCTGTGTCCGCACTTAATCCTGATGAACCAATATTCGTAAGAAGAATAGCATCTTTTGGGGAGTAAGTCAAGCAGCGGCGAAGAGCTGAAAATCGCTCTCAGAGAAACCTTGCATGAGACGTGATAACTATGGCAGAATATCCCTGATACCTGTTTCAGTTTAAGACAGTGCTGAGTAAAGCACCATAGCTCAGGGGCAAGGTTCATCCGACTTGAGTGTGGCCATGGGGATTCAGTCACGAGAAATCAGGCTTCAGGCATCAGCAAATAAACCAGTTACTGAAGCCTGAGGACTGGCTTGCCCCCTCATTTCCACACTGAACCCTGATGAGCCAGGAGCAATAACTGGATGGCACCCTTGCGAACAGAAATGGAAGAACCGTTTGAAATCCGCCTTTATCATTGGGAATCCCGTTGCTGGATGTGGCAGAACTCGGAAATGGCTCCGATGGATGCACGATGCACTTCATCAATTGGGAGTGCATCATGTCATTCATGAAACCAGAAAAGGGGGAGATGCGCTGGAATTAGCCCAGTGTGCGGTCAAGGAACGCTGGCCCACGGTGGCCACGTTCGGTGGCGATGGGACGATTCATGAGGTGGCCAATGCACTGGCAGGTACAGGGGCAGCACTCGCCGTTTTTCCATGCGGTACAGGCAATGATTTTGCCCGAAGTCTTGGAATTCCCTCCCGATTTTCAGCCGCTTTTGAGATACTTCAGGACGGACTCTCATGCAAGCTCGATCTCGGTAAAGACAGGGAACGCTACTTTGTGAATTTGGCCGCTGTCGGTTTCTCGGCTGATGTTGTAAAACGGGCTCAGCGACTCAGATTGGGCCGTGCTTCCTTTTTTGTTGCCGTGTATCAAGGGCTAAGAAATCTACAAACACACGACCTTCAGATACAGTTGGATGATAGAAGTATCCGGGTGGAGGCGCTGAGTGTCCACATCAGTAACAACCGATATTCCGGGGGAGGGATGCTCTTTGCTCCTGATGCAGATCCCACAGATGGTTGGCTTGATGTCAGTGTTGTCAGGACATTAAGTGCGTGGGAATTCGCCAAGACATTTCCCCGGATGTACCAGAAGCGGGGACTTGAGCACGTCGCTCTGCAACGTTATCGGGCCCGCCATATTCAGATCAAGAGCCAAACGCCACTACTCAAGATACACGACGGGGAACTGATAGGAAGAGAACCATTGGATGTACAGGTGATTCCTGCTGCACTGAACGTATTGCTGACTCCTTCGTAGGTCGGTAAATCATGGGAGATAGATCTATCAGGTATCCATGCCTTCATCCGGTGTGACAGCGTCTTCTCTTATCAGTTCATGCGCCCGATTCACAGCTCTACGGGTGGAATGAAAGATATCCCTCCGGGCGATGAAGACATTTTCGCCGCCCACGAGTTCATAAAGTGAACTCTCCCCGATGGTTTGAGCGATCTCTCCCCAGATCCCGGAGAGTAATACGTACTTGCCTTGCCTTCTCCGTTCCGCAACAAAATCACATAAGAGGTGAAGTATCGTCGCGTCTAATCCACGCGCACGCTTGAGGCGCAAGATCATAACCTTTGCTTCATCCTGTCGAAGCTGTCCCAGATGTTCTCGAAACTCCCGTGCGGCTCCAAAGAAGAGATCCCCTTCGATATTGATGATGGCGACATCCTTGCACAGCCGCTCCGTAGGGCCGGAGGATTCCAACACACGTCCATCGGCATCAAATACCAGTTCATCGAAATGTACATGGCGTGCCCTCTGGAGAAATAGCAGAACGGAGAGTCCAATACCCAGAAAGAGAGCGAATTCAAGGCGGATCAGCAATGCAGAACCAAACGTAACCGCCATAACCGTGCGATCATCGCGGCTGATACGAGATAGGCTGTGGATCCGTTTGAGATCGACCAGGCGCGCTGCAACGATCATCAAAATACCTGCGAGTGTTGGGATAGGAATATAATAGGCGAGTGGTGAGAACAGAAACATCGAGAACGCCACAGCGGCAGCGGAGACGAAGACCGCAACACGTGTCCGAGCGCCTGCATTAAAATTGAGCGCTGAACGTCCGAACGAGCCGGAAGAGGGAATGCACTGAAAAAAGGAACCAACGATATTCGCCGTACCAATCGCTGAAAACTCACGGTTCGGATCGATGTGCTGCCCCGTTTTCTGGGCAATCACACGCCCAATCGTAACCGACTCAAAAAGTCCCATAACCGCAATTGCCAGCGCACCACTGGCAAGCTCAGCCGCCTTACTGAAGGATAGCATAAAAAGTCGCGGTGGAGGCAAGGTGTGCGGGATCGTACCTACCAATCGTACGCCATGAGAAGCCACATTGATCTGATAAGCAAGCCAACCGGTGATCAGAACGGCAAGCAACGCTCCTGGGATGTGCCGATACAACCATCGTGAGCCAGCCGTGATGAGGACTGTCAGCCCGCCTAAGATGAGAGCGTAGGGGTTCAAGCTGGCGATGTTGGTCAGAGCATGCAGTACCTTGATCAGGAAATGTGGTGACGTCGACGATTCATAGCCCAACAGATTTGAGAGTTGGTTCCCTGCGATCAGGATACCTGCTGCAGCGGTGAAACCAACCATCACCGCTTCTGAGATATAATCTGTGAGAAACCCAAGCCGAAGCTGACCCGCAAACAACTTAATGCATCCCACCATGAAGGTCAATAGGAACAGCAGCTTGAGGGCTTCCGGCTCCCGCATGTAAACGGCAAACACGCTTGCAGTGACCAACGCACAGGTATTGGTCGGACCGATAGTGAGATGAGAGGAGCTGCTGAGTAGCGCGCCAACGGTGGCTGCTACGATCACACCATAGAGACCATAAATCGGAGGGACACCCGCAACCATCGCATACGCCATCGACTGTGGCAGGGCCACGCAACCAACGGTCAAACCAGCGATCAGATCACTCCGTAGATCCGACCGCTGGTAGTGGTGTCGTTTGGATACCATAGGAAAATCAGCGTATGCCGAGAGCTATTGACAAGGTTGTTTTTGCTCCACTCGGAAACTAATGGTACGCCTGCCTGCAGCCAGGGATGGGTGTGAACGTGCGGTTCTTATGTCCGATGTATTCGGACCTCGGTCGGATCAATCGATTGTCTGCATGTTGCTCCATGACATGGGCAGTCCAACCAACCACCCGGGAGACGGCAAAAATAGTGGTGAACAGTTCTGTCTTGATTCCCAGGGCGTGTAATGCTGTGGCCGAATAAAAATCCACGTTGGGATAGAGACCTTTCTCCGCGTAGGTGACTTCACGGATCTTTTCAGAGATCTCATAATACTTTATATTGCCCGTCTGTTCACAAAGCTCTTTGGAGATCTCTCGCAGGATAATCGCTCTGGGATCTTCTACCTTATAAACGCGATGTCCAAATCCCATAATGCGTTGCTTGTTTGCCAGAGCATTTTTCACATAGGCTTCTGCATGTTTGGGGTCTCCGACTTCCACCAACATTTCCATCACATGCTGATTTGCACCGCCATGCAGTGGACCGAGCAGCGTACCCAACGCTGCTGTCACCGCAGAGTACATATCAGAAAGCGTCGAAGCTGCGACACGTGCAGAGAAAGTAGAAGCATTCAGCCCGTGTTCGGCATGGAGTACGAGGCACTTGTCCATCGCTTCCACGTGGAGAGGTTCAGGCTCACATCCCTTGAGCAGCCAAAGGAAGTTCGCTGCCAGACCACACCTTTCCATCGGCTGGAGTGGCCATTGTCCGGTGGCGATCCGATAGTTTGCGGCGACGATCTCAGGGAAGTGTGCCATCAAATGCATCGCCTTCTGCTGGTTGGCTTCCGGCGAGTTGTCATTCGCCTCCGGATCGTGTAGTGCCAGTGCTGAAATTGCTGTTCGCAATGCCTGCATCGGACCCGCAGTATCTGGCAGATCGAACAAGATCGCCATCATCTCCTTGGGCAAACCGAGTTGGTCATGCACCAGACCACATACACGTCTATATTGTTCCTCTGTGGGGAAATCACCAAACCACAGCAAATAAGCTGTCTGCTCAAAATTTGCATGTTCTGCGAGATCGTTGATATGATAACCTCGGTAGAAGAGATCTCCCTTTTGTCCATCGATATAACTGATCGCTGTCTGTGATGCGACAACATCCTCCAAGCCAGCTTTATTCATGTAAGCTCTCCCCTCTCATCCCACGTCGTGAAGGCATCGTGTGCACACAATACTCGTTAGCTCATCCAAAGTATAGTCACCGGGGGAAGTCGATGTCAAGAAAACAAACTCAGCACGGTTCTTGTCATCAGCATCATACTTTCTGTTGACAGCAGCAGCTTGCTATGGTAGAACTGTGAGTAATCGAAGTGTTGAGTGCACGTCGGCAGAAATAACATTGCGGTCGCAGGTAAGACGCCGCAACACAGCCTACCGTGCCATCATCAATCGAAACTGCAATGGAACTTACGCCGACCTGCATGAGTTTCTCTCAACGAGGGAGGATCTGCATCACATAATGAGGTTTACCCCAATTCAGTGGATTTCAGAATATATCAAACAACTCCATGTGGTGGTAGTTTATCTTAAGGAACTCCCCTCGTTTGTTCGTAGGCTACCCGCAATAGTCTGGCATCGGATTATCTGGTTTGTCGACCCAAGAAGACGCAAGGTCAAAGTATTGCTGGCACGGTTAGAACCCATTCCTGGTGTCACCGAATCGATGCAAAAGTTACGGAGGGATGTTTATACGGCCTGTTTGCTGGAAATCAAGGATCATGAACTTCGACTTGAGATACCGTTGATTCTTGCTCACACGCCGAAGCCCTCAGGAGCGGAACAGATCTTCCTGATGTCGATCTACCCGATATTAATCCGTCGACGGTTGATCGCAATTCCTCGTCCTTCTCCACCTGGACGGTTGGACCTCGAGATAGGATATAGGGGACACGCTGACGAATACTACTTCTGGGAATTTGAGATCGACGGAAGTTCAAAAGATCGCGCGGATCGTACTCCAACGCCGCGCACTCGTTTACGGGATGAGCGAGTGTTTTTGAATTATCAGATCCCGGCTGCGGGATTGATCGATGAAGAAACGATGGATCCGGAGGAAACGATTATTCACATCCGAAGCTATTTTATCAATATCCTCGCGGACTTGAAGAAATACGGATATCAATTACTCACAGCTCAGCCACACACACACGAAGCCCTGATATACAATCAGCGCAAACAGGCGAATTCGCGGGTTCCTTCTCCTTTGGCCAAAAAGCGTTCACGACGCTGAGTTACCGTTTCCCTTGTGCCGATACATGAAGTAGCCTGCCGAGACGGCGATCAGTATCAGTAGAATCGCTCCACCGATCAGGATGTAGTTCTTCCAGGGCGTCAATGCTTTGAGACGTACAGCAGCAAACTGATATTCTTTGGAATCTTCACCCGCTCGCCGCTTGGCCAGGATCCAATACTTCTTCGCATCTGAGCGGCGATCCTGTCGTTCCGCCAGTTGTGCTGCGGCAAGGATCGCATTTACATTGTTCGGTTCTTGCTGAATCCACTCCTCGGTGTATTCCAGGGCCATCTGTGCAAAAGCCGGTTCCAACGATGGCAGTTCATAGTTCTGGTTCACGGCAAGCTGGAATTTATCGGCGGCATCCTGAATCTGTCCTTTCCGAAATCGCTCCTGGGCCACCTCAATCCAGGGACGCTGGTGCATCAGGATATCCTGTTGGATATCGTCAAAGCCTCCATAAGTAAACGTTTGCTCCCCGATGAAAATACCATCACCGGCACTTGCCTCCAGCACATACTGTTTGCCGACTTCCAGAGGGGCATCCTCAAAGACAAACTCTCCATTCTCATTGGCTTCCACAGCGCGAGACGTCCCCCGAATCTGGACGATAGTTGGCACGATGCCACGCCCTTGCTCATCATGCGTTTTTCCCCGGATGCGGATGCGCTCGAGTTCGACATCCAGATTTGCGCCTTCGCCACGTCCCGACGTTATTTTCAGTGAGGTTTCGGCAGGCCGATAGAAGCCTTCCAATTCGAGTCGTACCTGGTAATCATTCGGAGACACATTTTCGCGAATGTAGGGAGTAACCCCCGCCGGCTGATCATTCACCCACACCTGTGCTCCGGCGGGCTCCGTCTTCACGTAGAGACGGGATGGGAACCGCACAACGGCGACCTCCATATCTCCTGTAGGCGCAAGGATGCCGGGATGGGGGAATCGAGCGTTCATCGCCTGATAGATCTCCTGCAACAGCAACTGACGATTATCATCTTCGTCGCTCTCGGGATCGTTGAGTACAGCCACAAGCATCTCAAGCAGAGAAACCCCAGGATCATCCAGCTTCTGAATCGAGATCAATGCAGAGGTTCCTATCATTTCACGATTTGCGTAGTAGGCCATCAAATCCGTGTCCTGGGTATAGGTATCCAGTAGCAGGATCTGCTCTGGGATCCCCTTCATCCACTGGTTGAGTTCAGATATTGAGATGTAACTCTCCAGATCATCGGCTCGTGCATCCACCGGGAGTAGATAAACGCGGTTGGTTGTTGCGGAGCGCGTGATCTGGCCCCGGAAGAAGAAAAGGAGTGTCGGTGTGGAAATCGTGGTCAAGGCGTTTCGCACCTGTTCCTTCGTGAGATCTCTGTAGCTACGGCTCTGGATGATCCCTCCCTGCTGTCTGAGTAGATTGGCATAATCTGCATTTCCCTCCAGAGCAGCGAGATCACGCAGGCCGGCATCTGAATAATGCTCTTCTAAGATGATGAGACTAAGGACCTTTGTCTCAGTCTGTGCGATAGCCCGATGTAACGGGCCGAGAACGGATAAACACACAAGTAACAGGATCATCATAGGGTTCATAAGATTTCTCCTCCGCGTGTTTATTGTATCTGATCTGGATGCTTAGATCAACCTCAATCAACGGTTCTTTCTTGTGTGTTTGCGTTCCAAAAATGTACTGGACACAGGCAAGCATCTTCGACTAAACTGGAACCCATGCTCTACGGCAACGAGCAAGCAGCACGGTCTACGGGACCAACGGCGTCCGTAGAGCATGCTGGCAGCTTGTTCTTGCCAGCGGCCAGACTGGTTTTACCGGAACGAGCAAGCTGCACGCTCTACGGGACTCACTGAAAAACCCGTGTGGGCACAAGGAGGAAACATAATTTTCAGACTGGAGACATTGCATGGGCGAATTTCCACGGACACAGATTGAGCACTTGTCTGTGCCACGGTTGATTGCAGGAACCAACTGGTTTCTTGGCTACTCACATCAGACGGCAGCCAAGAGCAAGTTCATTAGAGAATATCAGACACGTGAAACGCTTGCCGACATTCTGGAAGTGTTTTTCCAGGCAGGGGCGAATGCGGTCTATGGTGGGCGTCCTGAGGCTAATCATCTGAGTGAGGCTATCAAAGATGCTGAGGATCGGGCGGGCTGCAAGGGCATCCGCATCTGCATCCCTCACTTCGATCTCTCCGGCACACAGGATGCCAGGGACGAAAATCTCAGGACATTGGATGCGTTCGCAGAGATGGGATGTGAGATCTTGATGCCACATCAGGCGACGACGGATGCACTGGTTGACAGACGTACCCGCACCATCCACGAGATGGATGGCTTCATCCCTGCAATTCGGGAGCGTGGGATGATCCCCGGCCTCTCCACCCATATGCCTGAGACGCCCATCTACGCCGATGAGATGGGATTGGATCTGGGAACCTACATCCAGATTTACAACGCAGCGGGATTTCTCATGCAGATCGAGGTAGACTGGGTGTATCGCATGATCTGGCAGCGTCAGAAGCCTGTGATCACGATCAAACCGTTGGCTGCGGGAAGACTACAGCCTTTGGTAGGGCTTGCCTTTAGTTGGGCCACGCTGCGGGACATCGATATGGTGACCATCGGCTGCCTGACGCCGGATGAGGCCAGGGAAGTGATCGATATCTCGCTCTCGCTACTGGAACGTCGTGCATCCACCATCGAACTACAGGAGAGCCGGAGCAAGGCATCAGTGAAGACAAGATAGCTGATCTCTCACCACGTACGCTCTTTCAACAGATCCTGTACCGCCTCCTTCGGCACGGGAAGTTCGTCGATGTGATCCTCCAGCCAGCGTGAGAAATCTGCCTCGATGTCATCACTCCATCGAGCATCGATCTGCCCCGGCGTGTACTTTCCTTCGCGGAGACACATCTTGCCAAACATGTCCCGCAGGCGTATCAGTTCGGACGTCCTGACGACTTTCTCTGCCAGGTGAGGCGGTACAAAGATAACGCCGTCCTGTCGGCCCAGCACCACATCTCCCGGCATGACCATCGTCTGCCCAATGCGGATCGGAGTGTTGACCCCCAACAGCATGATCGTCGGAGACGCATACGTCGGATGCCAGCCGCGCACAAAGCTCGTGAATCCGGGGATAGATTGGATTCCGTCCAGATCCCGAACTGCCGCATCGTGCACGACCCCATTCCCTGACTTGGCGAAGATTGCTGTGGAAAGATTATCACCGATGATGGGGCCTTGTTCGACCTTGCCGAACACATCCGCCACATAGACATCCCCTGGAACCAGCATATCGATGGGCCAGGAGATCTGATCCCCGATGCACCCACACCGTGCCCCTTTCTTCTCCATGAGCTGCCGCATATCCGGACGCCGTGGCATGTAGACTGCTGTCAAGGCGCGTCCAACCAACACGCCTCCAGGATGGGTACAGTACCATCCTCCTTCATATTGCCATTGGTATCCGGCGCCGTTCAGTACCCCCCACGCCTGCGTGATGGTGACTTGTTTCATGCGTTCTAGAACATGATCCGGCACTTTGGGACGTCCATCGGGAAATCTTTCTCCATGCCACTCAGGCGTGTATTCTATCAGCTCCTCAGACAATAAATTCAACGGTGCAAATTTCTCCATGGCTACCTTCCTCGGATGAACCTACTAAATCCTCAGTCCTCAACGTTGTACCTGAATTGCATAGTGCCCCTCAATATAGGGGAAACGTTCCTCCAGTTCCTCAGCGAGTTCCACACCAAGCCCCGGTTTGTCTGAGAACACCAGCCATCCATCCTGGATGATCGGTTTCTCGGCCAGGATTTCCCACTGGAGCGGGCCCTGGATCATGCACAGTTCCAGGACGTGAGGGTTCGGCAATGCTGCCACCAGATGGGCGTTTGCCATTGCCATCAGCCCATTGTGCCAACTATGGGGACAGGTATCGACGCCATACGGATGCGCTACTTTGGCCAGATACATGGCTTGCGTGATGCCACAAAGGCCGGCATCCTGTTGGATTCTATCGTAGGCTTTCTTGTCCAGATAAGGTTTGAACTGTTCCAGCGTGGTGAAACTCTCACCACCTGTGATCGGCATATCGACCGCAGCGCAAAGCCGTGCATAGCCGTCGATTTGAGCATGCGGGATCGGTTCCTCGAACCAGGCAAATCCAAGCTGATCGAGTTCCCTGGCAATCGTCATGGCCTGTTCTTCCGTCAGACGACAGTTGCCGTCAAGCATGAGTTCCATACGTCCCGCGACGGCCCGGGTTAGTTCACGTACGAGACCCAGAAAGCGATCCACGGTCACGCCATCCCAGGACCACTCCGTGCCGATACGGAATTTCATGGCCGTGTAACCCATCTCAATGTACTCCAGAGCTTCTTCGATCAACTGTTCCGGATGGTGACGCCAATCGTAGCGACAGCCGCTCGATGCGTAGAGACGGACACGCTCGAGAGGCTTTTCTGTTAACAGTTCACTGACACGCTTGCCGGCGATCTTTCCCTTGAGATCCCATAGAGCACAATCAATGCCTGCGACAGCAGCATCATGAGGCCGAGAGTTCCCGTCAAGCCGGAGGACAATAGTTGGGTCAGATGGGTCTTTGCCGATCATCTCTGGGGCCAATTGATCCACCCACTCCCGGATCGCGAGAGGTCCGCCATAAGCACTGGCTTCCCCGATGCCCTGGGTTCCGTCATCCGTATGGATGACGACAATGGCACAATCGGCTTTGATGGTACGATAGCGTGCGGTAAACCATTGGCGATCCGGTTCATGTGGGCGCGATAGACAGATAGTTTCCAATCCGGTGATTTTCATAGAATCTCTACTCCTCTGGTTGTATCTGATGGATTTCTTCGTACTCCGCTTGCAGCGGAAACCACGTCCTCCAAAATCTAAAACGCATGATACTCGGTGGCATTCGATAAAGCAACAGGAAAAATCGCTTGCAATAGCATAGACTCCATGCCACAATAGAATGTGACCACAAACCATCCCCATAATGGCAGGAAACAGGATGGCAACTCAGGAAGTCATGCAAGAATGTGAGGATGCGCTTGGAACTCGCGTCAGGAGGTGCAGGCATGCGAAGGTTACCGACTATATGTGGTTTCATCCTTGTGGTGCTAATGGGGCCGATGTACGGTATAGCGGCCCTCGAACCGCAGATCGCTTTCATCTACATGGGTGAGAACGGCCCCTTCACGGAACCCGCTCTGGAATTTGCTAAGCGCACGTTTCAGATGAC
>JAJRTO010000273.1 GCA_024278235.1 Candidatus Poribacteria bacterium
AAGATAGGCTCGCTGGATATGGAACAGCTTCAGGAGAGATTGATCCGGGAGATCCAGCAGGAATCCCAGAGTGTTCAAGAAAGCTGGCGGGTGCTGGAGAAGTTGCAGGAACTGGAACAGATCTATTCTGATGAATGACGCAGCAGCTCATGCGAATCAATGGGCGGAGATATACTTCTGAATCAGTAATCCCAGATGCTGCCTGACTTCTTCGGGGATCGCATCCGGTTGAGTCACAATGGCATACTTCAGTGCCTCAGAGCATGTACAATGAGGCTTCGTCGGGAGTTTAGGCACGGTCTCACAGACAATAGCCTGTGCTGCAGAGACGTTTGCTCTCAAGATCTCAAGGATCATATCAACGGTCACATCCTCTTCTTCTTCATGCCAGCAATCGTAATCCGTGGAACACGATAGAGACGCATAACAGAGTTCGGCCTCACGAGCCAGTTTGGCCTCTGGAGCCACAGTCATTCCGATCACATCGAAGCCGAGCTGCCGGTACATTTCAGATTCAGCACGACTGGAGAATTGAGGCCCCTCCATGCAAATGTAGGTTCCCCCCGGATGCACCCGGACACCGACGGTCTCTGCTGCATCGATGAGTACACTTCTCAGTGCAGGACAGAAAGGATCGGCCATGCTGGCGTGAGCCGCTAAACCCTCGCCAAAGAAAGTGTTTATGCGGTGTCTGGTAAAGTCTACCAACTGATCGGGGACAACCATATCTTTGGGACGGATGTTCTCTCGAAGACTTCCAACGGCATTGATCGAAATGAGCCATTCCACACCAAGATCTTTGAACGCGTAGATGTTTGCACGCATGTTGATCTTGTCTGGTGGAAGTCGATGACCACGAGCATGGCGGGGTAGGAACGCGATACGCTCATCTCCCAACTGGCCGATTACGAATTTATCGCTGGGTTGTCCGAAGGGAGTGTCCACCTCACGCTCCTCGATGACTTCGAGGTCCGTCATTTGATAAAAACCGCTTCCACCGATCACACCAATGCGAATGGGCATAAATACCTCCTCATATTAACAAAGTCAGGTTTACTCAGATCCCTCAATCATGCGGCGATGTTCCTGGTACAGAGGTTCCCCCGGATTCAACCGAATGGCTTTCTGGATCATCTCCCGGGCCTTCGTTCGATCGCCAGCCCGAACATAGGCAAGTGCGAGGATATCATAAGCTGCCGGGATGTTAGGATCTTGCTGTAGAACTCTATTTGCGAGATCGATTGCTTTTTGATGTTCTCCCTCCTGCTCAAGGATAAGGCGTGCCAACAAGATCATAGCGGGGGCATAATCCGCATCTACAGACTGCTGAAGTTCCTGTATCGCATCGTTCATGCGTCCGGAATCCCGGTAGCTCATTGCGAGAGCGTAATGGATTCTCGGCTGGCCGGGCTCCAATGACAGGGCTTTCTGAAAAGCAGCGATAGCTTGCTCATATTGTCCCTGATTCTGATAGAGGCTTCCCAACCAACTATGTCCCAGCCAGAGGTTCGGTTCCAGGCGGATCGCCTTTTTTACCGCCGTGATCGCCTTGCGGATCTCCCCCTTCTCCTCATACATCACAGCCAGGCCGCCATATGCAATATAAAGACTGGCATGAATCTGCCCTTGATTGGGATCGTATTTGAGCGATTTTTCAAGCATATCCACCGCCTTGTCCCACTGTTCACGCGTCTGATAGGCCAGACCGAGCATGCCGTAGCTTTTGGCGTCACGCGGGTTCAAAAGCAGTTTCGCTTGAAGTTCACTCTCCAACTGGGAAAGTGCCGCATCGGATTCCTTGAGGCCGTATTCCACTGCAGCGCTCAGATTGTATTGCAATGTCTTATCGGCTGGATTTGCTTGAACGGCCTGACGAAATGTCTCCGCTGCCTCTTCGTAATGTCCCTGTACATAGGCAAGTTGGCCTTGAATCAACTGCTGAGTTGCCTGGAAATAACGCTGTAGCGTCTGACGTTCCTGAAAGCTGGTATTCGTAAGGTAGGGCAGCACACTGGCGCGATAAGGTTGCATCCCTTTGATATTGTGATACGTCGTATTGACCAGCTCGCGGCTCTTGAAAAACTCCAGACGAGGACGATTGTCGGTGTGGATCGGAGCCTGACCAACATATTCTCGCAGTTCATCGGGCCCCATCATGAAGGAATCCAGGAGAGAAAGCCCATCCAGGTCATCATGAGCCAATCCTTCAGCGATGCTACGGATCTGAGATCGTGCCATGAAACGCTGGTAGTCGATCCGGAGCGGCTGCGGTGTGCCGATGAGTATCACGAAATCCGGGGTGAATTTGTACCAAAGGGTCGTGTTCGGAAAAACCTCCATGAACGTACGGATGATCGTTTTGTAATGGGATTCGGGCAGGCGGTGCAGTGGAACCCACTGGCACATGATACCATCCTCCGTGAGAATCCGCCGAGACAGTTCATAGAAATCTTTCGTGTAGATATTGGAACTGCCCGAACTCACCAACGGATGGATGATCCCGGTGGAGATCATGTCGTAGCGTTGTTCTGTCGTCAAGATGAAATTACGCCCATCGTCAATCGTCATGGAGAGCAGCGGGTTCTCCAGGATGTTCTGATTGGCTTTCGTGAAAAATCGATTCGCATGGACCACGCCGGGCGAGATTTCCACGGCGTCTACCCGCACACGATGCTGGGTGATCGAGTAGGAGGTAACCCCCATGCCAAACCCCACGACAAGTGCCCGTCTGGGGCGGGGATGGAGTAGAAGGGGCAGATGAGCAATCACACGATGAGATGGCGAATCCCAACGCGAATCTTCGGCAGCCTGATTGGTATCGACATAGAGCCGACGCACCCCCTCACTGTCCTCAATGGCGGTCACGGTTGCATCCACTTCCTCCTCGTACCAGAGCAAACGCCCTCCGGGATTATCGTACTGGAAGATCGCGCTTTTGAGAACAATCGGTTTATCAGCAGGTATCAGCAGGAACCCCAACACGACGAGCAACCCCACAGCGATAGCCACGCTTCCTCTGGATCGCTTTTGCGATTCCGGATCAACGGCGTATAGGGCCGTCCCCATCAACATATTGATCGTTGCAACCAGCACGACACTTCGCTGAATCCCAAACCAGGGGATCAGCAGGAACCCTCCAACGAAGGACCCCAGAATAGCTCCCAGCGTATTGATCGCATAGACTCTCCCAAGTAACGTTCCCAGACTTGGGAGTTCCAGGGTGTAGATACGAGCGATCAGCGGAAAACTGGCTCCCATCAGGAATGTCGGAAGAAGCATCACAGACACGCATGCGAGGAACGCGCCGACACGGTTTGCTGAAAAATAAGCCCGGATCGCATAGATTTCAGCGAACGCCGGTAACAGTAGTATCGCAAAAAGTCCAATGGCTATCTGGGTAAATGCCAGTATCGCGATCAGCCGGCGTTGGGAATCGGCGATCTTGCCAAACAAGAAACTGCCAAACGCGATCCCAAAGAGGAAGGCCGCGAGCATTGTCGCGAAAGCATACGTCGTGCTACCGAGAAAGAAAACCAGGATGCGCGTCCAGAGGATCTCATAGCTCAAAGCACAGAAACCGGAGACACCAAAGGTGAGGAGGGCAACTCTCACGTGCAGCGGTATTTTGGTGGCAGGTTCATTGGATTGTCGTCTCTTGGTTCTCGCTTCCGGATCCTTCGTTTCTGCTGTCCGTTGTTCATCCTCTGAAGCCCGATTTAGCCAGAGTGCAATGCCCGCGATCATGAGATTGATCAGTGCTGCCAGATAGAGGGAACCGATCACGCCGAGGGTTTCGGTCAGGAAAAAGGCTGCGGCGAGCGTGCCGACGACAGCTCCGAAAGTGTTGACGGAGTACAGTCGCCCCACATCCCAGCCAAGCTGCTGTTTGCGTGCGACGAAGAATTTGCTGAGGGCGGGCAATGTTGCCCCCATCAATGTGGTCGGCACCAGCAATATGAGGAAAGCGAACACGAACCGGATGAGGGAAAGGAGGTAAAATGAAGATCCCAACTGACGGTGAATCACCACATACAGTGCCTGAAGCATGATAGGCACAAGGGGGTAAATCAGGGCGAAGACACCGATGCCGACTTCAAAATAGGCGTAAAGGCGGAGCGGATGAGAAGACCTATCGGCCCATCGACCGAAGTAGAAACTCCCGAGCGCAAGCCCTGCCATGAACGCGGTCAGCACCGTGCTGATAGCAAACACGGTGCTTCCGAAAATCAGCGTGAGCGTGCGTGTCCAGAGCACCTGATACACAAGTGCCGTTGCACCGGAAAGGAAGAACAAAAGCAGGATGATCAGTCGGGATCTACGCAAGGTTTGCCTTTCGTCGCAGCCTAACAGTGTTACGTGGGTAACCAAACGATGGCTATGATGGTGTCATGATCCTACGGGATTTCAGATCATCGATCTCATCCTGTTGACGAGCCATTTGCTGTTTGAGTTCCTCAACGATATCTCTGAGTTCAGCGCGTGATCTTCTCTCTTGGAAATATCCCAGAAGCTGAGGAAGTGCAATCACCGTCAGCACTACTCCGATCAATGCCCCTATCACCCAGAACAATATATCGATCTGTTTGGTAAGACGTTTGTCCATTCCTCCCACGGTTGTCTCAAGAGAAATCAGCCGCTTGTCTAAATCGTTGATCTGATTGGTCAGTCGCTTGTCCAGATCACTGATTTGGGTGGTCAGCCGCTTGTCCAAATCGTTGATCTGATTGGTTAAACGCTTGTCCATCCCCGTAACGATATTGGTTATTCTCAGTTCAAGCCCCTGGATGTCAGCTTTCATTGCTGAATCCTGAGCAGAAACCAGGCCAGGGAGAGATGAAAAAATGAATAGGAAAATAACGATAGCTCTGGCACTCATGAGATGTTCCTATGCTTCATTACGATCCGGACTCAATGTTCCCTGTAAATGCAGTATAGCATCCTGTCTTGTCGCCGGTCAAGCAGCACGAAAAAACTCGCCTTGCTGGATTACCATGCCCCGCTGAGCGTTGCGACTTCGCCATCTGCCTGTCGTGGAGTGATCAGATGTATTTGACGCGGATGGATACAGGGAAGCAGATCTTCCAGATCGAAATGGCGAAGCATCCCCCAGGCCATGATCTTGAGGTTGTACCGTTCACGATTGTAGTAACGTGTTTCCACCAGGTCTCTATAGGATACCAGCAGATCCTCGCAAGTCACATGACAGAAACCTTCCTCCAACACAGCCGCGAAATAAGCGAACGTCGCGCCACTTCCCAGGCCATACAGGCCGATACGGTCAACATCCTTCCGGGTACGCAGATAGTCATATCCCCGAAGCACATCGTATACCCGCAGTCCCAACGTTGAGATGCCGAGCATCATCGCATCGCATCCGAGTCGATATTCGTTTCCATGCAC
>JAJRTO010000274.1 GCA_024278235.1 Candidatus Poribacteria bacterium
TCAATGAGATAACAGGAGGATATCCACAATGGCTATTGAACGCATTGCTGTCATGTTGCCTGTGATAATACTGGTCGTTATCTTTGCATTTGTTTTGCTCTTGAAGGTTGTCAAATCGTTTTCGTACCGAACGGTGAGTCGTCAAGAGGTGAGAGAACTCAACCAGAATCTCAGCCAACTTCGGAATGAGGTTGCTGAAATCAAAACCCAACTCGCCGACATCATTATCACACTTCACGACCGAGTTTGAGAACATATCATTGTAGGTTCATCTGGCTTGAGTATGGTCAGAAGGAGCTGTCAGCCGTCAGGCATCAGCAAATCATGAAGACTGAAGTTTGAAAGCTGAACCTTGATGATCCAATACCAAAAGGGAGAATGGAATGCAGGCAGTGATTATATCAGGTAGTCGGAATCCCAGTGGACAGACAGCAACAGCAGCAAACGCATGGCTCAAAGGTTTTGCGAGTAAGGAAGGTGACGTTGAACTGATTTTCTTGCCCCAGTCGTGCATCGAACGATGCCGCCAATGTGAGGAGAATGGTTGGGGGATCTGCCGAACGGAAGGGCAGTGCGTCATCGAGGACGACTTTGCCTCGATAGTGAGCAAAATACGCGATGCGGATGCTATTGTGTTTGCTACCCCCGTCTATTTTGGCGACCTGAGCGAAAGCATACGCGCTTTCCTGGATCGGCTACGCCGGGTATGCAGGCACGAAGCGGGCAGGGCTGGAATCAACGGCAAATCAGCGATCGGCATCTGCGTGGCGGGTGGAGGGGGCGGCGGCAGCTTCTCATGTACTGTCAGCCTGGAGAAAGTCCTGCGCACCTGTGGATTCGATGTCGTGGACCTCATTCCAGTTCGTCGACAGAATCTACAGATGAAGCTCGACGTTCTCAGACTGACAGGTGAGTGGCTGGCCGCACAGATCTAATCCATGATGCGGGCAGGATATCAGATAGGCGCCAAATCGGTCGGTGATACACCACCCGGACGAGTGGGAGTCCCTTGCCCGGTCTCTTCTTTCTGACTCCAGGTGCTTGTTTTGAGAGCGTAAACCAGGATGTTGATACCGAGCCGAGTTGCCCAGGTATGTTCCGTCCCACTGCTACCACTCCAGAAGCTCGCATAGCTTTGATTCGTGATGATGATCCCTAATCGCTTCCCAACCTGGATGGCCTCGATGGGACGGAATCGCCGCTGGCGGGATTCCCCAAGATTATAGGGCTCTGTCAGCAGTGGATGGGAGGATCGCGGAGTAATCCGTGTCCCCGAAGATATGATGTTTCCCTGCCAGGAACCGTCTATCAGAACCACGCCTCCCCGATCTACATACTGCTTCAACGCATCCAGAACTTTCGCTTCCTTCAGTCCTTCACCAGCAGTAACGATCAACAAGGGCACCTGAAGATTCGCCAGCTCCACGTGAGAGACGATCTTCTGGAGCTTACATTCGATCTGGGTATTGTTGTTGATCGCTTTGATAAGGGCATCCACACCCTGTTTTTCCTTCGTAAAGGCCACTTCATCTCCATAGGGACGCAACATGGCAATGGCCGCTTTGCCGGAAATCTGATTCGTTTTTGCGTCAATCGAGATAGAAGATTCTGTCGGGGTTGCATCAGCGGTCTCTGTGGATGCTGCCGCTTCTTCGGTGGCGGGTGCTTCTGATGCATCTGCCTGTGTCATTTCTACGGCACGAGGGCTGGCGCATCCCAACCAGATCAGACTAACTATCAATAGCAGTGGTAACGGAAAATTCTTCACCTGGATCCTCCCATTCTGAATTGTTGTGATAAGTGTTTGCGTACAGCTCTCAGATCAAATGCCGCAGTGCTTACCGCTGACCCCTGACCTGGCGTCTCTGGCGGCTATCATCCACCCTCTGTAGTTGCTCGTCCGTGATCATCACCTCGCCGATATTTCCAAGCGGCCGCAGCAGCGTTCGCTCAACTTCATCTCGGGCATCTCCCTGTGCGGCTGCTTCCTCCGCATACATCATAAAGCGACGTTGACTGTCGAAGGGTTCTCCATCTGTTTTACGTCGAATGTAGGTGCCATCCGGTCGTAGCAATCGGACCTTCACATTATCCTGTAAGCTCGTTTTCAGGATTTCATCAATAATGCGACGTTTGATGTCCGGTTCTTCGATAGGGAATAGAGATTCTACCCGCCGATTCAGATTCCTGGGCATCCAATCCGCGCTTCCCAGGTAGATACTCTCTTCACCACTGAGATGGAAGTAGTAGATGCGGCTATGTTCGAGGAAGCGACCGACAATGCTGATCACCTCGATATTCTCGCTGATCTCCGGCAATCCAGGACGCAAACAGCAAGTGCCACGGACAATGAGCATGATCTTCACACCAGCCTGAGACGCTCGATATAGCATGCGGATGATCTCTGCATCGACCAGAGAGTTCATCTTGGCAATGATATATCCCTGGCCATCCTTCTTATGACACTCGATTTCCCTCTCTATCAATTCGATGAGACGCTCGCGCATATTGATAGGAGCGACCAGTAACTTATTCCAATGCTCCTGACGCGAGTAGCCTGTTAGCAGATTAAACAGTTCAGATACATCTGCGGCGAATTCACTGTCACATGTTAGCAATCCCAGATCCGTATACAGCTTGGCTGTCGTGGGGTTGTAATTTCCCGTCCCCAGATGGATATAGCGGCGGAGTTGGTTGTCCTCCCGCCGAACAATCATCATCACCTTGCAATGTGTCTTCAGACCGATCAGTCCGTAAACAACATGCACACCGGCCTTTTCCAGTTCACGTGCCCAGACGATATTGTTCTCCTCGTCAAAACGGGCTTTGAGTTCAACCAGTGCTGTAACCTGTTTCCCATTCTCAGCGGCCTGCATCAACGCTGCCACGATAGGAGAATTGCTGCCAGCTCGATACAATGTTTGTTTGATGGCAAGCACATCAGGATCCTGGGCTGCATCCTGGATCAATTCCACCATGCACTCAAAGGACTCATAGGGATGATGGAGGAGCACATCCCGCTCACGCATCACACTCAGCGTATCCGTATTTCCACGCAAAGAAGGAGAAGTTCTTGGTATGAAAGGGGCATCTTTGAGTTCGGGTCTGTCTAACTCATACAATTCGGAAAAACCGGCAAAGTCAAGCGGGCCCTCAATTTCGTAGACATCCTCGTCCTCGAGTAACAGTCCTTCTTCAAGCGATAGTTCCTCAACCAGATAACGCCGGGTCGTAGGAGAAGCAAACTTGGCAATTTCCAGACGGACTGCTGCTCCCCAGCGACGCTTGCGCAACTCCCGTTCGATCATCGTGAGGAGATCATCTGCCTCTGCCTCTGTCATTTCCAGATCGGCATTACGTGTGATACGGAAAGGCACACACTCTCTGACTTTTAGGCCGGGAAACAGGCAGGAAACGTGAGCTGTGACCAGATCTTCCAGCAAGACTGCATGAAATCCCTCTACTTTTTCATCTACCCTCACGATACGGGACAGCACCCCGGCCGGTATTTCGATCACAGCCTTTCTCTGCACAGAGGGTTTGACTTCCATGTCTTCGATGACGACGGCAAGATAGAGTCGGAGGTTTTGCAACAGAGGGAAAGGATGCCCGGGATCAATGGCCAGTGGTGTCAATACTGGAAAAACCTGGGTTAGAAAATACTCGGATAGAGCCTCTTTCGCTTTCCTGGATAGTTCGTGATAGCGATGGATATAGATCTGGTGTTCATTCAACTTGCGCTGCACATCATTGAGCCAACAGAGCGATTGCAATTCTATGAGTTCATGGAGTCGTGTCGACAAGCGATCGAGTTGTTCCCGGGGACTTAAACCATCGGGCGGTCGGTCGAGTACCCCTAATGCGAGCTGCTGCTTGAGACCCGCCACCCGAATCATGAAGAACTCATCCAGATTGGAGCTGAAAATGGAGAGAAACTTGACGCGTTCCAACAGTGGCTGTGTGGTATCAAGTGCTTCTTCCAAGACACGATAGTTGAACTCTACCCAACTCAGTTCTCGGTTGATGTAGTATTGCGGATCCGTAAGTTTGATAGCCATGGTCCCATTCTCCACGGGTATATTACGAGCAGTTGCAGATCGGAGTTCATGGGCAATATACCAGAATTTGGCGGAGAGATCAAGAAAAATCCAATCTTCGGTTACCCAGTTTTGCTTAAAACAGCAGCTTGCTGTCGCAATCCAAAAGGGGTTGCCTCCCCGGGAAATTTCTGACGGACGTAGCTGCACTTGTGGGTAATCACCAGGAAAGGAAATTGATTTCCGCTTGATACATATGTTATCATTCAGTCGGCAAAACTCAATCGAGAGAATCGATCATCAAGAAAGGGAAACAGGATGCTTAACGAAGTCGTACAGACTGCAATCAACAAACAGATCAACCATGAATTCTACTCCTCCTATCTTTATCTCGCCATATCCGCGCATTTTGAGTATATCAATCTCCCCGGATTTGCCCACTGGATGCATATCCAGAGCAAGGAAGAAACATTCCATGCCACCAAGCTATTCAACTACGTAAATGACCGTGGCGGGCGGGTTGAACTGGAGGCGATTGGCAAACCAGCAACCGACTTTGGGTCTCCGTTGGAGGCATTCGAGGCTGCTTTGGAGCATGAGCAGGGAGTCACAAAGATGATTGGCGAACTCTATGCATTGGCGGTCAAAGAGAATGATTATCCAAGTCAGGTGGAACTGCAATGGTTTGTCCAGGAGCAGGTAGAGGAGGAGAAAACCGCACGCACGATCATCGACCAGCTCAAGATGATTGGCGATCATGGTTCCGCATTGATGATACTGGATAGAGAACTGGCCGCCAGGCAGGAAACCGTTCCGGTTCAATAGAAAAGAATCGGATATTCATCCATGGGTTCATGAGGAAGCCCAATCTCTGGGGTATCAGGCTCACATCAAGCAGCGGGGGATTCAAGAAGAAGCCACGCTACTCCCCGATGACAGCCTGTATCCAGCGCGTCGTTGGTGGTGGAGCGCACCTTCGCTTGGATTTCGAGCGGTGCGCACACGCTATACTCGAAAGCTGGCCAATTATCTTGCGCTCCTATACTTCGCCTGCGCGCTCCTCATCTTCCGAAAGGCTCGTGCCTAACGCAAAATCTGTACCGGATGACCTCTAAGGTGAGATAGACGCCGCCTTTTGTGATAAGAATACCGGCTCATCAAGGTTCCGTGTGGGAAATAGTCAGCTTTCAGGCATCAGGCTTCAGTAGCTGGCTTACTCGCTGATGCCTGACACCTGAAGTCTGATCTCTAGTGGTTGAATACTCGTGACCACACGCAAGTCGGATGAACCAGAATACCTTGAGTGGTTGACGGAGGAAAACTATGGAAATGAGAGAACTAGGTAGCACAGGCATCTTCGTTTCGAGGCTTGGATTCGGCAGCATGCGTCTGCCGATGGTGAATATCGGTGGGCAAGAATATAAGGAGTGGACATTCCTGCGCGTTTTGAGGCGATGAACTACTTCCGGGTCTATGGTTTGGCAGATTACGCACGAAGTCAATACAGAGCCATCGAACAGCGAGAGCAGGAAACGGAGGGCAAAGGCGTCTGCATCGAGTGTGGCACGTGTATGGAAAGTCTAGGAGGGGCACCGGTATTCATTCAGACGGGAAAATCAGAATTCCCACAGTTGGACCACTGGGAACAGGTGGGAGAGGAAGAAGCCCAGATAGCCTATGAGATGACGTTACGCAATTAGGCCGAATGGTCAAGCACCTCTTCTCTGTCGCAATATCTCATACAGTAGGACTCCCGTTGCCACAGAGACATTGAGCGATTCGACATGTCCGGCCGTGGGGATGCGCACCACAAGATCACACAATTTCTGAACTCGACGACGCAATCCCTGTCCTTCATTTCCCAACACCACACACAGGGGGCGATGTGCGTCAAGTTCCCAGTAGTCTGTATCCGCATCGGGATTCGTTCCCACGAGCCAGTAACCTGCCTGCTGAAGTTCCCTCAGAGAGACGATGAGGTTCGGTACACGTACCAGGGGAAGTGCCTCGACACTTCCCGCGGAGGTGCGTGCAATGGTTGGTGTGATACCGGCTGCATAGGCTTGGGAGATAAGGAGACCCGTTGCTCCCACGGCATCTGCTGCACGGATGATCGCGCCCAGGTTATGTGGATCCTGCACCTGATCCAGTGCAATAAGCAGGGGCCATTCCGCATCAGAGGATCCGATCAGCTCATCCAGCGTGCAGTCCGGAAGTGCAGACGCACGAATCGCGATCCCCTGATGTCGTATCCCGGGCACGAGCCGATTGATCGTCTCCGGCGTACAGAAGCGGTAGGGTATTCCCTGCTCCCTGGCCATTCGGATCGCTTCACGGATTCGCGGATCTTTGGCCCCATGCGCTATGAGCAATTCATGGATTTCCCGTCGCTGAAGGCGTAAACTCATCAGCACAGGATTTCTACCGGCAATGATCTCCATTCGCTATTGCAACACTTTCTCGATGCGTTTCATCGCTTCTGCAAGGCGTTCATCCGGGACTGTGAGCACGATGCGGATGTACCCATCCCCGTATTCGCCATAGGCAGCACCCGCTGCTACCACCACATGTGCCTTCTCGAAAAGCATCGTCGCAAAGTCAATGGAAGACAGGCCAGCCGGGGTGGGAATCCACAGATAGAATGTGCCCTTTGGAGGCGTATAATCCCATCCGAGGCGGTTGAGTGTATCGACCACAAACTGGCGCCGACAACGATAGATCTCTAACATCTCAGTGATATTATCCTGGCATTTCGTGAGGGCCGCGATTCCCGCATACTGGATCGCGTTGAAGATCCCTGAATCGGTGTTGCCCTTCACCATCGCTATCCCCCGGATGATCTCCGGGTTGCCCAGTGCCATCCCGATGCGCCATCCGGTCATATTGAACGGCTTGGAGAGCGAATTGAGTTCGACACCAACATCTTTGGCTCCCGGGGTCGAAAGGAAACTCAACGGTTTTTCACCATCGAACACGATCTCACTGTAAGGATTATCATGGCATATCAAGATGTCATATTCTTTGGCAAATGCGACGAGATCTGCAAAAAAATCTGGGGTTGCCACCGCACCGGTAGGATTGTTTGGGTAGTTCAGAAACATCGCTCTGGTGCGTTTGGCAACATCACTCGGGATATCCTCCAACCTGGGCAGGAAACCGTTTTCCGCAAGGATCGGCACATTATATGGCTCACCACCGGCCATCAAGATACTCGCTCGATAGGCAGGATACCCGGGGTCGGTCATGATCACTGTTTCTCCGGGATTGACCATAGCCAATATGAAATGATGGCATCCCTCTTTCGAACCGATAAGGCCCAGGATCTCAGTCTCCGGATCCAGATCCATGATGCCATAACGTTGGGCATACCAGTCGGCGACGGCCTCACGAAACGCAAGCATCCCCTTCTCTTCGTCCGTGGGATACCGATGGTTTGCCGGATCCCGGGCTGCACGTGCCAGCTCATCGATCACGGGCTGTGGTGTCGGTTCGACTGGATCTCCGATACCGAGACTGATCACATCGATACCGGCTGCACGAGCAGCATTGATCTTGTTGCGCAGTTCTATGAATAGATAGGGTGGTATTTTCTGGAGTCTTTCAGCTAATTGCATTGTTTTTCCTTTGTTGTTTTATCGTCGGATCCTTGCCCCGCTGCCTTTCATCACACTGGCTACTTCGTCACGTCTCGCCCAGTTGAAGTCACCGGGGAACGTGTGGGCAAGAGCCGAGAATCCACCTGCAAAATCCACCGCTTCCTGCGGAGATTTGCCTTCCAGGATCGAGGCGATGAGTCCTGCCGAGAAGCTGTCTCCGCCCCCGACCCGGTCCACGAGTTCCAGATCCTCGTAGATGCGGGAGAGGTAGAATTCCTTGCCGTCGAACAGGAGTGTACGCCAGTCATTGAGTAGGCCGGTCTTAGCATCGCGCAGTGTTGTGCCGACCATTTCGATATTGGGATAGCATTCAACGACCCGACGAGCGACTTGTTTGTAGCTCTCCGGATCCAGTTTGCTGTATCCTTCCGTTGTGCCTTCTGCTTTCAGTCCCAGGCATTTCTCAAAATCTTCCTCATTGCCGATCAGCACGCACACATGGGGCATGCACCTCTCCGTCGCCTCCTGCGCCGTTTCAGCATCCCACAGCTTCGAGCGAAAATTAAGATCATAACTCGTGCGAATCCCTGCATCCCGCGCTGCCTGGAGCGCCTCCAGAGTTGTTTCTGCGGCTGACAGCGAGAGGGCTGGCGTGATCCCGCTTACATGAAACCAGCGGGTGTCCTCAAAGATCGCCGCCCAATCGATCTCCCCGGGACGCACATTCGAGATCGCGGAATAGGCCCGATCATAGGTCACGGAACTCGCGCGAGGTCCCACCCCAACTTCCAGATGATAGAAGCCATTCCGCTCACGGCCCACACCATCAAAGGGGGTCCACACGATATGGGACATATCCACGCCCAGTTCACGCCCCTTATTGCGGATGAAATGTCCCGACCAGTTATCCACCAGTCGCGAAACCCACGCGCTCTTGAGGCCCAACTGGGCGGCATTGACGGCCACATTTAACTCTGCTCCTCCGACGGTCACCACCAGCACGCCGGACTGTTCGAGACGCTGATGTTCAGGAGAGGACAGACGAATCATGGCTTCCCCAAAAGTTACGACATCATACATGGCTACTGTCCTTGTTCTGTTCGTAGGTTCACTTTTGTTCCGGGAAGGGGGCCCGGATATCATACCGGCCCTCGATCTCGACAGGAAGTGCACCACTCTCCACCAGTAGGTCGAGCGGATTCTCACGGGTCGTTAGCGGCATTTTGACGACGCCTTTGATGCGAAGCGATTCATAGATCGCCATCATGATCTCCATCGTGATCTTCGCTTGATATCCGTTGTTCCGATGCGTTTCGATCTTACCATCCATCCAGTCGATGAACTCCTGAAATTGATTGGTTTCTTGTTTGCGGGGCGCGATCTGCTGCCATCCCGCTGACTTGCTGTTAAGTACCAGGATGCTCCCCTCAGGCCCGCGCTTGAGGATACCATCGCTGCCATAGACCACATCGCCCTGAAGCCCCGGTTCCGGCAGATCGCTTTCGTAGATCCCCCGGATACCTCCCTCAAAACATATCAGCCCCATGCAACTGTCTTCCGTCCGGACCCGTCGTTCCCATCGGTCCGTTCTCCTGGAAACCTGTCCAATGACCCACAGTGGCATCGGATCACCCAGGATGTAACGCATCTCATCGATCTCATGTGTCCCACGATTCAGCAGCCCGTGTCCGTCCCGGCGCAGCATCGTCTTGGGTTCACCAATCGCCCCCTCCTGGATCAAGGTGCGCGCTTCCGTGTTCTGGGCACTGAAGCGTCGCTGATGCCCGATGGCAAGTTTAGCCCCGCTCTTCTCACATGCATCGATCATGTCCTGAGCCTCACCGACGGAAGCGCACATCGGCTTTTCCCCGAAGATGCCGGGAACACCTGCTGCGGCAGCAGCGACGGTGATCTCAGCGCGCACATTCTGCCACGTGGTGACACTCACGATGTCGAGTTCCTCTTTCTGGAACATCTCATGATAATCATCATAAGCCGCTTGGATGCCAAATCCTTCGCCGAGCTTTGCAGCCGCATTCAAATTCATATCACAGACGGCGACTACTGTGGTTCTGGGATTCCCTTGAAAAGCGCGTGTGTGAGAACGCCCCATACCACCACAACCGATAATACCGACACGATAGATCTTATCCATTGAGTTCTCCCCTAAGTTTAGCCACTCTCCGTATTAACATTTCCCTGACAGGTTGACAAATCTGCCGGCTCGGGACCTGGATCTGGCAATCCAGATCGAGCATGATTGGGTAGACCACTGCCTTCAGTTCATTTGGATCGCTTTGGATGTTGTGCCTATATCCTAACGCGTTCTATGGAATAAGTCAAGACCGCACGTACCTTGCGAAACCCGTCTCAGATGAGCAGGTCTCTCGTCCACCCACCTGAGGCAGGTCCATTTAACCCTTGCCTCCGGGTCTGATGTGCTATAGTATGTGAAAAACACTCACCATGCGGTGTGATCCGCTGAAGAATGTTCCTCTGCGCTTCCTGTATTTCTGTGACTCAAAGAAGTTCAATCCGGATCCGGAAGCAAGCGAGGCACAGATCATCTCCTTGAGAAGGGCAAGTGATATGTATACCAATGAAGATTTCGATAGAATGGCCACTGAACTTTATAGCGCTGTCCTGAGCGATGCAATGGATGCGTTGGGTTACCGGGATCAGGCGATGCGCCACGATCTGCGCCCTGTAATCCCGGAAGCCGTGATTGTGGGACGTGCGCTCACTGTGTTGAGCGTGGACATCTATGAGGTGTTAGACAATCCCTATGAGAAGGAGATGGAATCCACCGATGCGCTACAGCCCGGGGATGTGCTGGTAGCGTCTACCAACCGTTCTACCCGTAATGGCTACTGGGGCGAATTGCTCAGCACTGCCGCACAAGCCCGGGGGGCCCGAGGAGCTATCGTGGACGGACTGATCCGGGATGTGCGTAAAATCCAGGAGATAGGGTTTCCCGTGTTTGCGGTGGGATACAAACCTGTCGATTCCCAGGGACGGGGTGTGGTTGTGGATTACAATTGTCCCGTTCATTGTGGGGACGTGCTGGTGAACCCCGGGGATCTGATCTTTGCAGATTATGATGGTGTTGTGGTCATTCCTCAGCGGATTGCTGATGATGCCATTGCCAGGGCATTCGAGAAAGTACACAAAGAAAATCTCACCCGGGATGAACTGCTCAAGGGGGCCTATCTCAAAGATGTATATGCGAAATATGGGATCCTCTGATCTGTTTTTCTTGCTTACGCTGTCGGAATATGGTATTTTTTGCTGAGGGTGGCATATCGACATGTGTTTCAAAAGGCAGAGATAGATCTCTATGCCTAGCCGAAACACCGGGCAACCACAGGGAATTGTCCCTACGAATACTGTCATGGCTCATGCGAGTTGGGGGAAGAAGGGAACAGCGATGGCTGAGCAGAGTCTGCAACAGAGCGCCAGTGGGGCTGAATACTACGAGATTACAGGGCGTTTGGACCGAGTAGAAGATCGACTGGGTTCACTGGAAAAAGAAACGATACTGTTGCGAGAAGAATTGAATCTATTTCGTAGCGATATGGACGCTCGGGTAGATCATTTGAACGGACGTATTGACCAGCTTCATGAACGAATGGAGCGGATGGCCAGTGAGTTTAATAGACGTATGGATCAGATGGCTATTGAATTCAATGGGCGCGTAGATCAAATGGGGAACCAACTCAATGGGCGCATCGATCAGATGGGTGCTGAATTCAATGAGCGGATGGATCAACTCAATGAGCGAATGGAACGAATGGGGAACCAACTCAATGGGCGCATCGATCAGATGGGTGCTGAATTCAATGGACGGATGGATCAACTGAACAACCGAATAGATAGCATGGCAAAATGGACCGTTGGTACGATTGCCCTGTTTGGTACGATCATCA
>JAJRTO010000275.1 GCA_024278235.1 Candidatus Poribacteria bacterium
CCGCATCTTGCGGGGATCCTCGATGGGATCCACGAACTGGATGTCGAGTTGCGATGTCTCGCGCCGATAGCGTTCCAGCATATCCCGGGCACGTGTGCGCTGATCCCGCTGGGATTGATTGGTATCATCTTTGCTGAAGAAGGCGAGGACTCGGATCGGCTCATTGAGATTGTGCAGGATCTTCTGCGTTTGCTGCGAAAGTGTGAACTCTTTCGTTGCCGTCCAGTCGAGCTGGCGGTTGAATGCATTTGCGACAATGATGTTTATGACGACGGCAATGCCGATGCTCAGCCCTGCTGCGATCAGCACGTTCGTTCCATAGATCGCCTGGCGACTGCGGACAAACGCTAGAATCTGTGGCATGCGGATGTAACAGAACAGTCCGAGCGACACAACACCCACGATGAGCGGAAAATGGACCAGGGGTGTGTTTGCCCTGCCGACCAGTATGTACGCGATCAGGCCCGCAAAGATGGATAGTATCCCTAGGAAGCCAAAGAGGGGCCACAAACGACGGAAATTGCTGTTGCGCATGGCCCTACCTCCACTTCGCAGACTCGACCGATTTTACGGTCAAGTAGAGGCACACCAGGATGATGCTCAAGAAATACACCGTATCGGTCGAGGTGATGATCCCTCTTGTGAAATCCTGGTAGTGTTCCATCAGCGAGAGGGAACCGAACACTTTCCCCAACGTGCCGGGGGTTTGAGACGCAAACCCGATCAACCAGAGCAAGAATATCGTGATGATGCTCGTCAGTGCAGCCACAAGCTGGTTACTGCTCATCGACGAAAGCAGAAGTCCAATCGACAAGATGGCAGCACCGAGCAACAGCAGACCGATATAGCCGGCGGCGATCGGACCAGGATCAGGATTTCCATAGAGCATCACATAGAATGGATAGAAAAAGCTCCCGAGCACCAGGATGCCAAGCAGCACCAGACTCGCGAGATATTTTCCGACGACAACCTGGGTGTCCGTTACGGGGGATGTCATCAGCAGTTCAATCGTCCTCAGACGTTTCTCCTCGGCGAAAAGCCGCATGGTGATCAATGGCAGCACGAGCACAAACAACCATGCCATATAGTAGCTCGCTGGCTGAAATGTCGCAGAACCTTCATACTGAAAACGGGATGCCGGGATGAAATAGAAATAGGTGAAGAAACAGCCCGAACCGAGCAGAAATGTGACCAGCGCAATATAGGCAACCGGAGACACAAAATACGTCTGGATCTCCTTCGCACAGATCGCAAAGATGTTCTTCATTCGCGTAGACCCTCCTCCAGGACACCAGGGCTATCACCGCTTGTGAGTTGTAGAAAAATCTCCTCTAAACTCTGTGAGATACGCCGGAGTTCGAGCAATCCCACACCTGAAGTGACGGCAGTGTTGGCCACTTCTGCGCGAATATCATGCCCTTGCTGATAGTCAACTTCGAACACGTGTGTACCATCTGCGGAACGACCCATTTCATGGACCTCGAGCAAATGTGGTATTTGATCCAGACGAAGACGGAACTCATCTGAGGGTTGATCGACTTCCAGGTGGAGTGTGTTGAGATTTTGTTCCACTCGGTTGGCTATCTCCATCGAGGTTACCTGGCCATCCTCCAGTCGAAGATCACCGACCATTTTCCCCTGATGAATCACCAGGATGCGTTCACAGGTCATACTTGCTTCGGGGAGGATATGGGTGCTCAGGATGACCGTGTGTTCCTCCCCAAGTTCACGGATCAATTCTCGAATTTCAATGCGCTGTCTCGGATCCAACCCTGAAGTCGGCTCATCCATAATGAGAACATCTGGATCATGCACCAGGGCCTGTGCAAGCCCTACCCGCTGACGATACCCTTTCGAGAGGTGTCCAATAATGCGGCGTCGCATGTGGGGCAACCCACATGACTCCAATACCTGATCAATTCGGGAACCACGTTGTGCACGTGGAACACCTTTGATCTTGGCGATGTATTTGAGATAAGCGGTCACGGTCATCTCGGTGTAGAGCGGCACATTCTCTGGCAGATAACCGATATGTCGTCGGACATCGAGCGACTGCTTGAATACATCATAACCTGCGACGGTCGCATGGCCGCTGCTGGCAGGCATAAAGCAGGTCAGGATGCGCATCGTGGTGGTTTTCCCTGCGCCATTGGGCCCAAGGAATCCAACGATTTCACCTCGGTCTATCTTGAAGCTCACGTCTTCAACGGCAGTAACATTACCATAGTGTTTGGTCAGTGACTCAACCCGTATCATGAGGCAGGTTCCTCTCCTGTTGAGTGCTCTGTGGCGAGAACAGCTACAGATTGATTATAGGGAATCGCTCATGCAGTTGTCAAGACACACCTGGGAAACAGGAGCAGATTCCGGAGGGTTTTGCCATCCAGGGCGACCCCTTCCGGGGCAGAAGCATACCACAAAAACGGACTTTGAGAAAGCCCCGGGACGTCAGTTCTTTCTTGTGTTGTGCAACGGATCGTGCTATACTGTATTGTAGTGTTACATTCCGCTACTATCTCGCTGGGCAGCAGGGGGAAAGACAGGAGATGAGCATCCAGATCGATGGCATTACTTACTTTGTCATCGCAGATGTCCTCGACGAGCTGAAGATCTCCCGGCAGACTCTCTGGCGATGGCGTTCCGAAGGAAAAATCCCGTTAGGACACCGTTACCGGGACCGGCGGATTCTGTTTACGGCTGATGAGTTTGATGCGATCCGGAGCTATGCGAATCACCTGGAGCCCGCTCAGATCCGGACACCATCTCAGCTCAGGTTACATCTTTCGGGCGGATAGATCGGACAGGATTGAGTCATGGGGCGTGAGATCTACCTCGATAACAACGCGACCACACAGCCACTTCCCGAGGTGCGTCAAGCCATGATGCAGGTGCTCGACGAGGGATTCGGCAATCCTTCGAGCAGTCACTCCGCTGGCCAACGCGCGCGTGAGTATCTATTCCATTCGAGAGAATCCGTTGGCTCTCTGATCGGCGCCCAGCCGGAGCAGATCTACTTTACGAGTGGTGCAACCGAAGCGAACAATCTGGTGCTAGCTTCCATCTTGCACAGGGAGGATCCCTCTCGTATCGTCACGACCCAGGTGGAACATTCTTCGGTGGTCAAGATGTGCCAGTATCTGGAGTCGCAAGGCGCTGAGGTCGTTTATCTACCGGTGGATCGCCTGGGGCTAGTGGATCTGGACAGGCTTGAAGTCTGCCTCAAATCCGGTGCCGATCTCGTCTCCATCCAGTGGGTCAACAACGAAACGGGGGTTATCCAGCCTGTGGAATCCATCGCTGAGCTATGTTCGCAATACGGTTCTCTTTTCCACACGGATGCAGCTCAGGCGGTTGGGAAGTTCAGGATCGATCTGGCGTCCCTCGCAATCGACTTTCTCTCGCTCACAGCACACAAGTTTCATGGGCCGCAAGGGATCGGTGCTCTCTATACAGCAAATCGTGACCACCTCAGACCGATGCTCCATGGGGGAGAACAGGAAGAAGGCTTGCGACCAGGAACCGAGAATATGCCCGGGATTGTCGGCCTGGGTGTGGCGGCTTCTCTGCGTGAGATGCGGCTCTCGGAAGTGCAGAAGCTCCTGGCGGATCGCCGCGACTGTCTCGAATCGCTCGTTCTCAGCCGGATTCCTGACACGCGAGTCAACGGCCACATGCAACATCGTGTCTGCAATACAACCAATCTGCTCTTCAGTGGGGTGGATGGACAGGCACTCGTGGCCCGACTCGACCAGGTGGGTATCCGCTGTTCCCAGAGTTCGGCCTGTACGAATCAGCGGCCGGAGCCCTCCTATGTGTTACGCGCGATGGGACTCACCGAACGGGATGCCTACGCCAGTATTCGATTCGGTGTCTCAGAGCTGACGACGGAGGAGGAGATCAACATCGCCGTTGACGCAATGGCGGATCTCTGCGCTATGCTTCGGCGATTCGAGGCTCGAAAGAAACCCCACCATTGAGAAAAATGAGGATGAACTGATGCGCTTTGGCGGACATGAAACTTTCTGGATACGTGAAGGCTGGCTCTACAAGGGGCTCAAACAGCTCGTAGAGAACTCCCAACAGCTTATGGATGAATACGCCGCAGACTGGCTGGGTGTCGGTCGCAATATGGCGAAGTCGATACGGCACTGGCTTGTGGCGACGGGACTTGCTGTCAAGCAGGGGAAGGCTCGCAACTACACTCTAGTGCCGACCGAATTGGGCAAGGTCGTGCGGCGGAACGATCTGTATTTCACAGACATTGGTACCTGGTGGATGCTCCACATCAATCTGTTGCACAATCCAGCGAACGCGCTCTCATGGTTCTGGTTTTTCAACCGTTTCAGTCTGACACGTTTCCAGAAAGCACAATGTCAGAATCTGTTGCAACGTCATCTGCAACTGACAGACTCTCGCTTGCCAAGCGAACGCACTCTGGATCGCGATCTCGCATGCCTGCTGGGGAGTTACTCGACAGTGATTCCACCAGGCAATGAGGATCCAGAGGAGGCACGCGATTGTCCCTTGAGCCAGCTTGGCCTCCTGACCCATTTCCGCGATTCCGACTATTATCAGCTTCATCACGAGCGCAAACCGATCCCTCTCCAGGTTTTCGGCTACGCCATGTCTAAGGCATTCGAAAACGCGGCCGATGGTGTTGGCATGGTGGATATCACCTTACACGATGCCGTTTGGCAGCCCGGTGGGCCGGGACGTGCGTTTGTGCTCAGTAGCGAGGCGCTTTTCGAGACGGTGCTCTCCCTTGCAGAAGGGGCAGACTCTGATAGCACGATCCAGTTGTCGGGGCTTGCTGGCAACCGGGTGATTCGTATCCAACGAAAATCTCCTCTCGATTGGGCGAACGAGTACTATCGCCGGCAGGTGACTTAGATGCTAGAAGATAGAACCCAGGACAGACCAACCGATTTCGCTCCGGAACTCTTTCTGCGCTCGATCAACATCCGTTACGACGCGGCCTATCCGGAACGTATTGCCCACTTCGAGCCGACAGCGAAGACCACGGCGCTGCTGAAAGCGTTGGCAGGTGAAGAAGCTGATAGAGCCTTTTTCATCGTCGCCCCTTATGGTTCTGGAAAGTCGCTCACCGCGACCTATCTGTTGCATCTCATTGAAAACCACCCCGGATCTCGACAAACGTTGGAACCCATTCGGCAGAAGCTGCTCAAGATTGCTCCCACTCTCGACACCTTCATGCGGGAACGGCAACACAACCGGGGGCTCGTACTCGCTCTGCACGGGCATTGTCCTGGCCTGAGCATCAGCCTGCGTACGGCGCTCATCGAGGCGGCAGAGCGCCTTGAGCTTGAATCTCTCACCGATCTCATCGCTGGTCTCCCGACGTCGAATATGGAGCAGGCCATCCGTCTCCTGAGTGAGGTCAGGGGGCACCTCCGCACGGCGGGGTACGACCGCGTGCTGATCCTCTGGGATGAGTTTGGCCGACACCTGGAAACGCTCCTTTCAGAGGGCCGACCTGAAGCACTACTCGATATCCAGACACTCGCAGAGTTTGTGAGCAGGTCGCAAGTCGTTCCGATGGTGTTGGGACTGATGCTTCACCAGGATCTGCTTCAGTATGCAACGCACATGCCTCAATCTGTCCGAGCGGAATGGAAGAAGATCGAGGGACGTTTCCAGACGGTGCAGTTCATTGATGAAAGTAAGGAGATCTACCGGCTGATCGCGGAAGTCGTCTCCGCGTGTGCCGGTACAAACGAATCTCCTGTTGATCTCCCTGCCCGCGAATGCCTCGACCTCGGGCTCTTTGCGGACTTCAGCGAGCCAGAACTTGAACAACTGCTTCGACGCGCCTATCCGCTCGAACCGACGACACTCTACCTGCTGCCTCGCATTTCGGCCCGTGTTGCTCAGAACGAGCGGACCCTCTTCACGTTCCTTTACAGCGTAGATCTGAGCCGGCCGGTCACTCCTGCGGTCCTCTACGACTACTTTGCACAGTCGATGCGCATGGACACTTCGGTCGGTGGCACTTTTCGCCAATGGCGCGAGACCGAATCTGCTCTTGGGGAAGCCGCTGACGAACCGGGCGCGATCAAGGCACTGAAGACCACATGCCTGCTAGGGATCGGCGCAAGCGGTGAACGGGCTCAGGCCGATTACGATTTCCTCCTGTTTGCACTCCGTGGCTATGCGACGGACCTGGATCTCGAACCGGTGGTGCTATCGCTGATTCAGCGGGGACTTCTGCTGTTCCGACCGCATAGCCGCCGGGTTTCTGTCTGGCATGGGACCGATGCCGACCTCCGTGGCAAACTGGAAGAACTCAAGCAACGCCGACAGGCAGAATTCGATTTGATGGAGTTTCTGGCACAGGAGTTTCCAGCACCCGTTTGGCGGCCTGTAGAGTACAATGCACAGTTTTCCGTCCGCCGCTACTTCGCCGGAGAATACCATTCTCTGGAGACGATTCAAGAATACCTGATGGAGGAGAATCTCCGGAGAAGGATCCCGGTCGGTTGTGATGGGAAGATCCTGTATCTTACAGTTCAAACTTCAGATCAGCTTGAGCAAGCGCTCTCGATTGCTCAGGAGCAGATTGTCGACGATCGTCTGGTTATTGCGATTCCTCGTTCCCCGATCTCACTGTTCGAGGCAGCGCTTGAGCTGCAATGTCTTATCGAAATGCAGGATGACCGGGAGCTTATCAGTTCGGATCCGTTCATACCCTCTGAAATCCAGCAGATGACAGAGGATTCGCGTAACTACCTGTACAAGCTCTGTTTACGCTTGACCCAACCTGGGGAACATGGGCCTCGCTGGTTCCATCGGGGCCAGCCGTTGCAGGTCAATCATGCGCGTGCTCTGCGTTCTGAGCTATCACGTATCATGCGATCCCTCTACCCCAAAACCCCTGTCATCAGAAACGAACTGATCGTGCGAAACAAACCATCCGCGGTGATTGTGAACGCACGCCGCAAGTTGATGATGGGAATCCTGGAACGTTCAGGGCAGGAGAATCTCGGTATTGAAGGTAACTTTCCCGATGCATCGATGTTACGTACCCTGTTGTTACACACAGGTCTCTACCGTCGAGATGCAGAAGGGCTGTGGGGGTATGCAGATCCAGAAGATCTTTCGGATCCCAGCCTGAGTGAAGTCTGGAATCTATTCCGGGATCTGCTGACAGTACCTTCGGCACAGCCGAAGGATTTGAAAGGATTCTTCGACACACTCAGGGAACCACCCTACGGCATCCGGACTGGGGTCTTGCCTATTCTGTTTGCAGCGGCCCTACGCACGTTCCCGAGTGCTCTTTCCCTCACAAGGGCTGGAAGCTATGTGACGGACATCCTGCCGACAGAAGTGGAACGGATCTGTCAGGAACCTGAATTCTATGAGTTCCGGGTTCTCGATCTCACACCGATCCGTAAAGCGTACCTTCGCGGTTTCTACGAATGCTTCGCCGGAGAATCACCGGACGAGATTCGCGAGCCGGACCTGATCCGCGCCTGTTTCGATGCGCTCGCGTTGTGGGCTTCCGAGTTACCGTCCGCCGCGCTCTCGACGCGCCGGATCTCAGAACGGGCTCAGCGATTCCAACAGGCCCTGCTGCGCTCCATTGAGCCTGCCCGCCTGCTCCTCGTCACGATACCGACATTGTGTCAGTGTCCGGTCGATGACAGCCACGCACTGTTGAAGCAGGTGCGCTCGTGCAAAGCAGAACTGGAGAACGTCGTCGAGATCTAC
>JAJRTO010000276.1 GCA_024278235.1 Candidatus Poribacteria bacterium
CGGGGGATCGCAAGTGCCTGATTCAGAGGTTGATAGAATTGTTGTGGAATCTGTGTCCAAACTCCCTGAGTGACACAACTCAGTGAAAGAGGCACAATCGCCACATCCACGTCGCCTGTCTCCGCATACTGTAATGCCTGACGCACGTTTTCTCCCATGACCAGCTTGTCCTGAATTTCCTCCCATACACCGGCAGAACGCAAGGCTCTGCGTGCGGCAATGCCGTAAGGTGCATGATCCGGATTGGCAATCGCTACCCGTTGGATTTCCGATTGTAATAGCTGATCCATACGTTGAATAGGGATGGAGGCATCTTTGCGCACCCAGAATGTCAAATGTCCCCGGGCATACAGCATCTTGCTCTCAGGGACAATAAGGCCCTGATGTTCAAGCTCCTCGATGAAAGAGACGTTTGCTGCGGCAAATAGGTCTACAGGAGCCCCCTGCTCGATCTGTTGTACAAGCTGACCGGTGGAGGCAAAATTGAACACCACTTGGATCCCTGTCTTTTGCTCAAAGTGCTTCCCAATCTCCCGGAATGCAAATGTCAGATTGGAAGCTGCTGATACGACAAGGGCTGACTGCTGAGTGCAGGCAAACAAGAGGAAACCGAACAGAGAGAGGAAGAAAACGTGAGGCGTGAAGCGTGAGGCAAATTTCAAAACAGTTCTCTCATTTCGAGGGTTCGGGAAATTCAGCAGGGATGACGTTGACGGAATTCCCTGATTCCTGCTAATGGCTCTACCGCATCTAAATTATACGTAAGAGCAGCAGGGTTGTCAACGAAGGGCTGAGCGCTGATCAGTTTCTGGCCATCCGGTTTATGGATTGTCCATAATATGAACTTGGCTGTTCAGTGCTGCTGTGTCCAAATCCGCCGATTCCGTATTCAATGCAGGACAGCCCACACTATTTGCAGTCTGAAATGAGGCGATGGGTAGAGAGAGTCCCCAGTGCCTGCCTCACGAGGGCGACCACAGGGGGCATGCCCACACATTGAAATCGCATCAGATTGGACTTCATACGGTGTCAGGGAATGATACTGGCATAGGATTTGCTCCTCTAACTCCAGATGAAGCTACTGGTTCTGATGAAGGAAATGACTTTACTTCTGACGCAGAATGTCATATTATATTTGTGCTTTCAGGTGTTGAAAAAGTATCCCGTTACTTACTTGGAAAAAAGTTCACGAAGGAGGTCTCATGTTTCACAACAGATATACGAATGAACATGGTGGTCGTGCGGTCATTATAGGTCTGTTAGTGGTATCTCTCAGTATCCTGCCGATTGCGTGTGGTAAGGACAAGACAGAAAAGCCCGCTGAATCCGCGGCAGAGATATCAGCAACACCTCAGGAAGAAGGGGCTACCTCCACAAGCCAACAGAAAGCTCTTCAGGCTATCGACAAAGGACTGGCGTGGCTCCAGAAACAACAGAATGTGAAAGGCGGATTTCATGCCCCTATCGGTATGACCAGTCTGGTCGTTACCGTTTTCTTAAAGCACCCGGAGCAGAAATACAGTCCCGATGATCCCTTTCTGCGCAAGGCCCTTGATTACATCGTCTCAGTACAGCATCCGGATGGCGCCATCTATGATGAGAACGATCAGCCCGCGCTTCCCAATTACAACACATCCATCAGCTTGATGGCACTCAGTGCTGCAAAGGATCCTCGTTACGATGAGGTGATTCAGAAAGCACAGAATTACGTGACGGGCATTCAGGTTGCGGATGAGAGCAGTATCTACTATGGGGGCATTGGCTACGGGAGCGATCCAACCAGCCGCGATCTCTCCAACCTGAACATCGCTCTCCAGGGGCTCAAGGAGAGTGGGTTGCCAGAGGATCATGTCGTCTGGGAGCGCGCAGTGGCATTCCTGAATAAGGTACAGAATAATCTGGAGGTCAACAAGGCAAGTTGGGCTGGCAATGATGGAGGATTTGTCTATATGCCAGGCACCGAACAAAACCTTGACAGGATTAGCAAGGCGGGAGTCGATGAAGAAGGACGTCCACGCTCGTACGCAAGTATGACGTATGCAGGTCTGCTCAGCTTTATCTATGCCAATGTAGATAAAAACGATGATCGGGTGCAAGCCGCTTTACAGTGGATCAAAGACCATTACACGCTGGACGAAAACTATGGGCTGGGCAAGGAAGGTCTGTTCTATAACTACCATACGATGGCAAAAGCGCTGAGCAGTTATGGAGAGCCTATTATAACAGACAGTAAAGGCGTTCAGCACGATTGGTACGCTGAATTGGTCGACAAGCTCGTTTCCCTGCAAAGGGAAGACGGCTATTGGATCAATGAATCGGATCGATGGTTTGAGCAAGATCCGGTGCTCGTCACAGCTTATGCGGTACTCGCCCTTGAAACGGGTTATCCCAAGTAAATCTGCAATGCAGATTTTAGTTTTGAGTGTGGGTGAACCAAGTCAAATAAGCACATAACTTAGAATCGTGCTGAGGATGTAGATCGCAAGCAGTATTGCGCCAAAGGGTCGCTTCAACTGAGAACCGGACACGAGAATTCCTATCCGGAAGACGATCAAGATAAACAACATCACCGGAAAGAGGAGCCAGAAGAAATGGGCTGGAGCAAGTAATCCGCCGCCGGTCACGGCTGCAGAGGCTCCTGCAACAAACAGGACATTGAGGATATCGGCCCCGATGACGTTCCCGATGGCCAGATCCCCATGTCCTTTCCGGACAGCCGTGACCGCCGTAACGAGTTCCGGAAGCGATGTGCCAAATGCCACGAGCGTCGCTGCGATGATGCTTTCAGGGACATTGAGTCTGTGAGCTGCCTCGCGGACGGCCGGGATGAGAACCCAGGAAGATCCTACCACCAGGAAAATACCGCCCACGAGCTTGAGCAGAACGGAAAGCATATTTGAAAAACCACCCGGAGTTTTCAACACTTCCGGACCCGCCGCAACTTCTGACTCTCCGTTGAGCGACCATCGGATCGATTGCCACAGATACCAGACCAGCAAGCCCAGAAAGATGAATCCCATTCCTCGTGGCAGTCGTCCGCCCTCTGTGAAGATAGTGGGTAGCGAACTGAACGGAAGACTTGCAATGACCAGGAGGAACCCTGCCCCTAGCTGAAGCCAGCCCTGCCGGTTCACGATGCTGCGATGAAGCGGGAGCGGGGATATCAATGTCGCTATTCCCAGGATCAGCCCCGTATCACAAATGATCGAACCGACGGCGTTGCCCAGTGCGAGGTCCGGACTCCCCTCGATTGCAGCCAGTACAGATACCGCTGCTTCAGGGGTTGTCGTTCCCAGACTGACAATCGTGGCACCAATGAGTGTCTTGGGGATGCCCCATCGGACGGACAGGATAACCGCTTCTTCCACCAGCCAATCCGCTCCCTTGCCAAGCGTATAAAGAGTCACTGCGATAACTGCAAAAAGAGCGGGGAGAGGAAGCCCCGCCATAAAATGCTCAATCCATGAATCCATCTGTTTCTACCCGTTCTGGTGATTAGTACAAAAACCGATACATGGGCCGTTCAATCGTGATACCGATCAGGCTCCAGATGCTCCCGATAATGAACTCTCCCAGGATCAACCCCAGGAAGAATGGAATGGCCTTGCGATGAGTTCCGAGCCCTCCCTGCCGCAGAATAATCCACTTCAGGATCGAACTGAAAAATATCGAGAACCAGAATACGTTCATCGACCAACTGCTGGAGATGGCGTACCCCGCAGGGTGGAAAGGCCACCAGAATATCCGCATCCGCATCGCCATTAAGCACAGGGTCGTGATCAATCCGATGATCATCGCCATGGTTGCAGGATAATCGGGGGCCCGTGGAGTTGTGAGCCAACTTTGCAGTCGGTTGAAGGGATGCCAGGCAAACCAGTCGCGTGCTCCCTCGATGTAGGCGATATGATAGAAAGCCCAAAAAGAGGTGAATATGCCGACAATCACGGCGATCACCATGCCCAGCAGCAGCCTGCGGTTGTTGATACCGGTTCGTTCTGCCAGCTTGAAGCCCTCCAACTGGTGAGGCATTGGATGCCCACGATAGGCTCGATTGAAGAAGAATAGGTAACTAAACATGGTCAGATTTTGGGCTCCAAGTTTGCGGGTACCAAACATGCGGGGCATCATCTCATCAGGGCCGATGAAATGCAGATCATGTACGGGAGAGCCCAGCTCGGCGCGCATGCGCGTCACCGCCGTTGAGATCGCATAATAGATCGCGAAGAACATGATGATGACCCAGATCGACATCCCTGCGCTTTTGCAGAAGATGACCAGTGCGAGAAAAGCGGCAAACAACCCCAGTAACGCGCCTCGATAGGACATCGGTTCCTTGCTGTCATCGATCTCGGGTGTATTGGTGAGGATCTTGCGCAGCACCTGCTTGAAATGACGGCGTGTGCCAACCATTGCAATGATAAACAGACCAATGTACGCCCCAAAGGACTGCTCATTGATAAAGGGGAAACCCGGCATACTACGCATCCCGACCACAGCCCCCATGATACGCAGCGCTTTCCAGAACAGATAGAAGAACCAGCACGAAAAGGACAGATCCAGCGGGATGAAGAACGCCATCCCGACCGCAAAGGGGAAGAGTGCCACGGGGGTCCATCCAATGGCATTCCAGGGCGTACTGGTGAAAAACGGACCAATGTCGTAGAGCTTCCCCCCGATACTGGGAACTGTGGGCACCAGAAAATTGATCCCATTCAGGATGTCCATCAGACCAGCAATCGCGAATCCGACCCATAGGAGGTTGTTCGTCAGGATCCCCTGGAGGCCGCCACCCTGTGTCATCTCCAGGGGTAACTGGATGATCGGATAGCTCAGCTTCTCATGTTCCGTCCACTGTTTACGCACCAGGCTATTGATACAGATCATCACAAACACAAGGGCAAACAGGAAGCCGGACCATACCAATACTGGAGTCAGCCAACCGAGGATGTGTTCACGGAGATAGAGAGTCGTCTCTCCACGGTAGTAGTCCGTTAGAAAGTTCTTGTCTTTGACAGCGATCCAATCGGGAATGTAGCGATGAAACAGATCCGCCCACTCATTTTCTGGTGTCGCATACCAGAAGGCGTGCGGGATCATCGAGATGAGCACCCGTAACACATCATGCCCTGTCAGCGAAGAGGAGATCGAAAGCATGACGTAAATGGTAAGCAACTCTCCCTGTTTAAGCGCGAAACGAGGGGTTAGTTTCGCGAGACCAAAATTCAATCCGATCAGGAGGAAGAGACAGAAGATGACGTTGTAGTAGAGAGAAACGGTCGTCGGATACCCCTGCCCGGCCGAATCCATAATCCAGTAGGAGTTGAGTGGAATCAGCAAGGTGCCTATCAGCAGTGCACGCCACGTTGCACCAGGAGAGGGCGCCTGTTTCCCGTAGGATGTTTTCATCGTTAGTGATATCGTCCGTAATGCTTTACGAGTGCGATCACACGGCAGTAGTCTGCAAAGCTCACATTGTCGGGAACAGAGTGATCCGAATGGTAGATGTAGCCTCCTTCTTCTTTGGCTACTGTGACTTTCTCCCGCACTTCCTCCTCGATCTGGTCACTCTGAGACATCGCCCGGACATCGATACCACCTTGAAGTACCAATTGGGAGCCGTATTGCTTTTTTATTCCGATGAGATCCATCCCGGCTTTGGTTTCAATCGGATTCAGCCCGTCGAAGCCTGCGTCGATGAGATCCGGCAGCAGTTCCATAATGTTGCCGCAGGAATGAAGCATCACTTTGACGCCCCGATCATGCGCCCAGTCGCAAGCGCGCTTATGGGCGGGCTTGACCACTTGACGGTAAGTTTGAGGGGAAAAGAAAGGGCCATTACGATAACCCAGATCATCGGGAAAACTCAGACAGTCAAAGGTATATCCCCGATCCCAAACCATGGACAGGAGTTCGAGGCTGACTGAGAGTGCATGCTCGATCATATCCTTGCACCACTCTGGATCCGTCACCATAGCGATCAACATCCGCTCTGTGCCCACATGCCAGCTCGCGAACACATCATAGCCGAACCAGGCACCGGCCTGTATCCAGTAACCTTTCTGCCTCCAGATCGGGTGGTTCTTTTCCAGATGAGCCCAATTCACACGATCCTCCGTAGGGGTCATCCGCGCCCTGGCCTCGTCCCACGAACTGCGATCTTTGATCCTGAAGTCAAGGAAATCGGGTGTGGATGACGCCTTTTTCCAGTTTTTCATCGTAGCCCCCCACGCTGTCGTGCGGATCACATACTCATCGGTTTCCTCAATGAGTTCTGATGGGTAGCGAGGGCTGTTATCCGTACCAATGCTTCCGGATTTCTCAAAGCCAAAGAAATCACCAACAGAGACATCTGCTGGAAGCCCTTCCCTCCGCCATCGCGCTACCGTGGTTCCCCAGGGACTGTCCGTCAACGGGAGTCTATCCGGTGTTTCGTGGTTATAGACGCATTTCATTCGTTCATAGGAAGACATTTCACGTGGCATGCTCGATTCTCCAGTGTTACGAGTTGGTTATATATAGCATATTCGTGTCCCGGCGTCAAGCCTGGCTATTCTCACCGCACAGCCAAAATACCATAACAAGATCCTCTTGTCAACAGCTCTGTATGGACTGCCCATACTCATTGTCAAACTCGACGCTTCAACGACTGTCGAATCGATATCCAGGACTCAGTACCTCACATTTTCGCCGTAGGAGCATCTTCCTGGACGCGATCATCGTGGCCGGAAGGCCACTCCTACCATATTGAGACTGCCTCGTTTCACGTTTTAGTTGACTCGCGGAGGGAACTACGATAAGATGAACAAAACATCGTCAGGCGAAGACGGCTATCGTATCGTTGATGATACGGCGTCCCGCTTTACGTCAATGGCAATTCAGTCGTCGTTTTCAGTTCATAACACAGCAAGGAGAAAACAACATGAAGCAATTCTGTGTAACGACCTCTATGGGTAAACGACTCATCGGCAAGGCAATGGTCCTTCATCCAGATGTACAGGCTGTGCTCAAGAAAGGGACTCTGGTCATCATTGCAGGAACGACAAACGGTTATGTGGCCGAAGAGATCCTCCAGTCACTGGGACAGGCTGAGGGATTTTCACGAGAAGGTTTCCGGCGGGGCATGACCACAGCGCCTGGAACGAAAACGCCCAAAATGGATTTCCCGGGGGACGTGGTCATCAAGGACGGTCAGTGGCAAAAAGGGGAGACCATCGTAGATGTCGCAGATGATCTGAAACTTGGGGATGTCGTGATGAAAGGCGCCAATGCGTTCGACATGCACCGTCGCCCTGCTGTGCAAATCGGTGATCGAAAGGGAGGAACCATTGCACTCGCACTGTCGGCAGCGGTAGGCCGACGGGTCCGTTTGATCGTACCGGTGGGCCTGGAGAAACGTGTCAGTGAGGATGTGTACGTGTTAGCTCAGCGATGCAATACACCGGGGGCAGAAGGACCGCGCCTGCTTCCCGTCCCTGGCGAGCTTTTCACCGAACTGGATGCCATCAAGTTGATGACAGGTGCTGAAGCCTGCCTGATTGCAGCGGGTGGTGTCTATGGGGCGGAGGGCGCGTCCTGGCTTGGCGTCACTGGCACAGAAGTGCAAATCCAGGCGGCGGCCACACTGATCCGATCGCTCGCCAATGAACCGCCTTGCACCGTGTGAGATGCAGAGAAATGGAGATGCCACGATGGTCAGCTCTTCTTTGCAGCAACCGATCCCCCAGAACGGTGCGTCACCATATCCACCCAGTCCGGTGATCACTGGTGTGATCTGGGCGTCTGCGGACACCATCATCCGCAAGGCAACGGGCAAAGGTCGTGATGGAAGCGATAACTGGCCTATGACCTGGGC
>JAJRTO010000277.1 GCA_024278235.1 Candidatus Poribacteria bacterium
TCAGATTCAAGTCCTTAATCCTGGTCAACTCAGCGGAGCAACGGCGACTCCACCGATCATTAGCCCAAACGAAGATGGAATCCAGGACAGTGTGCTGTTACAGTACACGCTGCTTCAGCCCGGGACGGTTCGATTGAGGTTGCAGGATGAAGGTGGCAGTACCGTATATGAACAGCTTGTCCCGGACCAACGTCAAGGAGTGACCTACCAACTTGAGTGGAAGGGCAGGGCCCAAGATGGCAGCAGTCTCCCGGATGGTCTCTATACACTTTCGTTGGTTCTGTTAGATCCCGTCACATCACTGGAAATGCCGCTCATTGAAAAATTCATGGTGACCGTGGACACTCAACCACCGACGATTCAGGATGTGGTACCGATAGCCGGAGCCGAAATACCGGTACATTCTGCGTTCAGCGTCGTCGTCCATGATGCTGGCGCGGATGAAACATTGACCGGCGTGTATATCACCGTGGATGCCCGCCTGGAACAGTGGGAGCTTGAAAACGTGGATGGCCGTTACACGTTGATGGATACGTCAAGCTTTTTGCTGCCTGCTGGCAATCACACCATCCATTTCCATGCAGAAGACCATGCGGGGAACCATGCCCGGTTAAGTGTCTCCTACAAGGTGGTGGCCGGAGAACGCCCGATTCTGCGTTTCATCAATTATCCCAACCCATTTTCCGCTGGCAGCGTCACTCACCTGCTGATCTCCCTGGGCCAACCGATCCGTGGTGGCAACCTGCGGATCTACGATGGTGCAGGGGATCTGGTGTTCTATAGGGACATGAAAGATGTTGGCCTCGTACCGCAGGAATATCGCATCCCGTGGGATGGCCGTAATCTCCATGGAGATCTCTTATCACGCGGCGTCTATTTTGCTGAGTTGAGGATCGATTCCGACAACCAAAACGTGGGGCGTTCCGACCGCATTCAGCGGCATAAGGTGGCGATATGGTAGGGAAACCACAAATCACAAAATGGGCAAATCCACTGAGATCAAATCTCAGATTTCAGGACCTGGACTTACCCCGCCGCAATCCACCATCCACGACCCGCCTCCGGTCATCGTTTATTTGCCTGTTGTGGACATTATCGCTATTCCTGCTCCCCGCACTTGTCTTTGCGGGCACAGGCGCTCTGCCACTCCTGCGTCATGGAAAAAATGCCCGTGCATTGGGGATGGGTGGGGCTTATGTGGCTGTGGCGAGTGATGCCACAGGTGTTTACTGGAATCCATCGGGACTGGCGTACGTACGTCAGCCTGGGATCACCTTTACGAACCGATTGCAGAATCTGGGCACCCGACTGATAGATATGGCCTTTGCCGTGTCAGCATCATCGCGATTGGGACTGGGCGGCGCAATGCTCTATTATACGGTAGATGATGTCCCTGTCATCGATACGCAGGCGCAAAACATCGGTGGGTTGACAGAAAAACAGATCGCCCTGTTTGCAGGTGGCGGTTATCGGATAGATAAGACATCCCTGGGAGTGGCACTACGTTATGCAAGTCATCAACTCAAGATGCCAGAGATGCAGACAGAAGGAACCGGGCTGGGAGGTTCTCTCGGCATCCTCTACACACCGACAAAGGCGTTGCGAGTGGGGGTCGTTCTTGACAGCAAACTGGTACTCCAATGGGATGATCAGCACACAGATGCTTCCCCGTTCGGACTGCGAATCGGGGTCGCGTATCATGCAGTTCTGGATCTGAACACTTCGCTCAACCTGCTGTGTGACATCGAGCAAAATCACCAGCTTCCGCTCAAAATGCATCTGGGGACGGAGTTTGTCATACAGGATGGCCCTCATGCTTTCGCGCTCCGAGCGGGCCTGCGCGACATACTCCTTGAAACTCGCGGTGCGGACATCGCATCCGGCATTCTTGTGAGCACGACCATCAAACCCACCTTCGGACTCGGATTTCGCTGGCATCCTCCAGAGAGCGGCTCCCTCCGCGTTGATTACGCCCTCAACCTGGAAGCTGTCGGAATTCGCAGTATCATCAGCCTTGCGTATGACTTCTAGTACGCTCCCCTCTCATCTCCTCATCTTTGAGTAATAAACAAGTTTCACGTGAAACGTTGAACGTTAGAAAAGCACGGTGGTTGCTGGGTTCTTGGTGTTTGAAACTTGACATCCATTTCTGCATATCGCTTATTGTTTTCCGTTTATCATTGCAGCCTTTGTGAGAGAGAACTCTTGCCCTCGACCACCGTGGCCAGGGGCCACTCTGATAAAACGGAAATGTTGAGCTGTGTTTGGTATCATGCTATCATCTTAAGCAGTTATGAGTTCGGTTGTTTCACTTGTTTGGACCAACCTCCCCACCGTTTCTTTCATTTTTTTGTCGTATTTGCCCTTCGTTGTCCGTCTTATATACAGCAGGAGGAAGACATGAAGTTCCAGTCGGATGCGGAACTGGTAACTCAGTGTTTAGAAGGGGATCGGAGTGCGTTCTGGCAGTTAGCGGAGAAGCATAAGGGATCAGTCTACGCGCTTGCCTATAGCAAGCTGCTCAACTGGTCTGACGCAGAAGACGTAACTCATGAGGTCCTCCTGCGTGCCTATGATCGATTGGGTCAAGTGAAATTTCCGGATCATTTTCGTGCGTGGATTCTTCGGATCACATCTCGATGTGCCAAAGACTATTTGCGCAGTTCTCAGAAGGAAAAGCCGATGGATGTATCAGAACTCCTGAGAGAGAAAGCGAGTTTCATGCTGGAGCAGGATCGGTTCGAGTGGAAGGAAGATATGGAGCGGATCGTGACCCAGGCCCTCGAAGCCCTTCCTGAAGATCTGCGTACTCCCGTGGTGATGTTCTACATGGAGGATGTATCTCACAGACAGATTGCACATTCACTCGGCATCAGTCCCCGTAACGTGGAAGTCCGGATACGCCGTGCGCGTCAGCATCTGCGAGACTACTTCCGTCGCTTTGGCCTGGAGGAAGATTGCCACGAACTACTCCATGCTCATTGCACGGCCTATCCATTAGCACCGGATTTCCTCAGCCGCCTGATGCAATCCATCCGGCAGTTGCCAATCCCTTCGATTCCCTCGTCTCAATTTCCGGTCACCCGTTGGTTGCCATACGTCTTCGCCGGCGGTACCATGATCCTGGGATTCTTTGCTGGACAGCGCAGTTTCAATCCCACCGATTTTGCCCTTCCGAGTCCATCCGGTCATCCTACCATCGTTCTGCTTGAAGAGACGGGTACCCCTGTTCGATTAGAAATCCGGCTTCAGGGGATTCTGGGTTATTCCAGGTATGGACATCGGACGATACCCCTGCCGGATGGAGGCGTGCTGGTGGCTAAAGGAACCGGGATGGAGAATAGAGACCTGGCGAACTGCGAGATCTATGACCCTCAGAGCGCGTCCTTCGAGATGGTGGCTTCCTTTCAGCAAACGCATGGCGTCGGCTTCACGGCAACGGTTCTGAGCAATGGCGATGTCCTGTTTGCTGGTGGGAGGAGGGAGATGCAATACATCTCGCTGGCAGAGGTTCTGGATTCAGACCGTCATCAGTATGTTCCCGTGGGAGAACTGAATCACCGCCGAGCCGACCATACGGCCACTTTGCTTCAGGATGGTCAAGTGCTCATCGCAGGTGGTGCTTCCTCCGGAAACTATTTCGCTCACACGACAGCGGAGTTGTATGACCCCCGGACCCGGAGTTTTCGTCTCCTACCCACACCGATGTACTCCCGTCGTCAACTGCATACAGCCACACTGTTGGATGATGGCCGTGTTCTCATCGTCGGCGGTGTGGAAGGCACTGGTGATGGCTATGCAGGCCCCGCGCTCCAGGCGTCGGAACTGTATGATCCCCAGACCCGGCAATTCCACGAGACGGGTTCCCTGAATGTCTCCCGTCACCTCCACACCGCAACGAGCTTGCAGGATGGGCGAGTGCTGATCCTGGGAGGGTCGAGCAGTTCGATCACGGGAGGTCAGGTCCGTTCCACGGCGGAACTGTATGATCCACGCACGGGACAGTTCACGCTGGCAGGGATGATGCGCTATCCCCGTGAGGGGCACACGGCAACGCTCCTGCCTGATGGAAGTGTGCTCATCGTCGGTGGACGGTATTGTGATCCTCGCGGCGTTCATTATGTTTCCGAGATCGAGCGTTTTGATCCTGCAACCTGTCAGTTTGTCATCGTCGGTGAACTCAACTTTCCGCGCTATCACCATACGGCTACGTTCACACAGGATGGGGATATTCTGGTGATTGGGGGGCTGTCTGAGGCAGATACACCAGTGGGGCAGGTGGAGTTGGTGCGGGTGGTGGAGGAGGGTATTTGATTTTCTCTTGCTTCCATGTATTCTGAGGACTACATCAGGTGTGGGTCGAAAGGAGGAGGTGCAGCGTGGTATGTGAGCGGATGAACAGTGTCTACTATTGTATCCTCCATGCCGGGGGCCTCGCCATTGCACGGCGGTTGGTGGTGCTGAAGTAGGCCGGCCCCCAAGAGGCGATGAGCATCCAGAAAACAAACGGGACATCCGAGCCAGGGAATGTAATTTCCTGGCTCAAAGCAAAAGTCCACTCAAAGAGGAGGTGCACTATGCGGTATAACCAATTCGGAGTGAGTCTGTTTTTGTCGTTGCTGATTACCTTCTCAGCATTTGCCGCACCTGACCAGTATGAAGCGGATGACAGACCTGAACTTGCGAAGGTCATCAGCACCGACGGAGTAGCCCAGGAACGCAACTTCCACAGCAATCAGGACGATGACTGGCTGAAGTTCGATGCTGTCGCAGGCGAAGGCTACATCATCGCTGGCACTTGGGAGTCAAGCTTTGCTGAAGTCAGGCTTTACCTCTACAAAGCCGGACGCACCAACAGCGCAATAGCATCTGCTGGCGGTGGCAACCTTATCGACTGGACATGCACGAAGTCAGGGACTTACTTCGTTAAGGTCTGGGAAGATGACCGAAGAGAAGCACCCTACCAGATATGGGTTCAGTCAGACAGCAGCAATGCCA
>JAJRTO010000278.1 GCA_024278235.1 Candidatus Poribacteria bacterium
AGTTCAAATCGATTTTCCCACGATTCGTCATGGATAAATTCAGTACGGTGTTGAGCGAGTTCCGGGTTCGTCTCTTGAAGTGCCATCTCGATTGCTTGGACAAACGCATCGGGTTCCGATGCGATATGCACTACTTCTGCATACTTCCGCACCTCAGGAAGGTCCACGGATACAACTGGCAACCCGGCAGCCAGGTATTCTCTGAGTTTCAATGGGTTCACATTCACAGTGAGCTTGCTCTGAGTAAACGGGATCAGCGCGACATCAAAACCTTTACTGTAGGTTGGCAACTGCTCATAGGGTTTACGTCCAAGGAAATGGACATTGGGATAAGATTCAAAACGGGTTGTATCGAGACGGATCGTCCCAATCAGCGCTAAGGACCAATCAGGATGTGTCCGTGCAATATGCTCAATCAGCTCACAATCGAACCATTCAGCCAGATGTCCGTAGTAACCGATCACGGGTCCGGGCAATGCCGCAATTTCCGGTGCAATAGGGGTATTCGGATTCATTGCCTGCCGGAAGTGCTCCACATCGACACCATGCGGTATGTAATAGGTGTTGGAATTGATCTTCCTTTTGTCCTCATAGAGTTTCAGAGCGGATGCAAAGCAGAGATCCACTTTCGACAGAAGGGTTCGCTCCATCGTTTCAATGGTGTCAACGGGAACCCCCGGAAACTGCGCGAACTCATCGACGCAGTAATAGATGGACAACTTCTCTCCACATCGTCCAACCAGATCCACCGCATTGGGCATGAAATTCCATAGGATCGGATCCCGGAATTCGAACTGATTTGCAGCGAACTTCACCGAATTGACCAGGAGGTAACGATTGAGCAACTGAACCGTTCGGTATCGGTGGAATGGGAGCACGATGGGGGTCAGCGCAGCGATGTTTGGCTCGATCCAGCGAAGAGAACGAGACCATTGAGTCAGTTTGGCACGTATCCGATTCAGATCGTTCGTAGAGACTTTCGGTGGACGTAAGCCAATCGATTCGACAAACAATACTCGATTGTTGTGATTTGCCAGTTGCATCGCCAGATGGTATTTGCTCGTTTTCAATCCGCTGGCCCAGTCATCAGATGAGACGAAAATGATGTCTTGTCCTATAAGCATTTTTTGTGCCTTTCGTCTAAGCGATCTGGATCTGTGATTTGGCGGAGTTCTATACAATCTGCGTTTTCGACATCGGAGGGTTCAGGATCTCCGTATCTCTCCATTTTGCTTCAACCGAACGACCGATTCCAGACATTGATATGTTTCTTCGGCTACATTTCGCCAGGTGTGTTTACCTGAAAGTTCCAGGATAACCTCTGGTTGCCACTCCCGTTCTAGCGCCAGTTGGAGGGCTTTGGCAAGTGATTCTGCATCATACGGGGGAACAAGTAGGCCATAGTGTGGATTCGGGATCAGATCCGGTATCCCTCCTACATTGGATGCGACAACAGGTTTTCCTGATGCCCGCGCCTCGAGCACAACATTGGGACAACCTTCCATGACGCTGGGAAGGCAAAACACGTCACAGGCATTCATCCAGAGAGCAACCTCCTCATGAGGCCGGGAACCTGCCAGCAGAACATGGTTCCTTAGGTTATGCTTCACAATCTGATCACGGATGGTCTGTTCCAGAGATCCTGTCCCAATCAGGGCGAGCAACAGATCTTTATGCCCATTCTGTCCTGTCAGTGCATTCTGCACAATGATTCGGACAGCCTCCAGTAGTTCCAAGACTCCTTTTGATTCTGTGAGCCAACCTGCATACAGGATGATCTTGCGTTTCTCTGGCAACTTCAGTTGCTGGCGTACTGTGACCGGATGACGCCAATGAAAATGATTGGTATCAACACCATTGGTAATGACACGAACGCTTCCGGAACTGATTCCCGCAGATTCCATCTTGCGGGCAAGATCGCTGCTCACAGAGATGAGAAGGTCAGCCCGTCGGAGAGTTCGCTTCACGAGATGTTTCCGTGCCCCCTCAAAGAGCAAACGGTTGATATCCGTGCCGAGTGCACCTACAACCACAGGTATCCTGAGTTTCCTGCCGATATCCACTGCGGCATAGCCATCAGGGTATACGAAGTAAGCGATAATCACATCGAATTTGGAACCTTTATGAAGACGTCTGACTGTCGGCCATACGCTCTTACCATACAGCCAGCCTGTTGCTGCACGGCCGACCCTGGGAACGTGCATGTAACGCGGATGCCACGTTTCGATCCCATCCCGGATTTCATGCTCTGGCACATCCTTGTAGATCCGGTAGGGATTCAGTGGATATGGCCACTGTACCGGTGCCACAACACGGATATCACTGAGAGACTGCAACTCCCTCATGATCTGCAAGTGGAACATCCCGCGCGTTGGTTCCTGACAGTTTGGGAACTGGGTTGTTAAGACAAGGATTTTCATGGCTTTATTTCTCTATCGGTCGGACACCTGAGTCTCTTTAACATCGGTGGGAATTGTGGCGTCAATACCGGGATGGATTGTCCCGGTATGTATCAGGGCTGTTTCACCTGTGCATGCGCATAGAGAATCCATCCGAGGTCCTGTGATTTTATTTCCAGGCCGGGGACACAGCGACTTGGTGTGCGGAAACAGCTTCTATTCAACATGGAGAGGATGCTGTTGACATAATAGATCAGATTCCAGGGCAACCTTGGTCGCATATGATGGTAGATGATCTGGTTTCGCCAGTCGATGGCAGAGGACATCGCATATCTACGGAGCCAACTGTGCCCCTGCTCAATCGATTCCTGGAAGGATTCCCCGCTTACCTGTTCTAGTTTGGTCAACGCCATTGGCACAACCGCATCCTGATGTACGGGGAAGAGCGGATAGCGATTGGCGACTCTCCCTGTTTGCACGTTATAGCGCCACCACCACTCACCTTCATTTCCTTGCAGTGCACAGAGTCTCCGACCACTCGACAGCGCATATTCCGCAGCCAATGGATCGTTGAAGTTCTGCGCATACACGGAAAATGCATAAATACCGTATGCCTGTTCTGCGAGAAAACCAAGACGCTGGCGTGATAGGGACTTGACACGGGCACCACCTTCGCCGCTTGCACAGGAGAACAATCCGGTCATTGGATGAAAGTAATAGCCCAACAAGCTCTGATAGACTTGATGTGCCATTTCCTCAATTGAACTGTGATGCCACGTCTGGTAGGCGTAAGAAAGACCGGTGAGTAGCCATTCCAATTCCATTGCTCGAATGAGTGATTCCCCCGTTTTGAGCAATGCGTAATGGTGCCGAATAAGCCTCCAGAGAAATGCGGGGTATTCCTCCGGTATCAATGCGTAATTCCACAGAATCAGCCCAAGATCACCAACGTTCCGGCACTCATCGATCCGATCCATCAGCCCAGTGAGTACATCATGGACATCAAATGATCCTCGCCAACCCACCTGGGAGGCTTTGATCAATCCTAGTAACGAGATTGCTGTATACCGGATAGAAGTTCCTTGCAGTATGATCTGCCCTGATCGATATTCCAGGGTACGTGCAAAAAGGCGGTGAGAGTGATCGTACATGCGCTCCAGTCCTGTGAGCGCAAGCTCTGTCGTATGTCCATGTGAGAAGGTCATCATTTCTAAGCAAGCCTCCCAGCAAGGCGGGAAGCCAGAAAGCCTGAAAGCCAGAAGGTCAGAAAAGAGAAGTTTATGTGTTTCATAACACTCTCAACAAACTGTAAACCAGTAGTATCAGACCAATCTGAATGGCCCCGACTATCAGGACATCATATACACCGAAGTGTCGTTGGATCGATTCTCCGGTAAGCCGAGACGTGATCAGATAAAGCGCGACACTTAGTGCAAGTAGCATATATAGAACAATATTATAGGTCCGACTCAGAAAAAATGCCGCGACCAGATAACCGACGATACTCACCTCAAGAGCAACTGCGAATCCATTGAGCGAATAGAGGAATGGAAGAACATCCGATTGCGGAGTATCCATTACAGAGCATGGGGCCATAGAATCCTGGCGTCTCAGGCTCCTTGATTCGCCCACTCGCTGAGTTGCCAGCTCGTTGACCGGGGTACTGCTAAGCCATTGGGTGGTCGATGTCCGCACGAAATGCAAATATCGAAATGCCATGTAGATCATGCCTAACCACAGGAAGATTCCTATGAAACCGATCTCGACGATCCCGTGCATGAAGGAATTATGTGCAACGAGGCCATGATATTCCGCAAACATATTGGGCCCCAGCCCCAGAAATGGATTGATACGCATCATCCAAAGGCCAGCACGCCAGGCAGAAAGACGATCAGATGCGGAGCTTTCATCCGCAGACATTTCCCCCATACGTGAAGGCCCCAAGACGACGATTGCGGCTATCACGAGGATCATGAGCACTCCTCCGGCAACCTTGCCATAGCGTCGCCAGCAGTAAACAGCTCCTGCAGCCGCAAGACTTACCATGCCACCTCTTGAATTCGTCAGGTAGAGAGCATAGAGGAATACGCCTGTTATCGCCAGACAGAGCAGTTTCCGTGAGATAAGGGGTCTCTCCAGCAGATAGACCACAAGAAAGGGCAATAGCATCACCAGCGCTTGTGCCAGGTCATTTGGATCATGAAAGATCCCCAATGCACGAATCCGGCCCTGAATCATAGTCGTGCCGCCCAGTCCCACACCAGTATAGTATTGGACGAACCCCTGAACACTGAGCACCAGTCCGAGCCCGAGCAACAGCCATATGATCCCCTCAAACCGTCTCACCGAAGTCACGCTACCGATGATTACGAAGTAGATAAGCACATTGCTTAGGAACTCCTTGGCAACATCTCCCGTCATGCCGGTGCGATTGAATATGGAGGAAGCGATCATGATCAGATAGATGCCGAGAAGCATCCCATCTGAGGGACCACTGGATAAGCGGAGATTTCCTCGTCTGGCGACTACGGTGAGAAGCCAGGTAAGGAGTGCCCAGGAACCAATGATAGAGACAAGTCGCAAGGTCCTAAGCGAAGGATCCAACTCCTGAGGTCGAATGTAGACGAATATGACAAAACCGAGTAGCCCGATATAAGGTTCGATGCAGATCAGTACTGTGAGTAGTCCCGTACATGCGACGATGATCCCAATCTTCATGGCGTCTTCTGATAGGAAGGAAAACGCTGTGAGTGAGGCGATCAGGCAACCAAAGAGCATGACCAAAAACATAGTAGCGCGGCGACTCCGCAGGTACGAGAGCAGATAGAGGAATCCTATGGCTGCGGCCATCGGCAAATACACATACTTGAAAGGGACAAATTCTGTTGCCATTCCGGTAATCCATCATCTTCAATCTACAGTCTTCAACCCCTTCACAGCACGTCCCAGAGTGCGAAAGATCAGGATCAGATCTGTCAGGATATTGCCTTCGTATATATATTCCGTGTCATACTGAAGTTTTCGGATCACATCTCGGGCATCTTTATCATAACCGTTTTCAAGCTGCGCCAGACCTGTGATACCAGGACGGATCTGGTGTCTCAACCTGTAACCTGGGATGGTTCGCGTGAATAGGAGCACAAACGCAGGGCGCTCAGGGCGCGGGCCAACAAGGCTCATATCCCCTCTTAGTACATTGATCAACTGAGGCAGTTCATCAAGTTTGCTATGACGTAGAAATCTACCAACTCGCGTGATCCGCGGGTCTCCTTCACGCGCCCACACAGGCCCTGTATTTTTCTCTGCGTCGACAACCATCGTACGGAACTTGATCATGCGAAAAGTGACATGATCTTTGCCAACCCTCTCTTGGCTGTAAAACACAGGCCCTGCGGAATCACGTTTGATCCAAAAAGCAACAACCAGAAATACGGGGGATAGGAGCACAAGCCCAATGACGCTCATGACCACATCAAGCGTGCGTTTTACCAAACGTTGTACGAATGGATTCATCGCTACAGGAAGTTTGCTGATGGACTGCAATGAATCTATCTCTGCAGAAACAGCAATCGCGAGTTCATGAAGGAACCCAGGATCCCCTGCCTGTCCCGTCTGCTCCTGGGAGCCAGAATGAGTAGGCACTACAGTAGGAATCATGATCTGCGGATGTTCCGATATGATATGCATCGTACTTGTGGGGCCCCTTTCTGTATGGGAGTAAGAGTCTGACATCGTCTAACAAGGTTAGCAATCATCGTGCCTCGCCTGCAAATCCTGGTGTTCACAAGGATTCCGAGTAAGATGGCCTCTCTTGGAACAACAGGATGTTGCCGAGGATGAACATGGAACACACATCTGGTCATCAGAGACTAAGTTGATGTCAGACGTTCACAACCCCGGCACTACTATGCTCGGCCCGGATTGGCAAATCCAGGGTGTCACACCAACGTACTTGCCGATCCATCAGAAACCACCGGGAAAAATGTGAGATCCTGAGCGTAGCCGTGCGAAAAAGGAAGAGACCAGAGAAAAGGAGAGGTGAAAGTAAAGCGAGGAACAGGATTACGCCGGCACTATGCAAAAAATGGGGGAGGACGTGTTAATGTGGAGAAACATCCGTTTCATCAAGTCAACACGATGCCATTTGCGGTTGTGGATTTGCCTGGTGCAATGTTACAGCTCTGTTCCTTTGCTTGGGGATTTGCCAATCCCTTTCACTCTAATCCGTTTGCTCATGCAAGCCAAGCGAAAACGGGATGGAACAGAAAACCTCTCGATTCTGTTCCCCAGAACTGGTAGAATAGGGGATAAGATGTCCTGGGGAGATATTATCCCCGTTATCGTATCATCGGTCTAGCCATAACGAAGCAAACAAGGAGTAGCCAATGACTCATCGAGAGCGATTCAACCGAGTGATGCACTTCCAGGAAGTCGACCGCATCCCCAACGAGGAGTTCGGTTACTGGGGGGAAACCTTAGAGCGCTGGCGAGGTGAAGGGATGCCACAGGGAGTGGATGAAGAACTCTATTTTGGACTTGACATCCGGCGTGAACGAAGGCTTTTCCAGCCCAACTACGGACCTATTCCAGCTTTAACGCACGGCATTGATTGCATGGAAAACCTGGAACGTGCCAAACCCCATTTCTATGAGAGCCTCGACTCTCTGGAGAGGTATCCTGAGAACTGGTCGGAGATGGTTAAGAGCTATGAGACGAGAGATTACCCACTGGGACTGAACTTCTCGGGCTTCTTTGGGCAACCTCGTGCATGGCTTGGGTTGTCACATACCTGTATTGCCTATTATGAGGACCCCGACTTCATGCATGCCCTTGGGCAGTTCTGGGCTGACATCATCATTGGCACGATACGCCGTGCACTGGATGAAGTGGATTTCGATTTCGTCCAGATATGGGAGGACATGGCATACAATCATGGCTCACTCATATCGCCGAATACATTCCGCGAGTTCATGACACCCTACTACAGACAGGTCACGGACTTCATACGCTCGAAAGGCGTCGATGTCATCCTGGTCGACTGCGACGGTGATGTCAACGATATGGTTGAACTGTTCATCGAAGCAGGGGTGAATGGTCTCTATCCCCTGGAGAGAGTTGCCAACACAGACCCCTTCATGATACGCGAGAAATATCCGGATTTCCTATTGCTGGGCGGGATCAACAAAATCGAAATCGCCAGAGGCCCGGACGCTATTGATGCCCATCTGGAACGTATCCCTGAACTGATAGAGAAGGGCGGCTTCATTCCATTCGTCGACCATCGAGTGCCCTCAGATGTCAACCTTGTACGGTTCATCTACTACATGAAGGTGAAGCGTGAGATCATAGGGGGAGATCTCGAACCCGCTGAATGTGATTTCACGAATGCGCGTGAGGAGGCGTTAAAACCACCAAAGCCCTTTGATCACAAGCCTCAGGGGGTTGGGCCGCATCTGTAGAGGTTCAGAGAGGAAATCGTCATGCCAGAGACCCAATACGAGCACCGTACGGACAGCGTTGAGGAAAAACTTCGATTGCTTCAAATGGCGCATCAAGAGGGAAATCATGAACTGGCAATGTCGTTGGCCGAGTCCATTCAGGATACCCTAACGTTTGAGCGACAGACAGACGGCAGTGTGAGTAAGCCCACCGTTCAATCACAAACCTTCGGGCATCGTTGTGACTTGCCATCAGCATGGACGCAATGGGCTCAGGGCTGGGCGTTCCACAAGGTCATAGCACTTGATGAAACTGCGGGCATCGAACGGTCGGGAGAACCGGTGGACCTGGTTGTCAGCTTCTGGGCCGAGCAGATGACGGATGTGCAACGCGAAGTCCGAGTCGCACGTTGGGACGAAGAATCCGGAATGCTGAACGGAGTTCCCAGCCAGATCTATGGTTCAGTTCGACAGGGCCGGGAACTGCTGTGTCACCTTGTTTTCCTTGCCGATGTCCCAGCCCACGGACGAGCAACTTACCTGATTTTCTATGGCAATCCCTGCGCTGAGCTTCCAGACTACAAAACCGATCTGCGGACGAAAGGCGAAGGGTTTGGATTGGATATCGAAAGCCATCATTACATCGCTCACCTTTCACGGCAAATGGGGCAACTCGAGCGACTGACTTATAAGCAGGCGCATGGGTTGGAACTGTTCGCTGGAGGGGTCGGGCATGGTGAGCCACCCAATATCGACTGGGCACACGATTATCTCGCATCGAACGGCTTTCAGAAGTTTCGTGTGACCAACTGGGCGAGCTGCCCGAACTATGAAGTGATTCAAGGGCCGCTCTGTGTGAAGGTGCATAGGTGGGGTTTTCCGCACAGTCCTGTTCATCCCCTGTTTACCCCGAGCCGAATGCACATCACCGTGACTTACACGTTCTATGCTGGCTTGCCCTACTTCTTCAAGGAAAGCAGCATGGATGTCGTCAAGGACTTCGATATGGTTTACCTGCGCGATGATGAGTGGGTGTTTTCGGGTTACTCCTTTACTGACACCGTTTGGATGGGCAGCGATGGCGTGCTTCACGAAGGCCCGGTCCCGGAAGCCGATGGGGATAACTTATGGGGAGTGGGTTTCTTCAACCGCTTCAGCCGTGATGCGTTCATCGCTCTGTGGCTGGAACATTACGCGGAAAACTTCGATGCCCTCCACCATAGCGGAGCACCCACGCTCAACTATCGTGGACATGGCCAGCTTTGGAGCCGATGGGCCGCCCGTGACAACCCTCAGTTCAAAGCGGGCACATCGCTCAAACAGAGGAACGCCTATCTCGTTGCTCCCTATCCGGAGCAGGACGGCAGCCGAATGGTGCAAGATTTGCGTCATCGGTTGTTGAATCCGTTGACGGTCAGCGAGGGTGAGCTGCCAAAGCGGATCCGAGCCAACACGCATGGGAAACTCGCCCGTATCGGCGAGACAGAACATGCGGCTCCCTTGAAACGGGACATCTGGAGCGCTCTGCGCGAGGTCAGGGACGAGATGTTCTACAATGTAGATGCGAATGTAGTGGACATGGGCTACGTTTATGATGTAAGGGTACGCAGGGACGTGGTTTACATCCTGATGACCATGCCCCATCGCGGAAGACCCGTGTATGATTTCATCGCCAATCCAATCCGTGAGCGGCTGCTCAAGCTCGAAGGGGTGCGTGATGTCATCGTGGATCTCATCTGGGAACCGGCATGGACTGTGTCAAGGCTCACGGAGGCAGGGCGCAAGGCCATGGGCTTATCCCGATCCTGAAGCAGGGGCAAAGCGTTGCGATAGCCACACCGAAATTGAGAACCGCACGTTCCTCGCCAGATCACGGCTGTTGATACGAGTTTTTCACTTACAGCGGAAGTAGAGCATGCTGCCAGCTTGTTCCTGCCAGCTTGTTCCTGCCAGCTTGTTCCTGCCAGCTTGTTCCTGCCAGTCTGTTCCTGCCAGTCTGTTCCTGCCAGTCTGTTTTCCGGACTCCGCGTTGTGAACGAGCAGGCTGCACGCTCTACGGAAAACGGACAAGCACAGCGGAAGTAGAGCATGCTGCCAGCTTGTTCCTGCCAGTCTGTTTTCCGGACTCCGCGTTGTGAACGAGCAGACTGCACGCTCTACGGAAAACGGACAAGCACAACGGAAGTAGAGCATGCTGCCAGCTTGTTCCTGCCAGCTTGTTCCTGCCAG
>JAJRTO010000279.1 GCA_024278235.1 Candidatus Poribacteria bacterium
TATGGGAGTGGGAGATATGCACAGCAACTCCACGGATCGACGGAATGCGAACCCATGCGCGTATCTGGCGCGGGCCTGAGCCTTTCGATGACTGGCGACCGTGGGATTTTCCGCTGGAAAACTGCCTGCTGTTTCATCCCCAGGAAGCGACATCTGTGATGTTGCCGCCCTTCCTCATGGGAGCATGGTGTCGTCATGAGGAAGATCCTGACGAGCCCGTACCGGTTCTCGCATTTTATGAGCCAGACGAAACGCATCTGTATCGAGGTTGGCCATGCGATCATCCCGTTGAAGTACACCGTGGATTGGAGCGTTGCCGCGCATTTGTCGACGAATATGAGGAGATGAGCGGCTCTCTGATGATCCACGAAGAACCAGTTCCGTGGGATGAACATCTGAGCGACCGTCAGCGGCAAATCGTCCAGGCGGAATCTCGCCAACTGCTGGTCGTTGCGGGGGCAGGCAGTGGCAAGACGCGGGTGCTCACCTATCGCGTTGCCCACCTGATCCGAAACAGCGGCGTTGATTCGGACAAAGTGCTCGCTGTAACATTCACGAACCGCGCAGCACGCGAGATGAAACGCCGTTTGAGTCAATTGCTGGGAGGGGCTATCGATACCCAGGAAATGTGGGTCGGGACGTTCCATGCCATCTGTCTGCGAATCCTCAAAGAGGAGATCGGACACCTGGGGTACCGGGAGGCGTTCGCCGTTGTGGATCGTGAAGATCAGGAGATGCTCGTGGAAGAAACAAAGGCGGATGCCCGGTATTATCTTCGACAATCGACTCGGGACCGGATCGCTACTATCGTCTTGAATCTGGAAGAAAGCCCTGCCCAGCAAGCACTCAAAAACCGCCAGATCCGCAGTGCTCTGTCCCTCTACCGGAGGAAACCGCCGCAAGATCTGAATGCCGACGACCTGATCGGTATGGGCATTGCGCGATGGGGAACCGAATTTGGGCTGCAATACCTATTGCGTGCTCAGTCATTGGAACCGGATCATCCGGATCTGGATTTCCTGTTGGAATGCTTCGAGATGCAGATGGCATTCCACGGGGATGCCGCGGAGATCACGGAGCGCATCAGTCAGTACAAAGATCGGCTCTGGATCCCTGAAGAAGCCCTCGCCCACGCTTCTACCAATAGAGAACGGGCGTTGGTTCAACTCTATGAACGATATCAAGAAAAACTCCGTCGGAACAATCTCCTGGATTTTGGCGATCTGATCATGCTCACGCTGAAGCTCTTCCAAGAATTTCCACAGATACTTGAAAAATATCAGAAACAGTTTCAGCATATCCTCGTGGATGAGTTTCAGGACATCAACCGCGCTCAAGAACGATGGCTCGATATGATCGGATCGAAGAGCCATGTCTTTAGCGTGGGGGATGCCGATCAACTGATCTATGAGTGGCGTGGCGCCAATGTGGAGACGATCCTCGAGTATGGACGCCATTATCACCGACTTGTGCTGGAGGAGAACTATCGTTCCGGACGCCGTATTCTGGATGCCGCAAATGGCCTGATTCAACATAACGCATTTCGTCAGGAAAAGGCATTACGTCCTGTCGTGAACCGTGAGGGAAATCTCTCCATTTGCGCCCTTCCGGATGAAACCGCTGAAGCTGATTTTGTCGCAGAAACCATCAGGGAGTTGATTGGCAAGCACAAGCTCAATTATACGGATATTGCGATTCTCTATCGTATCAACGCGAAATCTGAGCGATTCCGGCGCATCCTTCAACATCAGGAGATCCCACACCGGGTGATCGGTGGCCAGCGGTTCTACGAACAACCGGAGATCCGGCATGTGCTCAACTATCTGCGCATCCTCCATAATCCCTACGATACGGTTAGTCTCAAACAGTTGCTGCGTTATCAATTACAACCTGAATGGATAGCTTATCTGGAGGATTTTGCCAGGGAACAGGAGCAGAGCTTCTTCCATGTTCTACGGCGGATTGAGGAGATCAGCCAACTGGACGAATTTGCCCAACTCCAGATAACCCAGATGCTTGCACAACTCCGCAAACTGAGGCAAGCGGCACCAGATGAATCGGATATGGTTTCGCTCTTGCGTCATCGTATCGCACAGGAATGCATGTTGCAGCCACCAGATCTACCTCCGATGGGACTGACCTATCTCCAGTTGCTCAGCCTGGAGGAATTGTTTTCGATTGCCCAGCATTTTCAGGAAATGGAGCATGAACAGAGCATCCAGGCTTTTCTCGAATATGTGGCTCTCTTCAGCCGACAGGACGATTTGCAGACGGGCGAGACAGACACCGTAACGCTTATGACGATGCACAGTGGCAAGGGACTCGAATTCGAGGCGGTGTTTGTTGTCGGTTGTGTCGATGGTCTGGTTCCGTTGATACGTCGGTCTCGTGAGATGATTGAGATCTCTCCGCAACAGCAAGAACAGATGGAGTTGCGCCAACTTGAGGAGGAACGCCGCCTCTTCTATGTGAGTATGACACGCGCAAAATCGTTCCTTTATCTCACCTACCCCAAGTTGCGCCAAACGACCACCAGCTCAGGCGAAACCACACCATCACGTTTTATCGACGAGATCCCTGAACGGAGCTATCGGAGAATCGACATGGAACCGGAGAGCTGATGTCGAACGTAAACACAACAACCGATCCGCAGCAGTCTACCAACAAGAAATACGGGCGATCACGTTTGCCGACTGGAACAGCCCGACGGCGGTCCGGGCGGTTCCTATGCCTTTGCATCAGTTGTCTCCTCTGGCTGATGGGCGGATGTGATGATGAGCCACCTACATCGATCATAGATCCTGTCGCTCGGTCAACCGTATCCAGGCGCGTTTCGGAAAGCAACACGGTTTCCGGGAATTCCTCATTATCCGACGTGCAACATCCCCTTGCGGAGAATGCGAACAAGAGGCGTCCGCGCAAATATTCCGTGACAATTGCACCGGAGCCTGAACCGGAGCCCACGTGGGAACCCCCGCCGTTGCGTGATCATGCTCCGATGGTCTATGTGCCGGCAGGCGAGTTTAAGATGGGAAGCAGTTTCTGGGACATCCAGGATGTGCTCCGGTTCTTCCCGGCGATGGGAGAGATCATCAACCACGAACTCCCGCAACACACGGTCTACCTTGACGCCTTCTGGATCGACGTTCACGAAGTGACCAATCGTCAGTTCATGGCATTCGTGGAGGGAACGGGCTATGTGACGGATGCGGAGCGGATTGGATATGGCATGATCTGGGAAGGTGGGAACTTCTGGCAGCGACCGCGAGGGGCAAACTGGCGCCATCCTCTCGGGCCGGGGAGTTCTATTGAGCAACTCATGGATCATCCCGTCGTTCAGGTGAGTTATAACGACGCTCTTGCGTATGCAAAGTGGGCAGGGAAGCGTCTACCCACGGAGGCCGAATGGGAGAAAGCGGCACGTGGTACGGATAAACGCATTTATCCGTGGGGAAACACGTGGAACCCTCAACTTCTCAATTCAGCGGAACGTGGACCCGGGCATACCATGCCCGTTGGAAGCTATCCGAACGGTGCAAGTCCATATGGTGCACTCGACATGGTTGGAAACGTCTGGGAATGGGTAGCGGATTGGTATTCCGCGACCTATTACCGCAAGAGCCCCCGACGCAATCCCCAGGGACCCGCGACCGGGATTCATCGCGTCCTCCGTGGGGCGTGTTATATCAACGGAAGATCCACAACCCGCTGTACACACCGGGATAATCACGTCAGTGTACCCGAATTTCGCGTTCAGCTTGGCGGATTCCGCTGCGTCAGAGACTCGTTTGAATAGGGACAAAGCACCCGCCATCCGGTTTGCGCGAAGACCCTCATGGTCAGTAGCGAACGCTTTGCCCTTACGACTCATGCAATGTCTTCTCAATCATCCGCAATGGCTTCTTGAGACTCACTGATTGCTGCCAGCGCTCTGTAGGTCCGCGCCAGCCCCCAGGTTACGACGGCACAGCCTGCCGCCAGGAAACAGAGCGTCCCCGCGAAGACAAAGCTCAACACATACTCTCTCGTCACGTCAAACAGGACTCCGCCGACGGTGGGGCCAAGAATACCTGCGACGCCATAAGCTGTGAAGACCCAGCCATAGTTGATACCAAAATTCTTGGTTCCGAAGTAATCAGCCGTCGCGGAAGGAAAGAGTGCGAAGTTTCCACCGAAGTTGAGACCTACCAGAGCGGATGCAAAGAAGATGGCTGCATGTGATTGGACGCTGACCAGGAACATAAATGTCATCCCTTGAATGAGAAACATCATCATCATGGCACGAGGACGATCAATCAGATCGCTCACCTTCCCCCAGAAAATGCGTCCGAACGCATTAAAGACAGCCAGGATGCCGACCGGTTCCACGAAGCGTCCGAAAGTTCCCAACCATGCGGGGGCGAATTTCTTGCCCGCCAACGTTGCGGCCATCATCGGTTTCCATTGACCAATTGCCATAAGCCCCGATGTCGCGCCAAAGATAAAAGTCAACCACAGCATAACAGCCATGGGGGTGTTCCACATCTCCGGCCATGTATAGTCCCTCGATGCAGATTCGGCCCGTGTTGCTTTTGCCGTCCAGCCAGGTGGCGTCCAACCGTCAGGAGGATTCCGAAGAAGTATTGCCCCGAGGAGAACGCCGGCCCCGGAAACAATGCCGTGGAGGACAAAAAACGCCTTCCAGCCGATGCCGAACCCCGTGCCTTTAGCCAGCCCCAGACCGATGAACAGAACCTGGGAAAGACCGATCCGCTGGGCACCGTCACCAGGTGGCAGCAGCAGATCCGTAGCGGGGCCTGCAAAGAAAAGCGCGCCTGCTCCGAAACCTGCGACCGCCAACCCTGTGATCAACCCTTTCTTATCTGGGAACCACTTCACCGAAGCGGCAATGGGACAGACATAGGTAAATCCAATGCCGGCTCCTCCGATGATTCCGTAGGTAAGGTAAAGCGTCCAGGGATGTGCCCCACTTACTATCACAGCTCCGAGCAGGAATGACAGTCCCAATAGGATACCACCGATAGAGGCAACTTTACGTGGCCCTATACGATCCTGCAATAGCCCGGCGGGTATCATGGTTATCGCAAACGCCGCCAGGGCACAGGAGAAAGCCCATTGCGTCGTTGACCGATCCCAGCCGAATTCATCCTGTAGGGGGCCGACGAAAACACTAAATGCATACACGGTCCCCAAAATGACCTGGATGATAAGCGCTCCAATGACAACTGTCCAGCGACTTCTGACACTACCTTCGTTGTGCATAGATAACCTCTCTGATGATAGACATAAAAATGTGCTATTTCTTATCACAGGACAACTTGAAGGTCAAGGGACAAATGCGCGTATTCCTCTGTTCGTATAAGCCAAAACGGGAAAATGCTTGACAAATCCGCTCTGGATTTGCGACAATATATTTCGGAGGGATGCATGATGCCAGTTATCACGATTTCACGACAATACGGCAGCGCCGGTGAAGCGATTGCCTATGCGGCCGCCAGGGAGTTAGGTTACGATTATGTGGATAAGGAGCTTCTCGCTGAGGTTGCTCAACTTGCAAATGCTTCCGAAACGGACATCGAGGCTTTCGATGAGCGTGACGAGAGAGGGCTTCTTTCCTTTTTGAAGAAGACATTCCTGGGATCTGTTGCGTATGATTATACGATGTATTACCCTTTCATCTGGGGGGCAGATCCACCTAATTTCTACAGACGCCCTGTCCAACCTGCGGTTCCCATCTTAACGCAGAAAGAGTTGGTCCAGTGCTTCAATACAGTGATTGATCGTCTTTGGCAACGTGGGGATATTTTCCTCGTTGGACGCGGGAGTCAAATTGTCCTGAAAGAGAAGCCCAATACGATTCACATTCGTTTTGTTGCTCCCCTTGAAGTGCGCTGTGCCCGTATCATGCAAGAACAATCGCTCTCGCATGACGCAGCTCTGGCAAGAATACGGGAAGCAGACAAGCAGCGTGCCCAATACCTCCGGCGCTACTATGACGCAAACTGGTCAGACCCAACTCTCTATCATCTTGTTGTAAACACAGGTCTCTGCAGCAAAGATTCTGTTGTGAAGTTCATCATCGGCTTCATCCGAACGATAGCGTGATTTCCAGGGAAAGCATGGTTGATCTAAGGGGAAAGACGGCACTCATCACAGGCTCCTCGCGTGGGATCGGCCGGGGGTGTGCTCTGGAGATGGCACGTTGTGGAGCCAACATCATCGTGACTTACCGTACTCACCCGGATGAAGCTCAGGAGGTCGCCCAAAAGATCCGATGTCTTGGACAAAAATCCCTTGTATTTCAACTGGATGTCGCCGACCGGGCGAATATCGATGAGGTGGTGGATAAAGGCTGGGAGGTATTCGGGGCACTGGATATTCTGGTGAGCAACGCTGCAACCAGTGTGCGTAAGCCGTTTCTTGAAGTGGATCTGGCAGAGGCCAAACAATCGCTGGATGTGACGCTGTGGGGGTTTTTCAACAGCGCGCAGTCTTTTGCCCGCAAACTGGTGGGGCATGGCAAACCCGGCAAGATCCTTTTTATCAGTTCGGTGCATGCCTTCTTGCCCTATACCAATGCGATTGCTTACAACGCTGCCAAAGCCGGTGGAAACCACATGGCCTATTCAATGGCGAGCGAATTAGCTCCATACCGAATCAATGTGAACGTGATCGAGCCTGGTTGGACCGATACACCGGGGGAACGCCGTTGGTACAGCGATGAACAGTTGCGCCAGCAGGGAAACCGATTGCCCTGGGGAAGACTGGCAACGATTGAAGACCTGGGGAAGGCTGCTGCATTTCTCGCCTCCGATGATGCGGAATATATCACCGGAGCATGTCTACGCGTGGATGGAGGATTGTGGACAAAGTAGGGAAACAGGGGTTTATCTCAATACAGCCAGTTTACCGATGCGTGTTATTTTTTCCTCACCTGTCACAGCCCGCAAACGGTAGAGATACGCGCCGTTTGCCACCAGCTTCCCTTCGCTATCTCTGCCATCCCAGAAGATCTCATTCCTACCACGTTCAGAGGGTGTCTCCTCTGATTCCCAGAGTCGCCGACCTGTCGCCGTATAGATTCGGAGGGTGACTTCATCGGCCTCTCGATTGAGTCGATAGAGAAAAGTCGTTCCTGAGCTGTCGAGCGGGTTTGGATAATTCAGTACCTCAGTGAGTTCAAGCGACTCCGTGGTTTCCTCGACCGGATGGATCAATTGATTGACATCATAGTTTTCCAGCAACTCGATCTCACTCTGGATCTCCTCGAACAGTGAATTCCGGTAGTATTGATCCTGATATCCAAACACACGTACAAAATGATGGATGCGGGGAACCTGGGCCTGCATCGCTCGGCTGTATTCACGCGCGCTTTCAATACGCTGATGGATTCCGGAGAATTCCCCCCCTTGATACCCCAGAGAGATCGCCTCCACGATCTTCAGGCGAGATTCAAACAGATTGAGCCAGATATGCATCAGGGCCGACGCATCCTCCAAATCGGTTTCATCCGACCGGGTAACTGGTCGCGCAAGAGTGCGTGCCTGCTCCATTTCGTTCGTTGCCATCTGCTGCTGAGGCAACAAAGCGGCAAATCGGCGAGCCGCTTGCTCAGCCGTTTTCAGATCGGGGATCGATAACGTATCCCTGATAGGCACTTCGCCGATGAGTTGCCAGAACCGGGTTGCGGCTCCTGCCGAGCCGTGTCCATAGTTCCCGGTCACGGAGAGAGAACTCGCGTAATCGTCGAAAAAACTCGATAGTGTCCACGAATTCAATCGAAGCGCTCGAAGGATATGAGGGGCCGCATCGTTTCCAAAGTGATTGCTGAGATAATTGATCAGCAGGCTTTCATAGTTCAGTTTCGGATCCCAGGGCAGACGAGTGCTCAGGATCTTATCCAGATGAGATAGCCCCGATTGTCCCTGAACGGTGAATCCACCGAGACCATGCAGGGATGGCTGAAAAGCATATTGTCGCAACCCTTGCGCAAACAGATCGCCCTCGAACATCCAGAGTGGCATGGCCTCTTCCGTATCATGAGACAGGATCAGGAGTTGGGCACCGGCATTGGTAACTTTTCGGAGAACCTCCAGATCGATTCCCGGATCGGGAGTCGGTTCCCCATCCAACCCCCACTTCTGTGAAATAATGGTTCCCGATGGGAGCCTGGCCAAATATTTCCCCTCAGGATCTTTCAACCAGCTACGATTATACCCGGAAATATAGAACCGAAAATCGGGGCGGATCTCCATTGCCGCCCGGGTGATCGTATCATATATCTGCCAAAGCTGATCCTGGGCGTCATCTCCACCGCATTCCGGCGCAGTTGGTGACCGCGTTTCCCAGCCCCAGGAGCGAAGATGCAGCCCGGACAGATTCGGGTAGGTCCGCACGATCTCCTGGATCAGATCTCGGATCAGCGCATGTACTTCTGGCTTGCTCCAACAGAGAGGCCGATACGATTTCATATCCCGGGATCCCCCATACGAGACCGGAGGCCCAACGAACCCAGGATGATTTCTGACAAGCGCGTGTGTGGGTTCTCCCGTTACGTACATGAACAGATAAGGCTGGATTCCCCGCTGCTGGAGTCTTTCGAAGCGACTGCGCAACTGGCTGATCCGCGCACGACGTTGAACCGAGGGATCATCCTGAAAGCTCTCAAATCGTGGCGCATCCACATACTTAAAGGCACTGCCTAATCCATCATCGATCCCTGTGCCATTCCACACCCCTTCCGCACCGCTCATATTGACTCGGTGTCGAGCCAACCAGTCGGGATCCTCCTTTTCAAGCGTGCTACGGATCGGATAGAAGGGCTTGTCTCGTCGGTGCAACTCAGGGAGGATCAGCGTGTCGACCTGTGGCACCACAAAGTCCAGATCGACCGGTGTGAGCCCTGTTATCTGTTCTACCAGGATTTCCAGGAGTGCATAAACTCCATAGAGAACTCCATGCGGTTTCAGCGCAGCAACGTAGATCTGATGATCGTACGTACGGAGTTCGTAACCTTCTTCACCGAGGGATGGAGGGAGTTTGAGGATCTGGTTTTCTTGGGCCTGCTGGACGAGGGGATGATTCCCAGGTGTACCCAGAATCAGTTGAAATTCTGCAATGGGGGCATCTGAAACCGGAAGCCGAACACCTGTCCAACGGTCGATAAAATGCTGTAACTCCTCGACCGCCCACTGCTCTATGGATGATGCTGTCTGCGAGACGAGGATCTGCGTGCTTGGCTGGCCCTGTTGGACAAGAGGCCATTCCGCTTGTGTGACAAGGGGATACCACAGAAACAAGCAAAGGAGAAAAACACATCGAATGATCATAAGCGAGGAGAGTACGAAAAGTGGTGCCGGGAAGGGGACTTGAACCCCTACGGGCTTGTGCCCACATGATCCTGAATCATGCTTGTCTGCCAATTCCAACACCCCGGCACGACAGGAATAAGTTTACCCCATTGTATGAGGAGTGTCAAGTGAGTTTTTCCCGGACAGAAGCGGCGACCAGGACACCATCCAGCAATCTCATCGCATTCCTCCAACGGATGGCTTCGATTTCCTCCTCCGTTGCCTTCACTTGTCCATCAACTCCAGCAGTGCCTCAGCCGTGTTGAATCTCAGATATCCAGCGGGATAGGCAAGGCCATGCGTGAAACAGCTTCACCAGAACAAGCCGCGACTGAGTCGATATCCACGTAATTCCGCAGCTTTCTGCCCTGCTGAGCGTGTTACTTTGTGCTTGGTATGCCCATAACCCCGCCGCCTGTTTCCGTGTCTTCGGTCTACCCACCTATGAGCTTTCCCTCATCTTCGCTTACACCGCTGGATTCAAGGGCAATCTGTCCGTCCTGGGTGCGCCATATTTCTCCCACTTTGAGGGAGTGGCCGGCTGTATCTGTTGGGTAGCGTATCGCACGGTATGAAACGTGATAGACTCCTAGGCGGTATCTTCCAGGTTTGGCGATGCCGGAGATGATGAACGAACCGTCAGGTTTGGTTTTCTCTTCAATGTTACGCACACGCACCCAGTTTCCCGCCTTTTTCTCAAGTAACTCAATGACTGCGCCGGAGATCGGCTCGTAAATGGTGAGTTTGCCTTCAGCTTTTTTAGCTAAGTAGATTCGGCCCTTACCCTTATCCCTTATCAGCCATCCATTGTCCCTCTTCTCAACGGCAGCGCTTTGAGAGAGCGAGATTCCTCCATTCGTGAGTTCCTGTCGCAGGTCCGCCGAAACATTGCCGGCATTCAACTGGGTTTCGTGCCTTGGCTCAATACCAAAGAGTTCTCCCCATGCCCTGCCTTCCACCACGGAGAATTCGTTGAGCCGGATGTCCAGATTCTGGAGTTTTTTCTTGTCCATTCCCTTCAGCCGGTATTCCTCCTGGGAAGTGGCGATGGTTTTCTTCCTGAAGGTCAACTGGTAGGTTTCTTGTTTCGCCAGCTTCTCAATGCGAAAGGAGCCACTCTCATCCGTACTGACGGCTGGCAATGGTGTGTTCGCCACCGTTGCCCTGACTTCGATGGCAACATTCTGGATCGGATGCCCCGTGTTGCTGTTTCGCACGGTCCCGGAAAGGACAGCTCCGCCACATCCCACGAGAGGGATTATGACGACGATGATGAGGAATGTGTATGACAACCTGAATGTTTGCATGTGTTTTCCTCCTATCGTAAGGGCGAGGTGTTCGCCATCCGTAATGAGTACCTATACACGCATCTGAGCGATTGCCTCGCCCCTACCTGTTCTCCACTCCTGAAGTAGATCGATGAAGGCACCCGAGATTGCCTGTCCCTTGTCATCAACTACTGTACCTATGATGGTAGGGAAATCAACATGGGAGATCCCCATTATCCATCCACCTATTTCTGCTGCACATTGACGTCACCTTCTAACCGTTTTCGCTGAATTACCTGAACACTCTCACGCTCATCATCAGGCACAATAGGCACATCCACAGTAGTTGCATCACCATCATACAGTCTAATGGTACCCACGTGATAGACTTGGCTTGTGGCAGGCTGAAGCGGCTCCTTCGGATAATCCCTTATTTGTTCGCGCCATTCATACACCCTTAGACGATACTTGCCCTTTTCCAGGGACACCGGGAACATCGCGAAGGAGCCATCAGGCTTGGTTCTCTCCGACAGGTCCGCAAGTTCCACCCACTTGTCCTCTCCCTGTTGCTGTGCCAGGCTGACGAGGCCCCCCGAAACCGGCCTGTTGGTGGTTTGATCGACTACTTGCCCTCTGATTGCAGAGGTCTCATCCAGCGTCACCCGGAGCGTTTCCGCCTTGAATTCGGGAGTAAAGCGTTCTGTTCCAAAAACGGACATGTCGCGGTCTATTCCCCCGGCAGACGCAACGTAAGTGATATCCGGTGTTTCATCGCGAGCGGCTCAAGGGACACCGCATAGTCTACCTGCGCGAATGGAATACGCAGGCCAACGCCGCCTGTGAATCGCCCCCGGTATCCGGTGGCTTCCCAGACGGCATCCGAGGCGTTTCTCTTGTAGACTCGCCAATCGTCTATACCAGCGCGAAGGGCTACCATCTTGTTGAGGAGCCAAACTTCGGTGCCCATCGATAGGACAGGTGGCGACCCCTTCCGCCGGTCTACGACGGTGAATGCCAGCGTCCAGGTCATCTGCTCATTGTCCAATGGGTCGAGCGCCAGCCCCCAGCGCCAACTTGTAAAGCCGCCCTCATCGTCGGGCACTCCCACGTCATAACCCTCTGTGTCAATGTCAGGTCGGTCCTCAGTGTCTTTCCAACTGCGTCCTGCGTTCACCTGAAACACGTATCCCGATTTGATGTTCTTGAGTACCAGCCAACTCTCTTTTCTGACGAGGAAGCCCAGATCTATGCCCCAGCTTCCTGTAGAGATGCCGAAGAACCGCTGGCCCATGCGCCTGCCCGTGAAACCCAGCGACCACCACTTCTTATCGGTAGGCCAGGCAACGGGGAGGGCATAAGAGAGAGCATAGGCCATCTCCGTATCCTGTTGATTGGCGTCACTCAACTCGATGTACTGACCTGTGGCCGGTCCACCGATGGTGTATTGGATGCCACCGATGTTGAAATAGTTCACGGAGATACCAATATTCCCATAGCCAGATGTGAGGGCCCCGCTGAAGAACTCATGGCGTCCAGCGATTCCCTCAGCCGTTGGGTCTGGGCTGCCTGCCGATGCCCCAATGTGCATAAACGTCGCCTCGGGTCCGGTAATAAAGCCCAACCCGGCAGGATTCCAGTAGGTTGCGGTGGCATCATCCGCGATCGCTACGAACGCCCCACCCAATCCCATGGCCCTGGCGCCCGTCCCGATGGTCATGAAGGCCCATGGATCCCCGGCGCCCTCGTTTGTTGCCCACAAGTACACAGAACTCATAGCCAGAAAAGCAATACTGAGAAATACAAGTTTCGCATAAGTTGTCCGCATCATCATCTCCTCTTTACACTCGGCCCAACCACGATTCGCCAGTACTTCCGATGCTCGCCGGCGACCAATTCACAGATGTATATACCATTGGCCACATAATCCTCATCCGTGCCCCCAGTTTGGCCATTCCACTTCGTTGTGTGATTCAACCCCTCGCTGCCCGATTCACCGAATGTCCACACCAGGCGTCCAGCAACGTCGTAGATGTTGATGGTGACCTGTTGTGCCTCACTGAGCTCATACCGGATGACGGCCTCCTCACCGTTTCTTGGGTTAAAGGGATTGGGATACGTTGCGAGACTCACGACAGCCGTTTCCCTGCCAGCCACGGTAAAGGAGACGCTTTCCTTGCTCTCGTTGCCCTTCCTATCCCGAATCGTGACAGAAAACATGTGCTCGCCCGGCGGAATCGGCTGGAGGAACTCAACCAGGATCTCGATCACTTTGGTTGTCTGCTGGGCAGGGGCAAGGGCAACAGGGGCGGCTTCTGTCAAGTGGATAGTCACCTTGATTTGTTCGCCTACTGTCTGTTCTTCCTCATCTCTCATGTATGTGAACTCTCCTGGATCTGCTAACCCACTGTCCAGACCCTGCTGGTCATCTGACAGAAGGATATAGATCCTGGGCTTCATGTTCGTAGTCTGGCCGTCACGAAGTGAGATTCCGACGAATGTCGGTTCCTGAGTATCCTCGAAGTCGATGTCAACGGCATCGGGTCCTCTCGTATCGGGAGGCGGATTGCCTGCTTCTTGACTCACGATATGCTTCTCCGCTTTGGTCGCGACAGCAGTACCTATACCAGTGGCTCTCCCACCGGGTTCGTAGATACCTTCGATCCCATCTGCGGTCAGATTAGGTTCATCGCCCTTGAAGTTGATAGTGATCTGAGCATCTTCCGGACCCGATGTCACTGTGATAGGGGCCTCGAGGCTCAGGCCACCTGGGTAAAGGATGAAGTCGTTCCCGGTAGTTCCCGGTCTTGCCTTCACAGATTCATCGAAAGTAAGGACGAGCGTATCTCCTTTATTAACCTGTTCATCCACATTGCCATCAACAAAGAAGGCAGCCATCACTTGTGGTCGTTTCATCTGGACTTCGATAGTCGCCCGTGGCGCATCCGGTCGAACTTCAAATGGAGCTTTTGCAGGAGTATCGGCGGCCTCGATATCCAAACTATCGACCCAGATCTCCTGTGGGCCGCTTTGGGTTTGGTCCTCCCTGGTTCTCAGACGATAGGTAACCGTAACTTCCCCATTTATTCCGAGATGGGGTTTTGGTGGAATTCTTTCCACCACCTCATACTGGGGTTCGCCGATGTTGAGATCCGTATCCGCTGTATTGATGACTGCAGGTCCACCCGTATTGGTGTAGGTGACTTTCACATCCAAGCGTTGGTCGATTCCAACGAGTCCGGAGTCCTTTTCATCATACTTCTCAACTTCGATATTCGAAACACGGATCTGTGGCTCGTCCCAAATTGTGATGGAATCCGATATCCCGCTACCTTCAACGGTATTAACAGCCGTCGTATCCACGGTGTTTTCGTCAACCGCGTTAACCATCCCCTCAAAGGTCATAGACACCTGGCCGCTGATATCGCGTGTCCCATAGGTCGTCCACAATGGTGTGAGATCAACCGTTCGGATAGTGGCTCCACCGCTAATCCCCTCAAGCGGCAGTGATTTTGGCTCAGACGGATCGACGACCGTAGCATCACTTGGCGTTAGGGTCAACTGCACATTGACCGCGTTTGCCTGACCTGTGTTTTCTATTTCCATAGTTATCTGGACGTTTTCACCCTCCGTGACATCCGTTCGGCTGGGATTCGTTTCGGCTCCTGCGCTCACCGTGATCTGGAATTGCGGCGGTGTCTGGATGACAACATCACCGGACGTGCGTTTGTCCTCGGTGATCTTGCGATCACCGGCCTCTTGGAAGTTCGCATCGTCACCTGTCACCCCTCCGTCGAATCTCAAGCGAGCGTTGCTGCCTGTGCCTGTCGTATACTGCCATTGGAATGAGTGACTTCCTCCGCCGGGGATGCGTCCTGCAGGATCAGGAGTCGATGGGTCGGGTAGTTTTCCAGAGATGGATGGATCCAGAGTTGATTGCACGTCGACAGCATCTGCCTCACCGGTATTGCTCACCTGCATCAGGACTTCGAATGCTTGTCCTTCCGTGATAGTAAGAGTATCTAACCAATCACGATTGACGCCGTCCAACTTTCTGAACTGAATGCTATCAATGACAAGTTTCGCCTGGGTTTGGACTACCAGTATACTGTCGCTAACATCCCCTTCTTCTGCTGCCACCTCCTGACCGGATGGCTCATCAATTCCTGTGGCACTCGCAATGAATTTGTAGTTCCCAGCACCACCTAGTTCTGCACGGTAGGTCCACTGGAAGTCAACGCTCTCATTGATGCCAAGACTAGCCACTGTGAGCGTCTCAGGGAAGCGGCTTGGTGCCAGGGCTGCGACCTCTGGATCCGTTTGAAGGATCGGTTTGACATTGAGAGCAGGGGCTCCTCCGACATTCTGGACGTTCACGGTGACCGAGATGTTTTGCTCTTCGCTCACCTGTAGTGGCCCGAAGTCGACTTGAGTAACCAGTATGGCTCTCTTTCTGATGTCGTGTTGCTTGGTTGCCTCAGCGACAAGTTCTGCCTCAGGGACTTGTACCTCATAGTTCGCATCCACGCCGTTGACTGTGGCTGAAAAGATAGCCGTCTTGTCAACATCGTCGCCCACGGTCGTATAACGCCATTCCGGGTGTTCGAAAACGACGTTGCCTCCACCTTCGATGCTCTGTCCCTCGGTTGGATCGTCTAGCTCCACAGCTTTTCCATCGATCTCGATCTTGAGGTCGGGTATCACATCTTTCGCTGGCGCCTGTCCGTCGTTCCGAACGGCGACCTGGGCGTATACAGTCTGTCGCGTGCTGATGATTCCGCCCTCGGGGACTGGATTGCCGTTTTCGTAGAATACGGTTATCTCCGGTACCAGTGGTCCCGAAGTTTGGATCGTCAACCCTTTAGAATCTCCCGCAGGGGATTGGATTTCCCTTTGAGAATTATGATCCTCACCCGAAGCAAATGCCGTGAACGTTGGCGTCACTTGTCCCTCCTGGGTACTGTACTCGAACTCGAAGCTTCTGCTTCCTCTACTTCCGGGAATGCCCTGAGAGGTTGGCGGCACCGGAGCATCCGGACTCGGTGTGAGCCTGACAGTGACTCCATCTGCAGCCGTTTCACCGTCATTGCGGATGGTCACAAGAACGTTGAAGGACTGACCTTCACTGATGGTGAGCGTCTCAGTCCAGTCTTGTGTGCTGTCCCTCTTCTTGAACTGAATGGAGGCAATCACCAGTTCGGGCGGTTTCAGAATACGCAGTTCACCGGATTCCCTGGCTTCCTTCGCCTGGACGAGATCGCCAGAGTTCGTATCCTCACCTGACGCAGTTGCTGTGAAGGTCAGTGTCGACTCACTCACCCCCTCGGTTGTATTGTAACGGAAGGTGAATGGTCGACTTTCTCCAGCTGGAATTGACTGCGGCAGCGTCCGGCTTTCTTCATCAACCTTGCCTTCGATAGAAGGCGTCAGATCCGCTTGCACATTCAGCGCATCAGCGGTGAGATTCTTATCCCCGTCGTTCCTGACGGTGACGATGACATCTAAGGTTTGGCCTGCGCTGATGGTGAGAGTATCAGACACCTGGCCACCAGGCACCTGAAACTCAATCTTTGCGATCACCAGATTCGGGGGTGTTTGGATCAGCAGCTTTTCATCGGTCAACGGGGGGGCGAGCATTGGACTTCCGGTTTGCTCATTTTTGCCTTCTGCGCTACCAGTGAATGTATACTCACCCTCACTGCCTGTCTGTGTTTGATATGTCCATTGATATGTCTGAATCGGGTTATCACGACCAATACTTGCTATCTGAGGTTCAGGTTGGCCGGGGATTATTTGCTCACTGAGCGGTGAAAGCTGCATGGATGGCTGCACATTCAATGCATTGATATTCCCCGTGTTCTGCACGTCCATTTCCACTGTAAAGGGTTGCCCGTAGGTTAGCTTCACAGGAGACACCCGGATGTCTCGAACGATCAATCTCACGGGCGGGAATTCCACCTGGATTTTCCTGTCAAACCCCGATGCTTGCTGAGAGTTCGCATCTTGAAACTCGATGGTCGCCGTGAAAACGAGCACCTTGTTTTCAATAGCTTCCTGATCGTTGATCTGGTAGACCCATTCATGCTCTACTGCTCCCCCTCCTGGGACGGTTACTAGAGGCTTGGGTTCAGCTTCACTGGGCGTGATGAGTTGTTCGAGTCGCATCTGCTCATCAGGCGACGTACTGGGTGCTAGGGTGGCCGCCACCTCTTCTGCTGTTGCCTGACCAGTATTGCTCAACGTCAGTTTGACACGAAATTCCTTGCTATCGGAGCTTACCTGGAGTGTCTCAAATACCTCATCGCCCCTCGCTATCAGACTCATCAGCCTGGTCTCATCATTATTCAGTTCGGCTGGTGTCTGGACGGTCAACGCTTCAGAGGCACCTGTCAAAAGCCGTTCTTCGGAGATGGGTTCCTTCGTATTCGCATCTTTGCCCTCGGTCTTCGCTGTGAATCGCAACTCGGGGACGGCGCTCTGTTGCTTGAAGGTATCATAGCGGAATGTAAACTCTTGCTCGCCTTGTCCGGGTATTTCAGCGCTGGCTGGGCTGGTCTCTACCGGCGCTCCAATCTTTCCCGGGACATCAGGTTGGAGTTCGAGCTTCACACCCGTTGCTGTCGCTTCACCGTTGTTCTTGACTGTGACAATGATCTCAAAGGATTGCCCTTCGCTGATGGTAAGCGTCTGAGAGCGCAAGTCGCTGTCGGGCAGGCTGAATTGGATGTCCTGCACAACCAACTCTGGAGGAATTTGGATGGTCAGGGGCGAAGTGAGTTCATTGGAGAGGATTGGAGCTTCTGAAGCGGCATCGATTCCGGTGGCACTACCTGTGAAGGTGTACTTCTCATGACCTCCCTCTACTGCTAAGAACGTCCATGTATAAGGATGAGAGCCACCGGCCGGAATGTTTACCGGCTTAGATTCGGGTAAGCTGAGCAAGTCACTTTCGGGGTTGATCAGCAATAGTGGTCTAACATCGTTTGTTGCTGCGTCACTGTGGACAATCATTGTGATCGTCACATCTTGCCCTTCGCTTACGCTCTCGGGGATGGAAAGGCTAACTACCTCCAGGCCTTTCGGCACGATGGGTACAGATATACTGCTGTCTGCCGTGAGTGCCTCATCGGAATTAACATCCTTCCCGGTAACCGTAACGGAGATGAATGCTGTTTTGTTTTCGTTTGCTTCTTTCGTTACGTATTCCCAGGTGAATGTTGCGGTCTTATTATTGCCAGGAACGCCCTGGGTAGGCAGAGGAGATAGGTCAGTGCTTTCACCATCGACTTCCTCTTCACCCTTAATGGTGATCGATGCCTCAGGCTGGACCTCCTTTGCACCTGCCTGACCCCGATTGATGACGGCAAGCTCAATGATAATAGTGGACCCTGCACTTATCCTGCTGATCTTGTTGTTGTTCGTATTCAACACACTGACCTCAGCAAATAGGTGAGCCGGCGTTTCGATGGTCACAGCGTCTGAACTATCGCTCGCTTCGTTTGTCTCAGAGGAAGTATTGACGTCTATGCCAACGGCATTCGCCTGAAATATTTGGGTCGACTGGCTCGTTCCTTTCTCCGTGTTGTATTGAAACTCAAAGTCGCGCTTCTCGCCTCCGGGAATATCCTGCGGAACCGGCGCATCGCCAATCAACTCAATCCTGTCAGCGATGGCTTTGTTAGTTCCCGCGAGGGTCGTTTTCACCTGCTCTGCTGGGGCACCGCCCTCGTTCTTAACGGTTACAAGGGCGTAGAAACTTTGCCCTTCGCTGATGGTAAGCGTTTCGGTTTCGCTGCCCTGACTGTCAGTGGACTTTCTGAAGCGAATATTCTCAATGACCAATCGAACAGGTTCCTGAACTATGAGTGTCGCAGA
>JAJRTO010000280.1 GCA_024278235.1 Candidatus Poribacteria bacterium
ATGAGTGAGGCGTTATGAGTGAGGCGTTATACAAAATAGGTGATCAATACAGCCCTTTTCTGACACCATTCAATGCCCATCGTTTGCCGGTCGTTCATGATGGATGTGGTGTGTTCGGTGTCCTCGCACGTGAGGGGACACCTCTTATCACGAGCGAAGATACTGTGATAGCGATTGAATGCGCACGTTTCCGTGGTAGCCCATTCGGTGCTGGATTTGCCGCCTTTCATCTCACAGGTCGAACAGAAGATCTACCCCTGGTCAAGATTTTCGTGCAGGATGCTGAATCCGTGCAAGGAATACGGGCAGTTCTGGATGTTTATGAGCCGCATGGCCTCTATTTACGGGAGGAAAAGTTCTCGGAAACAGTTGGGCTGAGTGCCATGAGCGTCTGGGAGGCAAGCATCGATTGTTCCGACACAGATCTGCTATTCGAGGCCCTGATGCACCTCGATGCCGTGATGCAAAAAGGGAGCAGAATGCAGGCTCGTGTGTTCTCTTCAGGCCGATATGTTACCGTGTTCAAGGACGTTGGCTACCCAATCGATGTTGCCAGGGCCTATCAGCTTCTGGATTCAAACCTCTCTGCGCAAGCATGGATAGCGCACACTCGGCAACCGACCAACTCCCCCGGAGGATTGCCTGTCTGGTCGCACCCATTCTCCCTCTTTGAATGGGCAATCGTGCATAATGGTGATGTGAGTTCTTTCGGCTCTAACATGTCCTACTTACAGGGTCATGGTTACAGCAGCTTTGTTGGCACAGATAGCGAAGTGATCACCTACCTGTTGGATCATCTTGTGCGCCATACAGGATTGAGCGTTCATGACGCTGCCACCGTTCTTACGATGCCTTATGAGCGGTTCTGGGCACGCTTACCTGATGGACCTGAAAAAACCTACTTCCGCGACCTTAGCCGGGGCTATACGGGAGCCAATCTGGATGGACCTTTCGTTGTCGTCGCAGGTTATGCGGATGAACATGACACCTACATGCTCGGATTGATGGATCGATCCAAGTTCCGGCCCATCCTGGTAGGGGAGGATGAGAATCGTTTCTATCTTGCCAGCGAGGAATGTCAGATCCGCTCCATATCCCCCAATGCCCGGATTTGGACGCCCGTCCCCGGGAGCTTCGTATTAGCATCCGCACGTCAAGGCTGGATTGCCACAGGCAGAGAACCAGATCGCAAATACTTCTACGGAGATTACCTTCCCACCAAAATAGCCCCACTGAACGACGCGAAGGTCATTGATGCCACCGGATACGATCATACGCAGTTGAACGAGAAAGTCCGCCAGGCTCTGGCTGATGGCTCACGCGAAGTGCATGTGCAAAACATCAAAGGCCAACGTTATCTCGGTGTGGGCATCCCCTCCGATGCCAAACTGTTCCTCTATGGCACACCCGGCAACTGCCTGGCCAACTACAACAATGGTAACGAAATCACTGTTTATGGGAATGTCGCGGACGATATGGGAGACACGATGCACGCTGGACGCATTGTCGTCCACGGCAGCGCTCGTGATGTCGTTGGGCAGGCCCTCCAGGGCGGTAGCATCTTGATCCGAGGGAGCGTGGGCAACCGCGCAGCGATTCTCATGCGTGAGTACGCTGACAAACGTCCTTATCTGATCATTGGTGGGCGTGCCGATGACTACTTCGGTGAATACATGGCCGGCGGGATTGCGATGGTTCTTGGCCTGGACACGATCGACAGCAACGGAGGGCAACTCGTCGGCGACATCGTCGGTACAGGGATGCTCGGCGGGCGCATCTACATACGAGGGAAAGTACGGCAGGATTCCATCGGTTATCTCCCCAATCCAATCGATGTTCAAAACTACCTGGAGGCATTATTGCTGGATCAGCAGATCGACTCTAATACCTACCGATCCATCCTTCAACAACGGCCGATCACTCTCGGGCTGTTGCAGGAGCATCTGGAAGAAACCGCTCTCAAGCGCATCCGTCGACTGTTTGAGGGTAAGTATCACCTGCCATTACAGGTACGGTATGGGCTACTTGACGGGGATGATCTTCCTTTCCTTGAAAACGCGCTCTGTGATTTCTTCAATACGTTCGAGTTAGATAGTAAGCTGTACGAGAAAGTGCTCCGCTCCCCTTTTACCCGAATTACCCCCTATCCTAAGAGTACATGCCCCCCAGTCGGAGATAGATGATACGCGGAACCAGGAGACAGAATCCAGAAGGGCTGATATCAGGTTTCTCCACTTCTGCATCCTGCCTCTGACTCCTGAGCGTTGGCAGCGTCATGAGAAAATGTCAAAAGACGCACAGACTAACGTTCGTTGCCGCTTACACTCCCAGGGCGGCCCACCAGTTCCACAAAACTCACTGCGATCACAAACAGTAGACAGGTTCCAGTAAAACGCAGATAGGAGCTGGGCTTCAACTCAAGGATCTGGAACCCAATGCCCTTAGCCAGAACTCCAACGATGAGGCCCACAATCGCCAGAATGAGAAAGGTCCATACGATGACCTTGTAATATGGCATCATTTGTCACCTCCTCACGTTC
>JAJRTO010000281.1 GCA_024278235.1 Candidatus Poribacteria bacterium
ACCAGTTTCAGTACCTCACATTTTCGCCGTAGGAGCGTCTTCCTGGACGCGAGCATCGTGGCCGGGAGGCCACTCCTACCTGATCTACTGAGTTTGGAGATGACGGCTCACGTGAAGGGGGATTTCACTCGTAGCCACGGGGGTTATTGGATTGCCAACGCCATGCATCCACACACATGTCATAAATATCTCGCTCCGCAGACCATCCCAACTCCTCTCTCGCTTTCGATGGATCTGCATAGGTTGCCGCGATGTCTCCGGGCCGGCGGTCTACGATCCGATAGGGGATTTTCTTGCCGGATGCTTTCTCGAACGCTGAGATCACTTCCAGAACACTGTACCCCCGACCAGTGCCCAGGTTGTAGGTAACCACCCCGGGACATTCCATGAGCTTCTCCAATGCCCGCAGATGGCCAATCGCCAGATCCACCACATGGATGTAGTCTCGAATACCGGTACCATCAGGCGTTGGATAGTCGTCTCCAAACACAGAGAGTTCCGCGAGTTTGCCAACGGCTATCTGGGTGATGTATGGGAACAGGTTGTTGGGTATCCCATTGGGATCTTCCCCGATACGCCCGCTGGGATGGGCGCCCACGGGGTTGAAGTAGCGCAGAATCGCGATATTCCAACACGGTTCCGCGACATACAGATCTCGCAAGATCTCCTCGATCATCAGTTTGGAGCGACCGTAGGGATTGGTTGCGGAGAGTGGAAACTCCTCTGTAACCGGCACCGTGTGGGGATCTCCGTAAACAGTTGTGGACGAACTAAAAACCAGGTTCTTGACCTCGTGCGCCATCATCACTTCGCATAGGTTAAGCGTTCCTGCGACGTTATTCTGATAGTAGCGGAGAGGCATGGAAACAGATTCGCCCACAGCTTTCAGCCCTGCAAAGTGGATCACCATCTCCACCGAATGGCTGCTAAAAATGTCGTCCAGGGCCTCCTTTTCGAGGAGATCGATTCGATGGAAAGTTAGTGTCCTTCCAGTTAACTCTTGTACTCTCTCCAGGGAAGCCTCTTTGCTGTTGTCGAGATTGTCCACGACGGTGACCTCATAACCCGCCTGGAGCAGTTCCAGGCAGGTATGACTACCGATGTAACCTGCCCCTCCGGTAACCAATATTTTCATGGATGTGCCTCGCTTGTCTGTTTTCTAAATGCTTCAAAGCCTTGTGTTTCTCATTGGCCATCTTTTGCCCCTAACAGATTCCGGTTCTCAGCGCGCTGAGAACGGCCTTGTGCGGGATAGCGCGGAACAGGCCCCACTCCGAAAGTTCCCCTTCAATATTCTCAAGCTGTGTTATGACGTCCGCTAACTCCTCAAAATCGATCTCCTTGTATCCGGAGATCTGCTCCTCCTGGTCAACGCAAGCGAGGTTTCCACCTATCTCCTTGAGCAAGAAAACGTGCGAAGTGAACTGATGCGGGAACGTTTCCGCAGTGTATTTTACAATCGCTACATACTCGATGACTTCAACTTCCAGGCTCGTTTCTTCATAGACTTCCCGATGAAGGGCGTCCTCGATACTCTCACCTGCCTCTATCCCGCCACTCGGTAAACGATATGTCCCCTCCGGATAAAATGCCTTCGTGATCAGAATCAGTTTCCCATTCGGTCGAATGATCGCAGCGACAATCTCCCCGTCACGCCTTTTTGCCATCGGATCAAACATCCCGGTTGGCAGAAGACACTCTATCATTTCAGGTGGTCCATAGATTCTCGCCAGATGTTCGATCTCGTGCTCTCTGTGTTCGGTCATTCCCATACTTCCTCCTGTGGACCTCAACTCTGTGGGTGGCTGCCACTTTCGGGTATCAGAGTCCCAACACATTTGCGAAGAATGCGATCGCTTCTTGAACATGGATGTCCCAGTAGGCCCAGTTGTGTTCGCCGGGGAACTCCTCGTATTCGTGTGGAATCCCTAGATCCTCCAGATGTTGGTGGAAACGACGGTTGTCTTCGATCAGGAAATCGTCCACCCCGCAATCGATACGCAGGGCAGGGAGCATGGTGCGATCCACCTTCTTGGCCAGTGCAAACACATCCTCCGGTCCACCTTGCGGATGCTCACCGAAGACGGGAACCCACTCACGGGCCCACTCATCATCTCCGTTTGAGAACGAGCGCGAGGCGAATCCCGCCGCACCGGAATGGCTCACAGCAGCACAGAAAAGATCCGGGTGCTTCAACGCTATCTTCAGAGCTCCGTAACCGCCCATGGAGAGTCCACCGATGACACGGCCTTCGCGGTTGCTGAGTGTCTGAAAGGTGTTGTCTACGAAGCTGATGAGATCGCTGACCAAATACGTCTCATAGGCCGCTGTTGGGTTACTTTTCGAGTCTGTGTAAAAGCTGCGTTCCCCGTTAGGCATGACGACGATCAGCGGCAGAGCTTCAACATAACGCTCGATGCTCGTCCGTCGTACCCAGGCTGTGTGATCGTCTGACAGGCCGTGCAACAGATAGAATACGGGGAAAGGCCCGGATTTCCCTTCGGGCAGAATGATCATGGCAGATGTCATCTTCTGCAATGCGTCGCTCTTCCTGAGATGGATTTCGCAAACTGCCATAGTCGTGTTCTCCTTTGATAGGTGGCTATCTTAATGTGTGACAGGGATTTCTGTCTGAACTGAACTGCATGGGAACAGTTTCAATAGGTAACACTTTTGTAAACAGGTACCGAAATCACAGAAAGCGGGAAGACGAGAGAACGAGAAAGTGAGAAAGTGAGAAAGTGAGAAAGTGGGAAAGTGAGAAAACGGGAATTGGCGCGTTTTCCCGTTCTCCCACTTTCTCATCTTCCCGCCTTCCCCTCTTCCCGCCTTCCCCTCTTCCCCTCTTCCCCTCTTCATGTCTTCGTTGAAGGAATTTGAAAAAAAATGTTAGCTACTGAATGGGAACGGTCATAGTATAACAAACACATGCAAAGCTGTTAAGAAGAATATGTAGCGATACAGCATATTGATCAACAGGGATATTTGTTGTATACT
>JAJRTO010000282.1 GCA_024278235.1 Candidatus Poribacteria bacterium
AAACTGTCATTTTAAGCTGCTTTTGGCATCAGAGGCTTCTCTGCGGATTAACTGCACAGAAATCAGAGCGCAGAAGACAAAAAGAATCGCGAATCCCTGGAAAGAACGCTGAAATCCACCAAGACTCTGAGCGATGAACTGGCCCCCTAGCATTGCTGTGATCGCTCCCAGATCCCGCCAGAAGAAGATGGCCCCCAGAGCGAGATGTCTCTGTTCGGGGGGGACCACATCTCCCACGAGGGATGTAGATACGGGTGGCACCAGGCCACCTTGAAATCCGAGGGCTAATGCTGCCACAGCCGCCCCTGCTGGATGATGCCAACCACTGGCAATGAAAAGTCCCACGGCACCACCGATGAAGGCCATCAGCAATGTGCGACCGCGCCCCAGCAGGTCTGATAGACTCCCCCCCACGAGACTGAGTACTGCCCGGATGAGAGGATAGGCGAGTGCCGTGATGCCGATGGCAGCACTTCCGAACGATTCTTGCACATAGCTTGCAAACGGGCTCAGAATGATACCAAATCCAAGTGCGGCAGCCCACTGGAGGAAAGACGCGATCCGTAGTTCCGGCATGAACCAGAAGCGCAAGGTTTTACCGAGCCCGGTTTCGCGATGTACGGTCCGCCGGGGGACCGCGAGCAAAACGACGTTCGCCACCAGCATGGCACCGACCGTGAGCAGAAGGCGTTGTCGATGACCCATTGCCGGATCGATGCTCTGCTTGAGGATCTCACCGTAGACGATTCCACCGACCGCGAATCCCAGGTTCGTCGCTGCATAAAAGAGTCCCGTAGCGGCACCATAACGTGATCGTTTCGAAGCGTCAAGCACCTGTGTTCCACTGGTAAGCCAGAGAGACGCAGCACCCCATCCCCAGATCACGGCAACCGGAAACAGAACCGCCGCATTGCGCGTGAGCAGCAGTGCGGCGGCAAACAGAGGATATGTCCATGAACCAATCAGGATAGAGCGGTAGTCACCGAGCCAGCGAATGGAGTAACCGACCCCCAGTCGCCAGAACATGAACGACGCATACACAGCGACCAAGACGAACGTCGCTTGGAAGGATGTCCAGCCTCCCACTTCCGTCAGATAGGGCACAACATATGGCTGATGCGCTGCACCGAAGAACATGCAGAAGAAGGCAAGACCGAGAACCTTCAGGTCACGGGAGAACATAATCTTAGGGAGGTGACGTTATCCCTCGCCCATCAAGTATTCGTTGATCGCAGTTGCTGCACGCTTACCAGCACCCATAGCCAGGATCACAGTTGCAGCACCTGTCACGACATCACCCCCAGCAAAAACTCCCTTTTTCGATGTTTGGCCTGTTTCCAGATCTGCGATGATACGGTCACGTGCATCCACTTCCAGGTCAGGGGTTGTGTCCGCAATGATCTTGTTCGAGGCGTTGCCGATCGCGATGATAACGGTATCGACGGGTGTCTCAAACTCTGATCCCTCGATGGGCACTGGCCTACGACGTCCCGATTCGTCGGGTTCCCCTAATTCCATCCGGATACAGCGCATTGCAACAAGATATCCATCCTCGTCACCGATGAACTCCACAGGATTTGTGAGCGTGTGGAATTCGATTTCTTCCTCGTGGGCATGGTGAACCTCTGCCAGTCGTGCCGGCATCTCTTCCTCCGAGCGACGATAGACCAGCATCACTTTCTACGGTCCCATCCGTTTTGAGATGCGCGCCGCATCCATCGCTGTATTGCCACCACCGATAACAGCGACACGTTTTCCAACGTTGACAGGGGTATCGTGGTTCGGGAACTGGTATGCCTTCATCAGGTTCACGCGGGTGAGAAATTCATTGGAGGAGTAAACGCCTATCAGGTTCTCTCCTGGAATATTGAGGAAATGAGGTGCTCCGGCCCCTGTGCCAATAAATATGGCATCATAGCCATTCTCCAGCAACTCATCAATCGTATACAGTCGCCCGACGGGAGCATTCATTTCGAACTCCACTCCAAGCTGCCGAAGATAGTCGATCTCTTCGTCCAGGATGGCTTTCGGCATACGAAATTCTGGGATGCCGTATCGTAAGACGCCGCCGGGCTTCTGCAACGCTTCAAAGATACGGACCGAGTGCCCGGCAAGTGCCAGGTCACTTGCTGCCGCCAAACCAGCAGGTCCGGAGCCGATGATGGCAATCCGTTTCCCCGTCGAGGGATGCATCTCCGGCAGTTCCACTTTGCCCTGGAGACGTTCATAATCGGCGACGAAACGCTCCAGGTTGCCAATCGCCACGGAATCCCCCTTGATACCGAGAACACACGTACCCTCACATTGGATCTCCTGGGGACATACACGGCCACAGATCGCGGGCAGACTGTTCATCTCTTTGATTTTGTGCGCAGCACCAATAAAGTCACGTTCTATCACGAGTTGGATAAAGGCAGGGATATCGATAAGGACAGGGCATCCTTCAATGCAACGCGGTTTTTTACAATTGAGACAACGTTCCGCTTCCGCTGCTGCCAGATCTGCCGTGTAGCCAAGAGCCACTTCATCAAAGTTTGTGATTCGTTTCAGGGGTTCCTGCTCAAGCATCGCTTGACGGGGGATCTTCAGCCGGGCACTCCTGCGTTCTCTGGTGGAGCTACTGGACTCCTTAGCGGAGCCGCGAGGTTTTCTTTCAGCCATTCGTTTCTCCATTCACTCATTCTCTTGATATCTATCCATGGCACACCGTTCCTGGTGGAGATAGGCACGCTGTCGCTTGACGAGTCCATCGAAGTCCACAAGGTGTGCATCGAATTCCGGGCCATCCACGCAGGCAAAGAAAGTCTGCCCTCCCACGGACACACGGCAGCCACCACACATGCCCGTTCCATCGACCATGATGGGGTTGAGGCTCACAATCGTCTTGACACCATAGGGCTCAGTGGTCAAGCCGACAAAACGCATCAAGGGAACGGGCCCAACGGCGATCACACGCTCAATGGGTTTCTTGTCGTCGAGCATATCTTTGAGCACCTGGGTGGGAAATCCATGAAATCCATAACTGCCATCATCCGTGGTCACGATGAGTTCGGTGCTGGCAAGGCGCATCTGTTCTTCCATGATCAGCAGCTCTTTATTGCGCGCACCAATGATCGAGATCACATGATTCCCGGCCTCTTTGAGCGCGCGTGCGATGGGATGAACCGCAGCAATTCCGACGCCCCCGCCGACACACACGACCATACCAAACTTTTCCACATGACTTGGTCTACCGAGAGGCCCCACCACCGAGAAGATGGAATCGCCTTCTTCAAAGGCTCCAAGCAGTGCCGTCGACTTTCCAACTTCCTGAAAAACAATCGTGATCGTACCGCGCTCTGTATCCCAGTCAGCAAGTGTCAATGGGATGCGTTCGCCCTCGTCGTGGGTTTGGATAATGACAAATTGCCCCGCCTGACTTTTCTTGGCGATCTGCGGAGCATAGACGTCGAGTAGTTTTTCCTTAGGAGCAATGTCCTGTTTCACCACAATCTCATACATGGTTATGTATCCTCATAAAGGTATAGGGTTTAATAATACAACCGTAGTCGTTACGGATTCTATTCAGCGAGGACAGGAATCCAGAAATCCCGGAAGCCGGCCTTCAACTTTTTCGGCCTGCTGGATTTCGGCATTGCATGGAGCCGTTGTGATCATGATGGTTGCTAGTTTCCGCAGCCAGTATATTCTACCAGAGCCGATAAAGCTTGTCAATTCCTTTGCCCTTGTCAGGTCAAGAGATCATCTGAGAGATGCCCGGTTGTGTTTAGGAAACGCAACCAGATCTCGTCATCCGCAATCTCGATTCGACTAATGCCACCGTTATTTTGACCAAAACGTGAATAGCCACAGGGATGCACACCGACCAGGCAACCGATCATGATGGAACCAAAGCGTCCATGAGAGACGATCAATATGTTTGCATCAGGTTCCGGATGCCGCTCGGAGAGCCAATCGATCACCTTACGTGCTCGCCCATAGGCATCCTCCTCCGTCTCGGAATCCGCAGGAGCCCATCCGTTGTTAGTGATACTTGGGTCCAAAATCATGGGTGGGTAAGATGATTGCAGTTGATCGCGCGTCGCATTGGGTTCGCCCCAACAAAATCCTACTTCTGAGAACGCTGGATGCACATATGGAGCAATCTGTAATTCCGAATGGAGAATGAGAGCTGTCTGGCAGGCACGTTCCAGGGGACTACAGTAGAGGGCATCGAAGTGATGTCCTTTCAATGTATCCGCCGCACGATGGATTTGCTTATGTCCCAGAGGAGTTAGCGGTACGTCATGAACCGAAGAGTTCCCTGCGTTGTTCTGAGACTGGCCATGACGTACCAGGTAAAGTTGCATGATGACTGTGCTTTCTATACGGCACTTCAGTAGCTAACGTTTTTTCAAATCCCTTCAGCGACGACATGAAGACGGGAAGAGGGGAAGAGGGAAAGGCGGGAAGGTGCGCCAATTCCCGTCTTCTGTGATTTCGGCATCATATCTCCAGCGGTGTCCCCACTTCCACCTCTGCATACACAGGAAAATGATTCGATGGATAGAGCCCATCCTGCTTTACTTCCCCATCTCTTTCAGATTCTTCAAACACCGGTCCACACATTCGAGAGGCGGATAGGCATAGCTTTCCTGTTCGACAATGTACCATTCTGTGTTACCTATACCTTCACAGAGATGGAAGACAGCTTCCCAATCGACATCCCCTTCGCCAATAAGGGCTTTGTCATTGGTGCTGGAGTACTCTTTCAGGTGGACTACCTGAGCGCGTCCCGGGTAGCGTTCGATGTAGGGGATCGGGTCGCCGCCACCGTGCAATGCATTCCCAATATCGAGTTGCATCACAACTTCAGGAACCGTGTTGCCAAAGAACGTATCCCACGGCAGTTCACCATCCATTGGGGCAAACTCGATGGCGTGATTATGGTAGCCCGTAAACATCCCCTCAGGTTTCAATTTCTCTGCGATCTCGTTAAATACCCTGGCAGTATCCAGCCATGCAGCACGCGAATTGCGTCTGTTCTCTGCAAGCCCCGGTACGATCAGGTACTTATTTCCGAGAATCCGGTTGAACTCTACCGTCTTCTTCAGTTCATCGCCAAGCAGAGTGTCCAACCCGATGTGGGTCCCAACGACCTTCAGACCTTGCTCATCACACAATCTGCGCAATTCTTTGGCATCTCGGCCATAATATCCTGCAAACTCGACGCCTTCATAACCCATTTTGGCGACAGCTTCCAGTGTTCCAGGTAGATCTTTCTCACAATCCACACGTACAGAATACAACTGCAATGCAATCGGAATTCTTGCCATTGGATAACTCCTATCTTGGATCTTCTTAAATGCTATTTTACTTTGTAGGCCCTTGAAGTTCAAGGGGTAAAACACAGACCAGGGCCAGGGATGCGTGGATGCTCAATATGCCCTCGCAAAGATCGCGACCTGATCGGTCTTCTGACCCGTGTAAAAACACTCGCCGTCACCCTCCGGAGCATCCAGTGGAAGGCAGCGGACAGTCGCCTTCGTTTCTTCCTGGATACACTCCTCATCCTCAACGCCACCTGCCCAATGAACACGCAGGAAGCCACCCTCTTCTTCCAATACTTCTTTGAACTGCCCATAGGAATCGACGTGGTGAGTATTCGCATCACGGAATTCGGTCGCCTGTTCGAGAAGAGCTGCCTGAACAGTTTCGAGCATGTCTTTGATGTATTCTGTGATTCCGCTCACAGGGATTCCGAACTGCTTACCTTCCTTGCCGGGCCGATCGCGCCGCGCCACAACGACCGCATCTTGTTTCACATCCCGCGGCCCGATCTCGATGCGAACAGGGACGCCACGCATTTCCCAGTCATTGAACTTGAAACCAGGGGTGAGTTCATCACGATCATCCAGACGGACTCGAATGCCGGCATCAGCAAGTGAAGCGCGAACACTTTCTGCGACCCCCAGCACATCAGTACGCTCCTTATCTTTTCGCCAGATAGGCACGATCACCGCCTGGATCGGTGCAAGTACAGGAGGAAGTCTCAGTCCCTGGTCATCGCCATGAGCCATGATGATGGCTCCGACCATACGGGTACTGACTCCCCAACTGGTCGTGTGGCAGTACTGCTCGGTGCCGCTTTGGTCGAGATACTTGATGTCAAAGGCGTGTGCGAAGTTCGTACCCAGATAGTGGCTAGTACCTGACTGCAATGCCCAGCCGTTGCCCATCATCGCCTCGATAGTGTAGCTGTCAATGGCTCCTGCAAATTTCTCACGTTCCGTCTTGCGTCCCTTGATCACGGGGATCGCCGCGTCGTTGATAGCAAAATCCGCGTAGACTTCGAGCATCTGCAAGGTTTCCTCAATCGCTTCTTCGGCAGTCGCATGCGCCGTGTGCCCTTCTTGCCAGAGGAATTCCATGGTCCGCAGGAAGGGGCGAGTCCGAGGCTCCCAGCGGACCACATTCGCCCACTGGTTGATCAACAACGGCAGATCACGGTAGGATTGGATCCATCGCGCATATGTGTGACCGATGATCGTTTCCGAGGTCGGACGTATGACCAGTGGCTCCTCCAATTCCTTGCCGCCACCTATCGTCACAACAGCCAGTTCCGGCGCAAACCCTTCGACGTGCTGAGTTTCCTTTTGAATGAAACTCATCGGAATGAAAAGTGGGAAATAAGCGTTCTGGTGCCCCGTCGCCTTGAATCGGCGATCCACCCCCTCCTTCACTCCCTCCCAGAGCTGGAATCCGTAAGGCCGGATCACCATACATCCCCGCACAGGTGAATTCTCTGCCAGCTCTGCCTCACGTATGACATCCAGATACCAACGTGAATAATCTTCCTGCCTCGATGTGATTTTCTCTGCCAATGTCTATCTCCTCTGAAAATGGCCTCGGCGTTCAACTCAGCCTGAAATCTTCTTTCTGATGGCGATGGGAAACCACTCAATATCCCGGGTGGACACGAATGCGTCGCCGGAATTCGGAAATGATATTGCTGCCAATAGTATAGCAGATAGCGGCTGTTTGCTCAAGCTCTGTGGGAATATGATCAGAAGCCTCCACGGCTTTCACCAACCTTCCTGTCGGGTTGGGCATCCGTTCATCCCCCCACCAATATCGTAGCGAAACGGTGCCTACTACGCATTTGGACTCGTGATTCCATGCCTGTCCAGATGGACAATAGTGGCCCCCCAAGATCCGCCTGAGCCTCCCTCATGCCAGTAACGCAAGACAGCCGGGTGTCGGTCCAAGACCTTGTGTACGATTTGCCGCTGGATACCTTTGCCTTTTCCGTGAACAATTCTCACCTGCGTGATCCCCTCCTCCAGACACGCCTGGAGATAGTCCGCCACGAGGTGCTTGGTTTCGCGCGGGTGAAACATGTGCAGGTCGAGGGTTCCGTCAATGGGGAGTTCAGCCACATTCTCCAGGTTTTCATTATCGTATTCGTTCATCGCGATTCACCGGTCTCAGTACTTCACAATAGTAGTTTGTAGTCAGGCACGCAAAGAAATGAAGTGCCGTTGTCACGCCACTTCGCAGAGCTTCGTGGCTTACTACGAGCAGAAAATGTGAACTACTGGGTCTATGCGAAGCCACGCGAGAAGACGGTTTCTTATTGGCTTCCTTATGATGATACATTTGAACTTCTCTTATTGTATCATACCTGGTGGTTCCGGGGTAGGGCTTGTATCAGGTGTGCTACAGATTTCGTATCAGCACTGCAACGGTCATCAGAGGAACAAGCCCCCTTAACATCAGAAGAAGCAGGTGCTCAATGTCATTGCTTCTGGATTCCGTCTCCTGACTTCTTAATGATGAAAAGGCTATTCTGACTTCTGTCCAATTGGGATGAAAAGGGGGGGCCAATGATGGCATCAGAATTGCTTTAA
>JAJRTO010000283.1 GCA_024278235.1 Candidatus Poribacteria bacterium
AAATACAGTCAAGAATATGCCACCCAGCAGCATCCCAATGAACGCCTTGCGATAGCTCATCGGCTCTGAGCTGTCATCCAGTGAAGCCCCCCATCCCAAAACGTGACGAAGCACTTGTTTGAGATGAGAACGCCCTACCCACAGCGCGAACAGGAGCAAGCCGATGTATGCTCCAAACGCCTGCTCATTGGCGTAGGGGAAACGCGAGGCAGTGCGCCAACCGATCACACTACCCGCCACCAATTCCATCTTATAAAGCCAGTAGAACACCCAGCATGAGAACAAGAGATCGAGCGGGATGAGAAAACTCACCCCAATCGCAAATGGATAAAACGAGATGCGCACACCCCCCATCGCATTCCAGGGGCGATCCGTGAAAAAATGACTGATGCTCTGCCGTTTGACAGGAATGTATGGCACAGACGGGTAGATGGAGTTCAGTAAGTTAATGATGCTGATCGATGCTGCGATCGCGAAGCCAATCCACATAAGACGGTTTTTGAAGAAACGGCCCCCCGGCTGAGTCATTTCCAGTGGTAATTGGATGATCGGGTATGTCAGCCGCTCACGTTCCGCCCATTGTTTCCGCAAGATCGTATTGATGCAGAGCATGACAAAGAGCAGTACCAGGATGAACGAGATCCACCAGAAAGCGGGAACCAACCACGCACGCAGATGCTCGACGATATAGAGACTGGAATTCCCCTCATAGTAAGGGATCAGGGCACGCATATCCCGGACGACAAGCCAATTGGGGAGCGATGTCCAAAAGAGATCCCGCCACTCATTTTCGGGCGTCGCAAAACGAAATGGATATCCCAGGATGGTGACCAGAATTTCCATCATGTCATGCGAGCATAACGATGAGACAATCGCCTGCATGACATAGATCGTGAGCAACTCCCCTTGATTGAGCCCCAGCGTTGGTGCTAATCGGCGCAAACCAAAACTCAGCGCGGTGAGCAGAAACAGGATGAAGATCACATTGGAGAGCGGATGGATGAGCGTAGGATGTGTGTACCGCACCACCTCCAATTGTATGATCCAGTAAATGTTGAGCGGTGTGATGATGAGTGCAATGAGAACAGCACGGGGCGTAACCCCTGTTTCGTTACCCGTGGCGTATTCCTGCGATGGTGGTTTTTCTTGCATGTTTCACATTTCGATGGTGACCTCAGCATAGTCTTCTGTGTCCTCTCGTTGCAGAGAGACCCCAGGACTTAGCCGCTGATATTCTTGGAGCGTCTGGTTGGCTTCTTCGCCAGTCAATACTATCGGCTGATATGGAGTTTCACTCGGCTCTAACCATACGGGTGTCAGCCGAACCCTGCGCAATTGATGACCTTCGTAGAATAGCTGTGGAATCACTGTCCTGGAATATTGCCGTGAGTAGGTGTCGAAGAACAGATCCGATAGACTGTAGAAGATGGGTTTTCCCTGATAGAACTCCATACCTTGCCAGATATGAGATCGGTAACCGGCCACAACATCCGCTCCCAATTCAACGAGACGGTGTGCAAACAGTTGTTGGCGAGAACTCACCGTTTGCTGAGGATCCACGCCCCAGTGAATAAATACGATGAGGAGATCCACCTCTGCTGCGGCAGCCGGGATGTCCTTTTCAAGCACACTCCATGCTGCAGGAACCACGCCTGGCGAACTGTCATCCGCATAACTGTTGGAGAATTGACCGCCATGGTAGTAAGCAACCAGGCCGATCCTTATCTTATCTTTTTGTTTTCCTTCTCTCCTTATTTCCTCGATCAACGGTTGACGTGCCTGTTTAATGGTGAGACCCGCCCCGAAGCCGGAGACTCCGTACCATTCCAGTAGGCGGAGTGTCTCGTCCAGCGATTCAGGCCCGTAGTCCATGATATGCGGACTGGCGAGGGAAACGTGCCGAATGCCTGAATAAGCCAATCCTCGTGCCAGGGCAGCGGGTGCTCGAAACGCGTGCTCGACGCCCGAGCGCCGTTCCCCGGCACTGCCGAGGCTGGCACCCAATGTTCCTGCGGCAAGATCCGTCTGATGCAATAATTCCTGGATTCCCTCAAAGAGAACTCTTGGTCCTCTCTGTTCAATGACAGGTTCCAGTCCCTGTCCGACGATGATCTCACCAACGAGACTCACCGAGAACGGCTGTGTGTCTGCGTGGGCGAAGGTACATGCATATGAAATCACAATGAGAGTCAGGACAGTAAGTGACCTATTCACCCGCCATCTCCAGTTTTTGCAATGGTATTGGACGCAGAACAGTCAGTTGACGAGATCTACGAGCGACTACCGATACGTTCTGATTATACGGAATCGGGGATAGGATGTCAATATGTGGGTGGTCCCAGCATCCAACGCCCCAACTCATACTCGCTGGTTGCCGCCGCATCGAACAGCCTGATGAATTTGCCGCGATACATGACCGCGATGCGGTCGCTCAGTTTCAGCAGTTCGTCCAGGTCACTGGAGATGAGTAGGACGGCTGAGTCCCGGTCCCTCCATTCACGGAGTTGCGAATGTACGAACTCTGCTGCATGGATGTCCAATCCCCGCGTAGGATGGACTGCCAATATCCATGCGGGTTCAGAAGCGAGTTCCCGTGCGATGATGAGTTTCTGCTGGTTTCCACCTGACAGCGACTGCATGGGGATATTGGGATGGGCGGCCTGGATTTCATAGCGGTCGAGTTGGTGTGCCACTTCTTCAGAGAGGGCCTGTGTCAGGAGTACACCATACCTGCTGTACTGATGCTGTCTTCCCAGGAGAAAGTTCTCCTCAATAGACGAAGCAAGACTCGAACCTTCACGTTGGCGATCCGCTGGAATATAGGCCATCCCAAGATCGCGCATCATCCTGGGACATGGCCGAGAGATTGGCTGACCATGAACTCGTATCTCTCCAGAGTCAGCTTGACGGATCCCCAATAACACATCAACGAGTGCCTGCTGTCCATTGCCCTCAACACCTGCAATCCCCAGTATTTCACCACGGTGAAGCGTCAAATCGACGCCGTCCAATTGGGGGACACCGTGTTCTCGATAGGATAGAGAACGCAGGCTCAGCAGAGGTGGTACATCATCCGGGGAGATGGATAGCGAGTTCTTGGATGGGCCTGCGGAGGATTTGCTCTCATGTTGGGATCGGCGATCCCCATCCTCCCCCACCATCCAGGCGGCGATCTCCTCCCGGGATGCCTGGTCCGAGTCGATAGTTGCGACGATCTGGCCATCGCGCATGACGCTGATGACCTCCGCAATCTCAAAAACTTCTTTCAGCTTGTGGCTGATAAAGATGACGGATTTTCCCCGGGAGCACAGTGACCGGAGGATCGAAAAGAGACCTTCGATTTCCGGAGGCGCGAGAACCGCCGTCGGCTCATCCAGGATCAGGATCTCCGCCCCTTGATACAGGAGTCGCAGGATCTCCACGCGCTGTCGCATCCCGACGGACAGGTCTTCTACAGGGACATCCAGGTCCAGATTCAATCGCCATGTGTCCATGATGTCACGGATCTGTCGGGTTGCCCGCTTTCGGTCGAGAAGTCCCAGATGTCGAGGCTCGCTACCGAGTACGACGTTCTCCAGCGCGCTGAACGGCGGGATCAGCATAAAGTGTTGATGCACCATGCCCAGACCGTGTGTTAGAGCATCCCGTGGAGTGTGGAACTGAACCTTTTCCCCATCGATCAGAATTTCTCCTTCATCGGGCTGGATCATCCCATAGAGGATGTTCATCAGGGTTGTCTTGCCGGCACCGTTCTGTCCCACGAGGGCGTGGACAGTACCTGGCTGGAGGATGAAATGAACGTCCTGATTGGCAAGAACGGCACCATAACGTTTGACGATATGGCGCGTTTCCAGGAGTGGCATGGGCCGCTACCTGGTACGTTCGGAAGGGACGATGATCTCTCCCAGTATCACCTTCTGCCTGAGTTCCTCGATCTTCTCAAGCAGCTCAGGAGCCAGCAGAGATCTGTTGTGTTGATCCACGGTAAACTCAACCCCGTT
>JAJRTO010000284.1 GCA_024278235.1 Candidatus Poribacteria bacterium
AAGACATAGGGCATAAAACGTAATTCCCTGCAACTCTTGATCCGACAAAACCTCATCCCACCAAAGAACAACAAGAGCAGATCAAGAAACATCGAGAGGATGCCATGCAGTCACTCCGAGATGGCAGAATCGATGATGCGATCTCTCAACTCAAACAGATCCCAATGATAAGCGGCGATCAACCCGAAGACTTTGCACTGATCGCCATGCTACTCCAACGGCAGGGACAAGAGGATGCGGCCTATTATTATCTAGGCCGTGTCTACGAAGTTCAACGCAATCGCGCGTTTGCCAGACAACTCTATGAATATGCCAGGGAATTGAACCCCGGTAACCCCCTTGTGCAAGGAAAATTATCACCATGAGATCCATGCGACCCTTGTCCTATTGGTCCGTCTGGCCCCTTCTTGGTGCCTTGGCTGTTGGCATGATCGGTTGTGGGTGCTGTTGCATTACCGGTGGGGGGAGTACCACCCGGGCGGATCCACTGGACGATGTTCACAAGGAGGCCGAGATTGGAATTGGTGGCCCTGGCTGGTGGTTGATGAGACATCTGGGAGTTCGTTTCATCAAGGATGAAGATGTTGCCGCCACACTTGCCATCAACGGCATCCATAGCATCCAGGTGAGCAGTTACATTCTGGATGACACATCTGAATCGCGTCAGCGAGAGATCCTGGAGCTTTATGCCGAACCTCTGCGCAACAAAGGCTGGGAACTGCTGTCACGTGTGCAGGAGGATCAAAAGAGGGTAGCCGTGTATGCTCAAGTTGACGAGGATAGCTTTCGTGGAATCTTCGTGGTGGTGTTCGAGTCGGATCGGATGAATGTCGTCAAGATCTCGGGAGACATTCGTCCTGAGATGTTCGCAGATCTGAATGTCCGCTTGGGCCCTCTTCGCGGTAGTTTGCCTGTCGAGGCGTCGGATGGGCTTTGATACCTCCGATGCAGATGACCCCAAGCTCAATGCGGGAATCGGAATTCGTGTTCCAGAATGCTCTAAGAATCAACATTGCTCAAGCCTTTGAGCCCAGACGGATGTCTCAGCTCAATTTCAGATGGTCGAGAATATTCTTGAACACACTTACTGTTTCATGATCTCGCGCAGATTTGCTTCATCTCTCCGAATGACCCGTGACGCTTGGGCACGCCCCCAACTCCACGAACGCCAATCTTCATTCTGCCTTTGCCGTTCCCAAGCAAGAATGCTGGACGCCATATGATGTGCATCCGCTCCCATCAAGGGCAATGTTTCTATAAGGCCAGGTATCGCATCTGCACTGAGTGAGAGTACGTAGTCCGCATCAAAAGTTCCTTTTGTCTCAGCAAGCTGTGCGTTAGTACGAACGATCAGGGCATCCGGATTGAGTGCATGAAGGGCAAAGATCATCACGAGTCCTGCTATGATGGTTCCAAAAGCAAAGCGTTTTTTCCAGCCATTGAGTACAGTTACGCAAAACCAAAGGAATACCACGGCAAGCCATCCCATAAAAGCTGTCGCATAAAAACGTAGTTCAGTCAGCCCGTATGTGCTTTGATAGAGTCGCATGCGCTGGACTGCAGAAGTCATGATGATGAATAGTAGCAATACTTGAGCAACTGCTAACACACGAAAAACACGCTCGTGTACTGGATTCTCCTTGAGAAGCAACCCATGCATGAAAATCAGCAGGGGTAGCACAAGAGTTGCCACACACACAAGCTCGAAGAAGCCACGTCGGGCATATTCGGCATAGGTCATACCGGTGGTCAGTCTGACAATAGGTTCACCGCCGAAGAAACAGCGGAACTGTACGATGACAAAACAGAGGAAAAGCACGTTGAGAAGTCCTAGAACGATGCCTATCTCAACAATACCTAGTACAGTCGGTCATAAATACCTGACCCTCCGTTTGCTTGCAGAGGAGACGTATCTCTGAGTGCTGTTGGGTGTGTGGTACTTCTTTTCTGTAGGTTCGCTAGCCCCCTCTGCAGCCAATGGAGCATGAGCCTATTCCGTGTGCAGAATGACTTGTGTGTGCAGAATGACTTGTGTATCTGGTTTCTTATGTTGAGGTCTAGGCGGCCAGTGGTTTGCCTGTGTAAGTCCACTTGAACGGCTTCGCCAAGACCCGATTGAAGTAGTCAATGAAGTCCAACAGACGCTCTTTGAGCTCTTCTGTTGAACGGAAACAGGCGCGCTTGAGTAGACGTCGCACCAGGATGCTGAACCATATCTCGACCTGGTTGAGCCAGGATGTGTGCTTGGGCGTGTAGATAAAGCGAATTCGGTGGCTTTCATCTTCCAGGAACGCCTTGCGACTTGGCATCGACAGTAGAATGCCTGACTTTCCCTTCTCTCCCAGCGGTGTGTCGATGCCACAGCGTTGGGCGACCAAGCGCACCAGGCTTTCGGACTGATGCGTGTTGAGTTGGTCCACGATGAAGAGCCATCTGCCATCTGGGTCAGTGGCGACCGTGTTGGCAATGTGGGCAACGAAGTCGGCTTCGGTGCGGGTGTGACTGACCGTAGGAGCTATCACTTGCCCCGTGGCGACTTCGAAGTTGGCGATGAGGCATTGAGTCCCATGACGCACATACTCGAACTCACGACGCTCCACCAGGTTCGAGTGCCTGGTTGAGCAAACTCAAGATGCCTGGACATTGGTCTCGTCGTCCACCTTAATCGAGCACGGATCTCGTTGCATTCTTCGGACCATTCTGGCCATTCTATATTTGCGGTCGAAGACCAGGGACGTGATTCGGTAGAGCAGGAGCTTCAAGTGTAGACAGTCTTTGCCTAAGACTTCTCCGCCTATCTGACTCCAATCCGAAATGATCTCTTCAGCATTATGTAGAAGATCGCTTAGGTTGTAGCATGAATGGCTGTGCAAGACGATATTATCCCATTTGTCGTAGAACTCTCTGCGTGTCATGACTTTTCACCCTCCTCTGTAATTGAATTCATTTGGGATGTTGTTCTCCTTGCCACGATCGTGGTAACCATGCTCCACCTCATTCCTGCCATGACCACCTTCTGTCACCATTCTAGTATTAAAGGTGTTATTTGTCCAGTTTCTAAGCATTAGCTTCCCTGCATACCACACCGTCACCCAACGACGTAAAATCTGAAGTCATCTCCAGATAGCGGGTTATATCTAATGCGAGTGTTTGCTTCGCTCAATGGTAGAGTAGGTGATACGTGCTAACGCGACGGGCGCGGGTTGCGGGTTCGAGTCCCGTATCAATCCTCATGCGCTTTTGTTTACTCTTCCCTCTCCAACCAACGTCTGGACTTCCTCTTGGATTCCTGCTCAATCTGCCGAATCCGTTCCCGAGTCATACGGAATGCAGTTTAAAATTTCCACTTTGGATGGTATCCTCTCGGGGCTATCCATCTCATAACGACCGAGGTATCCCATGTCCAAACTTAACCTGAAGGGTCCTGGCACCATCGAACAACTTCCGTGACCAGGCGGGCTTCCACCCAAAGCCAGGAGACCCACGCGTCCCTCAGAACATGTTTCTGATCCCGCTTCCTGCTTACAGCCCCGAACTGAATGCGATGGAACAGGTTTGGGATCCCGTCAAGCGTCATGTGTCCAACTCCGTATGGAAGACACTCGATGACATGGAAGCGGCGAACACGGAGGTGTTACGTGCATTCTGGGAGCATGCGGAACGGGTATGGTCTTTGCTAGGAGACCGTTGGTTAACACGTGTTGTTCGCATGTTTATGGACCGACGTCAGGCGGCAATGTTAAACTGAAAACGGTATCAGACCACAGTCATCAGCAATGCTCTTCAGCAGGCCTGATTTTTGTTGAGTGAAGCGTCTAAATCCGGTAACATAGGTCGTTAGTTCGTTTAACCAAGAGGGCAACGGCAAACATTAGAATTTGATATCTGCCGTTGCTGGCATGAGTAAACTTAGGAATTATGGAGGGTACCAACATGAAGATGTGGATTATCGCGCTGTTTGTTGTAGGTCTCATGATGCTCCCAATTTTGACTCAAGCAAGGCTTGGACCGGATGATTCTCTGGCGCTTTGGTTCACCTTCGACGAAGGAGACGGGGATGTGGCCAATGATGCTTCGGGAAATGAGAATCATGGGAAGATATCTGGCAAGGCAGAATGGGTGGACTCCAAAGAGCGTGACTATGGCACTGCTTTGAAGTTCGCTGTCAATGTGGACGTGAGAGCTCCCTACATCAAACTGACCGAACAAAGTCATACGGTCGAAATGTGGATAGCTCCCAATCTTTCCAGTGACCAACAACTGGTCTTCTCTCAGAAGGACACCAACTCGACGAACCTGAGCATGCACTATCGAGTCTACAATACTGGTATTCTCAGGATGGGGTTCTATGGCAATGACCTGGACACCCCCGGCGGCATGGTGAAGAAAGGGGAGTGGGCTCACATCGCCTTTTGGCATGATGCGGACAATCAAGTAAGACGCATCTATGTCAATGGCGAGATGAAGGCCGAGGACAATGGCAGGCAGCTTTACCAAGGGAAAAAAGGCGATACGGTCATTGGTTCCTGGACCGACAGCGGGCAGTTCTTCGATGGCCTGATTGATGAAGTGCGTCTGTGGTTGAGGCCGCTAACGGAGACAGAGGTTCAGGAAGCGATGGAATTTTTCGTGTTGTCTGTTGATTCCCATGGCAAGCTGGCTACCACCTGGGCAGATCTCAAGTAAGCTCTCCGCAGTATGAGGAGATTATACATCGGTTGAGCGAACACTCACAACCAAATCCCCCAACCCAACAGCCATAAACATCCTGTCCCAATACTTCAGCTTCTGTGGTTTCGCGTCTTTGATGAGTGGTTGAAGAATCGGATGTTTTTCAGCGATCTGCTCTCGGAGTTGGTGGTGGGTAAGCTTGGGAAGTAAAGCAAAGCGGACAGGTAATCCCTGGTTCTGCCAGTCCGTCGCAATCTGGTTTATCACTTGGCAAAGAGCGCCCAGGCGGGAAGAATCAAGGACTTGCTCGAAAACAATGGTCGCATCTCCGGCAAGCCCTCGCAAATATTAGGAGTGATTTTTCAACCTTCCTTTTGAATGTTGCTCCACAGCGTCTGCCGGAAACTGTTTTCACCCCGTATCTGATGAGTTCACCATCAGCTATAATAGCGAATCCGATCTCTTTGCCGCGAGCAAAAAAAGAAAGAACTCGGATGAGTTCTGGTTCTGCATGTAGCTTATTTCTTACGACCATAAAGTTCCCTCCTGGCATGCTGAATCTCTTGCTTCAGCTCTTTGTAGAAGTCGTAATACAGGAAATCCACAGAGGTGGAGAGGATGATCGCCAACTTAAAAGCGTTCTCTAGGCTGGGCAATCGCTTCCCCCGCTCATAAGCAGAGATATGAGAAGCAGTCTTGTGACCCAAAAGAGTAGCCACCATCTGCTGGGAATACCCCATTTTCTGCCGATGCTTCCAAAGGTAATTCGGCAGAGATAATCTGTGTTGGATTTTGTTTTTCCTCCGCGTGTATTCAGCATAAGGCCATCCGGTGCTTCAGCATCGAACAACCAGCCCCATCGCTGGTTAGGATGGGGTATACCTCGGTAATAGACAGAGCACTTGCTGTCGCATATACAGACCGTGTACCGGTATCCTGTTGGATCGCCAATCGACCATTGATCCTGTTCCTTCCTGAACTTGGCGTTGAAAGAAAGAGGACTTTCCCGCTGTTTGAACTCAGGGCGTAGGAGCTTGTCAAGGTATTTACCATCTGGCTTGGGTTCACAGTCGATACTAAAGAACAGTGCCTTGCACTGTTTCTCTTTCGTTGTTCTGAGCGGCTCAGTTGTTGACAACCAAACAGCCCCGTCTGCATCAGGATCTTCGCGCACCGCGAAGTAGGCAGCCACGTAGGGTGACGCTGTCCAGTCCAGAAGACGAGTAGGGCGTAACCTATAGGTTTTAGAGAAGAACTACCTGAAGAATCTCATATTCGTTGTCTCAACTCGCTAGTAGAAACTATGGACTACGCGGCAGAACTTCCTGTACCCTAATATCACCGTAGCAGCCCATTACGGAGTTCATGCATACACAGTTAAACGCACCGGGTTGTTAGGATCGACGGCCCACAGTTCCTTGAGACAGCCACCGCCCGCTGCTCGGCGGTTTCTCCACTGTGTGGTGGTGACAGATTTTCGGACACCACATCCGAGATCGCAACAACGCGAACCAGATCCGGGATGGAGGATAGGCTCGGCAGATGCGCTCGCCGCGCGATTCCTCCGCAGCCAATAAAACCAAGTCGAATGGGGATGTTCCCCTCGTTCTGTGTGCTCATG
>JAJRTO010000285.1 GCA_024278235.1 Candidatus Poribacteria bacterium
ATGGTGTCTGCGAGGTCTGTCATACGACGACGGCCTATCATCGCAATGATGCCACGGGTAACCATAGCCACAATGTGGGGACGAACTGTACCACCTGTCACCCCCATTCGGATGGGTTCGCGCCAGGCATGGGAGGAGGTTCCCACACAACGCACGTCAACGCCACCTATGGCCCTCAGTTGGCCTGTTCGGCGTGTCATGGAAGCAATAGCCCACCGACACTCGCCGATGGCCAGAATCTCGCTGGCACGACCGTGTGCACAAATTGCCATTCATCGGATGGTGTTGCCAGTGCCAAGTCCTACTGGAACAATCCCGGTTCGTCCGAAGGGACTGCGGGGAGTTGGGGAGTCGCAGCAGGGGAAGCCAGTTTCTGTGGAAGCTGTCACGATGCGACCCCCGGAAACAGTGCTCAGGATGGCAGTGGCAACAATGCAACCAACATCATGGGAGATGGTTCCACCTATGGAGCCTACCAGACAGGTCACAGCAAGGCATCCGGCAACTACACCAGACTTCCCTTCCAATCCGTATCTGCAACAGGGAATCCCGCAGCGAATCAGGCATGCTCTGGTTGCCACAATCAAACCTCCCAGCACTTCAGTGCAACGAATCAGCGACTGAAGTCGGGGTTTGAGAATGACGCGAGCAACAGCAACTGTCAACAGTGCCACCCACCTGGAACGGTGGCAACGGCCGCACCGATAGACTACACGACATACGCTTACTTCCAGGCGACTCCGCATAGTGCGAGCAAGTGCTCCGACTGTCATGATGCACATGGCGCCACGGGTGCGTTTGTGGGTATGACGAAATCTGGTTCAGGCACACGTTGCACGACGTGTCACAATGGGACCACAGCGACCGATGCAGCAACGCATCAGAGTCTGGACTGTGCATCTTGTCACAATCCTCATGCCCAGGAACAGGACAACGCCTATGGCACGACGTATGGGAAGCTGGTTCGGACGCAGGTGGAGACCCCGAACAGCGGCGCAAAGTCTGTCAAGTTCACGGGTGCGACAGGTACGAATTCCTTTGCGGATGGGGATGCGACGTATGATGGTGTCTGCGAGGTCTGTCATACGACGACGGCCTATCATCGCAATGATGCCACGGGTAACCATAGCCACAATGTGGGGACGAACTGTACCACCTGTCACCCCCATTCGGATGGGTTCGCGCCTACCGGCGGGGATTGTACTGCCTGCCATAGTGCTCCACTGGTTCATGTTCGTCAGATCGTCGGTGCAGGTGGTGATTTTTCACAACCATCCCATCATGTCAATGGGACCATCCAGGCATCTGACTGCACTGTCTGTCATGACACATCGAACCATCAAGGCGGCACGGTCTATCTATTTAACGTCGATACGAGTGCGAGCATCGCCTATACAGGCCCCGCTTCGCTACAGCCCTTCTGCGCAAGCTGCCACGATGCAGATGGCGTCAATGGGGACACAACGCCCTTCTCGGATAATGTAACGGTTCCCAATATGGAGACACCGTTCAATTCCGGCAATCCCTCTTACCATCCGATACAGGCCCAGAGTCCGAATGCCGGCATCAATTCCGGTGCTTTCGTGAACGGATGGAGCCCCGGGGACACGATGTACTGTGTGGATTGCCACATGGGGCCCATCTCAGGCTCCCACGGTTCGCAGTACGGTTACATCCTGAAGAAGGACTATACGGCGAGCAGTGCCAAGCGCACGATGTCCTCTGCCGAACTCTGTTTCGATTGCCATAATTACAATACCTACGGTAAGGACCAGGGTGGCAACCCCAATCCCAAGGATTACAGCCGCTTCAATAAGCATCTGAAACATGTGGACAAAAAACAGTATCCCTGCTACGCGTGCCACGACTCGCACGGTTCCACTTCTGAGACCCACTTGATCATAACAGGGAGGAGCCCGGGGATAACGAGCTTTACTCCATCGCCGGATACGAGTACAAACGGTAGTTGCGCCGGTACCAGCGGGTGTCATGGGAATAAGAGCTACAAACTCAAATACAACTAACCGGATGGGCTCGAAAAGTGTTATCGGAGATCGCAAATCGCTTAAGGATTGGCGAGAATAGAAAGGAGTTGCACAACATGTGGAGGAGATATCGTCATACCGGATTTCATCTAATATGGTTACTCCTGTTAGTCTTCCTGATTCGTTCGCTTGCGGCATCTGTCGAGCTGCCAAACGCCACCTATCTCTCCAGTTTTTCTGAGGGGTTGTATGCTCCTATAAGAATTGCGACAGATGCCCAGGGGAATGCCTATGTCACGGAAACGCGTCGACATCGTGTATCTGTTCTTGATTCGTCTGGAAATCTGGTACGGATGATTTACGGGATACAATCTCCTCTGGGCATTGCTGTCGATAATCGTGGCAAACTCTATGTCGGAGACAGGGAAACGGGAAGTGTGACCATACTCAACCCGGATGGTTCATCCGCAGGTAAGCTGGGCATCGGAATCGGTCAATTCACCATGCCGGCGGATATTGCCATCGATTCACAGAACAAGATCTATGTGGTGGACAGTAAGGAGGACTGTGTCAAAGTCTTCGACCAAAACGGGAGCTACCTATCTCAGTTTGGTGACTCAAAGCTTGTCTTCCCCACCGGAATTGCGATTGATGAAACCAATGATGCCATACTTGTCGGACAATATGGTGGACTGGAAGACGGGAAGAATGCCGCAAGGATCCAGATTTTTGACCGGAATGGAAACTGGAAGAAGAGCATCGGTCAATACGGGTCGAAGCCGGGAGAATTCACACGTATCCAGGGGCTGGCGGTCGATGGAAAAGGAAGGATCTATGTGACGGATTGCTTCCAATCAACCGTTCAGGTTGTCGATTATACGGGTCGGTCGCTTGCATTCATCGGGAACTATGGGACCGGACCGGGACAGTTGCGGCTTCCGTCCGATGTCGCCCTTGATCGGTACAATAGACTCTGGATCACATCCTCTGACAATGGACGGGTCGAACTGTTTGGTATCGATGAGTTCAGTTTGCCAGGCGGTGAGTCATCGAGTGATACCGAAGGTAGCTTTGGCATGGAGTTGGGAGTTGGCGTCAATTTCATCTCTGTACCGTTGAAACCATCCACTGATTGGCATCTCAGTGACCTGGCCGCCCATATCGGTAGCGGTGTGGTCTCGATTCTCGCCTATTCCTCCGACGAAGGCAAGTTCGTGAACTACCTACCCAGTTTCACGGACGATGTCTCTGCGAATGTTCCCGTGACGGGAAGTGCGGCTTATATCATCGTGATGAGCGAAGCGAAAACGGTGAAGTTCCAGGGCACGGCATGGGAAAGGGAAGTCGACCTCCCCTCCGGCGTGAGCATGTTTGCCGTGCCACGACAGCCGAGCGGTGAGTGGAGATTGAGTGATCTGGTGACGCACATCGGGGATGGATTGATCCATCTCATCACCTATAACCGATTCCGTCGACAATGCGAGGCCTACTTTCCCGGGGTTCGATCCTCACTGAATACAACGGTAGAAGGTGGTGTCGGTTATCTGGCCGTTATGTCCCAACCCAAGAAAGTCTTGTTTGAGGGGGATGCCTGGCGTGATAGGCCGCTCATCCCCGCGGCACCCATAGTGGACGGTCCAGCACTATCGAACATCCCCGTGCTTGTCATCACTGGAGAAGCGCTGAATCTGGAAACCGGACAAACCCTCGAAAAGATCAGCATCGAGATCAAGAACTCATATACGGATGTTACTCAGACAGTGACCACGAATTCTGATGGAGTCTATGTGGCAGCGTTCATCGATCTGGTCGATAACCGAGCCGCGACTGTGGGGGATGTGCTTCAGATGAAAGCAACAGGCCCCCGGTGGCTGAGCAAAACGATAACCTACACACTGACTGCCGAAGACATTCAGAGGAATCATATCGAGCTTCCTCCTATGGAACTGGAAGCCATGCCGAGGGAATCCGTTCTGCTTCCTAGCTATCCGAATCCGGGCAACCCTGAGACATGGATCCCCTTCCGCTTGAATGCGGATGCCGACGTGGTGGTCGAAATATACAATCTCTCCGGTCAACAGATCCGCACGCTCGCCCTCGGACAAAAATCGGCGGGTAACTACATCGACCGTCAGCGGGCAGCCCGCTGGGATGGAAAGAACAACGCTGGGGAGAGCGTCACCAGCGGCGTCTATTTCTACACACTCCGCGCCGGTACATTCGAGGCCACTCGCCGCATCGTCATTTTGAAGTGAGGCATATTGCATGTGCCCGTTGGACCTGTGAACTCGCATCCGCTCACAGGGATAGGAAAACCCGCAAACTATCTTTTTAAGCTGCATTTGGTATAACAATAAGGGGGGGCTCCCAACTGTATCTTTGTCGGGGGCCCTTTCTCACGAATGCTGGTTGTTTTCTAACCTTGACAATCGCACACCAAACCGACATACTAATAAAACTGGCTCTTGTCCCCTTATTTTCACACAGAATTCTGATGAACCATAAAACTGAGATCGGTATTGCCGTGATCTTCTCTCTTCGGATATTCATTGCATCCCTGCTCATCCTCGCCTCACCGATGACATATGCGGGAGTGGATGATAACGCTGCACAGCCATCTTCCGCGCAGAGCAAAGAAGTGTTCGTCGATGATGGCATTTCGATAACATTTCTATTCGCTATTGAACGGTTCTCGGACGATCAGAAACTCGTTAAGCCAATGGGCGTTTGGTACGATAAACATCATGATGAGATATATATCGCTGACACAGGAAACAACCGGGTCGTTGTGTTTGGTGTGGGCGGGGAACCGCGTTTTCAGATTCGTGGTATTCAGGGATTGAGTGAGCCACTCGACATTTTGGTCGATGCGGAGAGCCAGATCTATGTGAGCCAGATGGAAAAACGTAGCCTGCAGATCTTCGATTTTCGAGGGGAACACTTGATGGATCTGTATGCACCCGATGCGACTCCCTTCAAACCTGGAAGAATGTGCTTCGATGTCGATGGGAAATTGTACCTCGTTGACAGGGAAAACGCAAGAATCCTGGTGTACGATACGGAGGGTAACTTCCAGTTTCAGTTCGGTAGAAAAGGCACTGAAGAAGGCGAATTTCAACTCATATCGGGGATCGCCGTAGACAACGCAGGGCGGATCTACGTAGCTGATTCCAAACAATATCCCGTTCAGATCTTTGACAGAAGAGGTCGGTTCCTCTATACTTTTGGTGCTCGTGGCCCTCGCAAAGGGGAGTTCTCGTTTCCGGGAGGCATCTTCGTCGATACTCAGGGCAGGTTGTGGATCACAGACACTTTCAGACACCAGGTAAAAGTCTTCAAGACAGATGGGACCCACCTGTTTCAATTTGGCACCTTCGGATCAAGACCCGGACAGTTTTTCTTCCCGATTGACATTGCACTTGACGAAAATAACAGGATCTACGTCCTGGAAAAAGGAGCCAGCAGATTGCAGGTTCTCCGGATACAGGAATAATCATGTGCGACTTAAGGTACTGGATTCATACTATCTTCATCATTCTTTTCTGCACTGTCTCTATTGCTAAAGCGGGTACCTGGCATCAACCATCACAGATCATCTGCTCTGACTGCCATACGATGCACTACAGCGAGGGTGGAATGATGCCTATGGATGCAGAAGCGGGTGGGCCTTTTCCTCGTCTGCTCCTGGCGAGCACAACAACCGCTCTGTGCCTTGCCTGCCACGACGGCACTGATACGGATGCTCCGGACGTCGTGTATCCGGTCACTTATACCCCCGATCCCGCAGCGGGATATTTTGCGAACTCCGGAGGTGCTGCGAGTGACAACGCCCACAACCTCGGTATGTCCACCGGGGAAATGCCACCGGGAGGAAGCGATAGCCTGATCCTGAGCTGTGCCTCCTGCCATGAGCCACACGGCAGTGTCAACCACCGGAACCTACTACTCAACCCGGTGGGCAGTGGCAATAGCGCAAATGTTGGGGTTGTTGTAGCTCAGACAAAATCTGCAGATGGACCGGGTGGGAACACCCCTGCTGAAGTCTACACACCCGCGAATCTTCGCTACAAGAGTGGCATGAGCGACTGGTGCAATGATTGTCATACCAACTTCCATGGATCCACTGAGACAGGTTCTCCGGAACCGTGGTTTCGCCATCCGCAGGATGTGACGATCTATGGACAGCAGTACACCGACTATAGTCACTGGAGTGGCTCTATCACTAATCGCATCGAGGTGGAGAGCCCGGATTCGATCATTCCTGGTCTGGATGATCAGGTGTTTTGTCTTTCCTGCCACAAAGCACATGGTTCTGCTAATCAATCCGGTCTGATCTTCGCGGATGGTTCCAGGATGCTCTCCACCTGTCAGCAGTGTCACAACAAGGTTTATGAATCCACCAAGCATGGTAATGCGCTGACTGGTGTCTATCGGGTTACAGGAGATCCGAAAGGAGATTGCACCCAGTGTCACGATCAGCATGCAAGTCGGGATAGTGTGCCGACGCAGGGTGGTCCTCATGACTATCTTCTGTTTGCCGGCAATGACAACAATCTCTGTTATGCGAACGATGGTGCTGGCCCCTGTCATGCTTCGACCAGTAGCAATGAAATCTACCAGAGTTCAACGACCTACCAGAATTCCTCCCACGCAACCAGCACAAATATGTACTGGCCCGGGCCGACGCCTCCGGCGCGTCCGTTTTCCGATTATGGCGAATGCCTGAACTGTCATACACCCCACGGTTATGACGATGGTGGGGGACTGGTGCCGAGCCAGGCGATCTCCCGGGAGGAGAACCTCTGTGAAACATGTCATGATGGTTCTCCGGCAAGCAATGTGAAAAATGACATCATCAACACTTACCGTCATCCGGCCCATGATTACTCGGATCGACATGATCCAGCCGAGGGAGGAACGACGAGTAGTTTCGGAAGCGCAAATCGTCATGCCGAATGCACCGATTGTCACAATGCACACTATGCGAAGTCCGATGTGTTTACTCCACCGCATCCCGATGCCTCTGAGCGGATCAAAGGGGTCAGTGGTGTCGCCGTTCTGAACGGTGGAGCAGGAACCCAACCGACCTATACCTATCTCTCTCCCAGTGTGGGTATTAAGTATGAATACCAGCTCTGCTTCAAGTGCCACTCGTCTTGGACCGTACAGCCAGGCTGGCAGCCTGACATGGCCAAACTGTTCAATACCAACAACCCCTCCTACCATCCCGTCGAAGCCCAGGGAACCAATTCGGGGATCGATTCCCGCTCTTTTGTCAATGGTTGGGCTCCCGGGGATACGATGTATTGCACCGATTGCCACGGAAGTGATAGCTCCTTGCTGGAAGGACCACACGGTTCCCAGTACAATTACATCCTGAAGAAAGACTATGTGGCGAGTAGCAGTCAGCGTACTATGTCATCCAACGAAATCTGCTTCGACTGCCACAACTATGATACATACGCCAATGATCAGACGAAAAAAACGGCCGGGAAATACAGCCGCTTTACGAAACACTCCAAGCATGTCGACAGGAAGCAGTATCCCTGTTATACCTGTCACGATTCGCATGGATCGACGGACCAGCCACATCTCATTGTGATCGGTAGAAGCCCCGGCATCACGGACTATATTGAATATCCGGACGGTGGCAACTGTAGTGGGTCAGGTGGAGGTGGAGGTATGGGAGGGGGAGGGGGAGGAATGGGATGCCATGGTTATGAAAACTACACCGTTGAATATCCGAGGTAACCCTTGCGATCCTGTATGACACAAATACAGACGGTACTTCTGCATCACAACCGGAGGATCGAGGCGCCAGAAAGCCGGGGGGCTGGTTTTCCGGCCTTAACGACCGTTGGAGTCTAGCTTAAGCTGATGCATAGTCTTCGTGGCAAACTCTTACTGGCTTTGTCCTTCTTTTTTTTTTCTGTTCGCTGACGAACCACCTGTGCGGGACAGCCAGTGCCCAAGTAAACACAACCACCTCGTTCTCCTATGATCTGATCAAGGCGGGGGGAGAATGGTCGAGAGAATCTGAGCAGCGCATCAACCTATCGCTCACAGGGAAAACCGGCCTGGCGAAATTGTTGGGCCTCAATGTTGGCGTCCTGCAAAGGGGCAAAGAACGGGATCTCCTGGGAGGATTCACGCCAACATACAACCTTAATTTGCAGGGGAAACACTATACGCTTGCCAGCGGCTATTCTGTACGCACGTTCAGAGGGATGGTAAATCCACGCCTCTATGAGAATCTGACCGTTACTTTACCTGGATTGCCGACTTTCCGCATGGCTTACGCGAAACAAGATACAAGAGATACCGCAGAAGAACCCAAGATAAACTCCAGCAGAATCAACATGCAACTTGGACTGGAGGATGAGCTTGGACCCTTTCGCGTCCGGTTAGACAAGGTGGAATACACTTCAAAGGATCTGATCCGGGGACCCACTTACGACATCAAATCTTCCGATACCACTGGCGAAGCGATCTTCGCCTATTCCTACAGACGGTTATTTTCTCTGAGTGGACAGTACAAGCTGGGAGAGCTTCGTACAGAACGAGCCACAACGGGGGAGACCTATGAGGAAACGCGGGATTTCTCTGCAGGATTTCGTATTAGCCCCGTACCCACTATCACACTGTCCGGAACGATGCTCGGACGGCAAGAACAGAGTAGTGGATTCACGGGGGATCTCACGATGGACTCACTGACGAACCGGATCCAATTGATGCTTCAGCCATTGCGAGGTATTCTCATGAATACCACCTATTCCAAGAACGATATTTCTGAGAGCGAACAGCGTCCTGTTTTGAATGAGAGCTTGTCGGTGACGCTCTATGTGGAACCTCGACAAGGATTGGTGTTTTCCGGCTATGTCACCGCTCATGATTCCAGTGAAGACAGTCAGCGGCTGCTATCTCTCAGGAGAAGTTCCTTCGATTTACGAGCCGAACCCATTGAGGGGATCAACGTCATATCGCGTATCGATTCATCTGAGTCCACCAATTTCGTAAGTGATCTCCGCAACAGCAGGAACAATGTCGTCACAAGATTAGAAGCGATTCCCACAGCAAACTTGAGGACCGAAGTCAGTTATGACTGGCAGAGGTCGAGTCGGTGGTCACGCGGTCGAACTGACGATGAAACTCAGCACACACTTGCATTCGATTTGAATTATTCTTTCATTCGTATGTTGGATCTCAACCTCAGATACAGCAAGAACATATCAACCGCATGGGAGGGCAGCACAAATTCTCTGACATATGGTATCAACTATCAGAGAGACGGATCGAATATCTCTATCCGGTACAGTAAGACGGAAAGCCCTGAAATTGATCCTTTATCCCTGCGCAGGAAGCTTTCCGCAACCAATATTTTCACCAGTGAGATCAGACAAGAGATAAGCCGGGGCAATTATCTAAGTTTACGTTATGAAACCCGCTCCGACAACAGGCAGTTCGGCCCTGGTAAGACAACAAGGATCTCATTCCAGGGAAATCTCAGGTTTTGATGGATGCCTTTGACTGGAGGCGCGACTATGGTTGCTCTATCAGAAAGTCTCAATACAAAAATCATCCTTGCAGTTGTCCTCTCGCTCGCTATGATGCTGGCCGCTTCTTTTTATCTACTTGGTGAATACCAGAAGACGCAACTCATGAGGCATATGAAGGCTTACTCGAGCCAGCTCAACGAAGCGATCCGTCTTAACTTAGAACATAAGATGCTCAGAAACGAAGTGAAAGACATTTATAACAGCATTCGAGAATTGGAGGATCAACGGTATATCGAGAGGGTACGGGTCCTCGATACGGAGGGAAAGGTAGCCTTTTCTCCCAAGCAGGATGAGGGAGACAAAACATTGGAGACCTTCCTCCCGATGACCTATCGCCAGTTCTCTGATATGGAGACATCGGCTTCTCCCAGGCAAACAGTGTTTGAAAATCTGAAAAAACAGAGCATACTACGTAGCACTTACTACATCCCCAATCAAATCGAGTGCCAGACATGCCATGCTAAAGAACAGAAGATACTTGGTACGTTGCTTATTGACACTTCGCTGACAGGGGTCGAGCGTGAGATGGCAAGTCTCTCCGGAATCATGTTTTTCGTGGGACTGGTCACTCTGCTCTCTGCTGCTTCTGTCATTATTGTCGTCCTTCGGAGATTAGTCATTAAACCGATTGAACTCTTGGCTCTTGGTACGCAGAAACTGGCGGATGGGGAACGGGATTATCGAATCCAGACTCAGGCAAAGGACGAAATTGGGAACCTGACGAACTCTTTCAACATGATGGCTGGCAAGCTGAAGGACTCACAAGAGAAGCTTGAGAACTTTAACGAAGAACTTCAGCAGGAGGTGGAAAGAAAAACTCAGCAGATAAAGGCCAATGCTGATATGCTGCTGGCTGCAACCCAAACGTTCAATGAATTGACCCTGGCTGCTCTGCACGATGACACCGAGGTGCTATTCGAGAATCCGCACCTGAGGAAGTGCTGGGAGGAACACAGTTGCAAGAAAACCGACTGTTCCGCATACGGCTCGGACGATCTCCGCTGCTGGCAAATTGCAGGAACATTCTGCGACGATGAAGTGACGGGGCATTTTGCCGTTGAACTGGGAGATTGCCGAAAGTGTCGGGTGTTTCAAGCGAGCATCGGGACGGAGCCCATCATCCAGATCGGTGAAAACTTCAACAACATGATGTATCACCTCAGAAGTCAGCAGCAGAAACTCATCGATTTCAGCGAGCAACTCCAGGAGAAAAACAGGGAACTCCTGCAACGGAACGCCGAGCTGGCCACCCTACTCGATATCGGGGCAGAGTTCTCTCATTCCGTTGAATTCCAGCGTGTCATCGACAAGATTCTCATGAAGACCAACGAGTTCTTCGGTAGCCACTCTACCGTACTTTTCCTGCTGGACGAGGACAAAACCCAGTTTACCACATTTTCCATAGGATGGGAGGATGAGGAGGATGTCAGGGACAAACTCCCCGCTCATTGTGGTGTGCCCGGCTGGGTCGTCGCACATGGCCGACCCATGCTTATTCATGACACCACCGAAGATTCTCGGTTCAAACAGATATATCAAAAGCAGACAGTGCGTTCTATTCTGATGGTACCGATAGGTGTCAACGGAAAAATCGTCGGCACTCTGGGTACGGCAAGCCTGGATACGAACTGCTACAACGAAGAGCAGATTGATTTCCTTATGGCGATTGCAAACTATGCGGCAGTCGCCATGGAGAATGCGCAACTTTTCGAGCAGCAGAAACGCTCCTATAGTCAACTGGAAGAAGCGCATGAGCAGATGATCCGCACGGAGAAGTTAGCGGCCTTGGGCGAAATGGTTTCAGGCATCGCCCATAATTTCAACAATATCCTGGCAGGAATATTGGGGTACACGCAGTTACTGCAAACGAAGGTCAATGATCCACAGATACTGACCAAGCTCAATATCATCGAAAAGGCAACTTTGTCCGGTGCAGATACAGTGAAGCGCATGCGAGATTTCGCAAGGAAAGCAGCATCGAGCGAGGAACTTTTTCCATTGAATATCAATGAAATCGTTGAATCTGCTCTGAAGCTCACGGAGGCATCATGGCGAAATGCGGCGCAGGAGAAGGGGATCAACATCGATGTGCACACGGATCTCGGAAAGGTAAGCCCTATCCTGGGCAATGCTGCGGAACTGCTTGAGACACTGAGCAATATGATCCTGAATGCGGTCGATGCGATGCCGGAAGGTGGCGAGATCATGCTGAGGACGTTCTCCGATGCAAAATCCATCATGATTACGGTGACAGATACGGGTATCGGTATGTCCAATGAGATACAACGGAAGATCTTCGATCCGTTCTTCACGACGAAAGGCACCCAGGGAACGGGACTCGGGTTGAGTATCTCTCACTCGGCGATCCAACGGCACGGTGGTCGCATCAGCGTAGATAGCACAGAAGGCCAGGGCACGACTTTCACGATCACGCTTCCGATATCTGTGGATCGGCGTGACACCGTGAAAGGGGAGGAGCCGGAAGTTGTCAAGCAGGAAGAACGGGTCCGAATCCTGGTTGTCGAAGATGACAACATGGTACGCAACGTTGTCACAAGTGTACTCACTGAGGATAGGCATGATGTCACAGCAGCCAGCAATGGAGATGAGGCCCTTGAATTCCTTCGGATCTCCAGTTATCATATTGTTCTGACGGACCTCGGCATGCCCGGAGTAACGGGTTGGGAGGTAGCTCGAGCTGCCAAGAACGCTTGCCCAGATACGCTTGTGATTATGCTTAGCGGTTATGGACTGGAAATGTCCAAAGATGAACTTCGCGATAAATGCGTGGATATATCGCTAGACAAGCCCATCCAAATACAAAGATTGCGAAATATAATCAATGAAGTCATCTCCTCTACGAATAACCATGAAGCGAACGCCCATTAGCAAGACGCCGGTGATATATTTCTTACTCGTATTGCTGGTCGCTGTCATCGTGGTGGGATGTGCGGGTCCTCATGTCTACATCCATCCCAGTCCGGGACTGGATAGAATCAAGCGGATCGCTGTCCTGCCGTTTGAGAACTTCTCGAAGGACGACAAAGCTGGTGACAAGGTACGGGTTACTTTTGTCATTGAACTCTTGATGGTCGGCAGTTTTGATGTGATGGATATTGGTGAAGTGGACAGGATACTCCAACAGAAAGGGCTCATATATGGCAGGAGTTCAGGTATGCCTCCTACCATTAGTGCACCTGGAACAGAAGAACAATCGGTGACCACCGTGCCGCTCAGCAGGCAGATAGGAGAGGCACTGAATGTCCAGGCGATACTCCTCGGATCTGTCGAAGCCTATAATGCCGAGCGAGTTGCGGATCGTACCATCCCTGAGGTCAGTATTGCGGTGAGGTTGATCGATGTCGATACCAATATCATCATCTGGGCAAGTACGCATACCCGACGGGGGAGCGCAGGAATCCCCATTCTTGGATGGGGAAAGATCAGTTCCCTGAGCACACTGTCTCAGCACGTTATTCAAGACATGGCCAACGCTTTAGCCAAATACACCCGTTGATACACGAGGAACCAGTATACCGAAAGGAACGCGGTGTTCGATCTCATCGTTTCATTGGACCGAACAGCCCACTGGCAGAGGATAGCAGTGCTCTTGATGAGCATACTGCTTGGTGTATCCGGATGCGCAAAAGCCCCCGTAAGAGGATATCTCAAACGTGGTATAACACCCGCACATGTGGGTACTCTAGCGGTGCTTCCCTTCGACAATATCAGTGGTCATCCCGATGCCGGAAAAAAAGTCGTCAATCTTTTGCTGACGGAACTTGCTCGCGCTGAACTGTTTGAAATAGCGGAGGCCGGGGAGATCGAGAAATCGCTACGGCGCCTGAGGATCCGAACGACAGCAGAACTCGATCTGGCTAAACTCCAAGAGTTGGGACAGCAGATCAATGCCCGGACGGTGATTGTTGGCTCCGTGGATGAGTACGAAGTACGTCAAGAGAGAGCCGAATCCATCCCTATCGTTGCCGTAAACGCCCGGATGCTCGACACTGAAACGGGAGACATCCTCTGGGCGGCCAGCCACGTGCATGATGGAGACGATTGGGAAACAGTCTTTGGCTTTGGAAAGATCACCTCGCTGAGTCAACTCGCAAAGACCGTTATCTCAGAGATGGTGGAATCGTTGGTGCAGGGATTGACAACACCACAAAGACCAGGTCAGCCAAGCATACCATACCGGAAAACAGGGAGACCGAGTTCGACAATAGGGCCTGTGTATCCAGAAGATCCGTATGCAGTACCCTCTTTGACGCTGGAGAAAAAGGTCACTCCGCCATCTATTGCCCTCGGTCAGACGGTCACATTCGACATCATCGTTTCCAATACTGGTAGAGGACGGGCCACGAATGTCGTTATCCTGGACAAGCTCCCACCCAGTTTGAAATATAAAAAAGCAACGGACAACGGGATCCTCGATGCCATCGGCCATGTAAGGTGGCAGATCGATGTGCTGCGACCGAATGAGACAAAGGAAGTGAAACTGACGGTGATGGGCTTTACAGCAGGGCGTCACCTCAATGAGGTGACGGTCTCAAGTCGAGAGGGAGCGAAAGCGATGGGCAATGCCATCGTCACCGTCGTTGCAAGACCTGCCATCCGGATGACCATGACGGTCAGACAAAACCTCATCTCCGTTGGCAAGAATACAACCTATGCTATTGTGGTGGAGAACAAGGGGGCAGGAGCTGCGACGGGCGTTCTTGTGGTGGATAGTGTCCCGAAGAAAATGAAGATCATACAGGCTACCTCCAGTGTCGGAACATATACGATACAAGAGAACACCATCACCTTCAACATCGGGACGATAGAACCCGGGGAGAAAGTACTTCTCACTGTTCACGTCAAGGCGATCGGAACCGGAAACGTCGTCAACAGTGCCGAATTGACATTGCATGAATTCAGATATCCCATGACGGTTGAGGAACCAACGACGATCTTCGAAGATTAAGCAGATTGAAGATTGAAGATTGAAGATTGAAGATTGGTAAAGCCCGATTATCACTGGTGTTTTTCGCCTCGAAAGTTCATGATCTCTTCTGAAACTTGCTTAAATCTGAAGATTAAAAAAACAAATTCAAGGAGTTAGAGACCGATGAAACAGCAAATCAAACGCATACCCGCAAGCCTTGTCATCGACATCGCAGGCACTTGCCTGATGACACTCTTGGTGGTCTTATTCCTGGCAGGTTGTGCCACAACGACTCAGGTAGTCAACGAAAATGCGGTATCCATCGCTGCTGATGGCGAGGCCACAGACAAATCGCCAGAGAAGGCTGAAACAGCGGAGCAGACAAATGCTGCAGAAGAGGTGGTTTTGGCAACGGTCAACGGTGAAACAATCACCATCAAGGAGTACAACGAAAAACTGAAGCGGCTGTCCGCCTTTGAGAGAGCCAGATATCGTAGCGAAGCAGGACACAAGAACTTTCTAGATGCTCTGATTCTTCAGCTACTTATGGTACAGAAAGCAAAACAGATGGGGCTTGATCAAGACGAGGATGTCCGCAGCAAGATTGAGGCGCTCACACGGGAAGTGACGGAACGCGTGTTGGCGGACGCATTGGTCGAGCGAGAAGTGATGGATAAAACCGTCGTAACGGATAAAGAGGCCAAAGAATACTATGCCAAACACAGGGATGAGTTCGTAGAAAAAGAAAAGATAAGCGCGCGGCATATCCTGGTGGCAACAGAGGAAGAAGCCCAGGCCATCCTTGATGAACTCGCAAACGGGGCAGATTTTGCGAAGCTGGCAGAGGAGAAATCGAAGGATCGCGGTACGGCAAAGAAAGGTGGAGATCTGGGTTACTTTGAGCGTGGCAGTATGACACCTGACTTTGAGGAGGCGTGCCTCAGCTTACAGATTGGTGAGATCAGTGGCATCGTGAAAACCGTGTTTGGATACCACATCATAAAGCTGGAAGACAAAAAGGAAGCATCCCCCAAAGAGTTTTACGAAGTGACGGACGAAATCAAGAAGAAACTCATCGCTGACAAACGACGGGAGGCATATCAAAACTGGATCGAGCAGTTGAAAAAGGAAGCCAAGATAGAAAAAGATGAGGAATTCTTGACGCAGTGAAACAAAAGGAAGATTGGGCGGATAGGCTTATGAGTTCATAGGCTCATAAGCCCGTCGACCAAATTTACCTGGCCGATGACTGAAAGCTGGGCACTGAATACTATCACAAGATCAGAAAGGAGGCATTGTCTCACATGTGATGGTGTGATATAATACCTTCTGTCGTTCAAGATAGGTTGTGTTCAACAGTGTTCCATCTACTATGGGCGCGTTACATGGAAGGGAGAAATGTCTACTCAATGCTGCTTTTTTAATGCTTTTCACCGTTTTCGTTTCACCTTAACCAACAGGCTTTATCCTACCATTTCTATTCTCTGTCGAACGGGTTTATCTCGTAGTTCATCCCACGGTTCACTCTTGGTTCTTCAGCTCGCCTGTGTACTCATCCTTTATTCTCTCGTGCTCCCATGCTTACCGGCGCTTGCTGATCCAGAGACCGACCGGGCCTGTCTATCGAAATGTCATGGACAGCTAAAGCGTCAGGTTGAAATCCAGGGTAAGCTGGCGATGCACGTGGATGTGGCTGCACTCCGTAGCTCAATCCACCAACAGCTCTCCTGCCTTGACTGTCACCAGGCAATCGCGCAAATCCCTCATAAGGAACCCATTGCACCTGTCGACTGTGTGGATTGTCACTACAAGGGAAATCCGCGTCATGCTCCCGGGGGAGGGGAATACCGGGATTATGTGGAGAGTGTGCATGGTCAGATTCAAGAGGATGGCAAGAAAAGACCTCGCTGTATCGATTGTCATGGCACGCACGATATTCGGCCACCAAGCGATGAACAATCGCGGATCTACAAGATGCGTATTCCTGAGACTTGTGGCCAATGCCATACGGGGATTTACGAGGAATACGAGCAGAGCGTTCATGGACAGGGATTGCTCCGGGATCGTGTACTGGACGCGCCGGGTTGCGTGGATTGTCATGGGATTCACAGGATTCTATCACCTGAAGATCCTCTGTCAAGTGTGTACCCTACTCATGTGAGTCAGACATGTGCTCACTGTCATGATGCCGTAGAGATTGTGGGGAAATATGGCGTCTCCACAGGACGTGTTGTTTCCTATCAGCAGAGCTACCATGGCCTGGCGAATAAATATGGAGTGCGCGCCATCGCTAATTGTGCGAGTTGTCACGGAGCCCATAATATTCTGCCGTCAACCGATCCAGCATCCTTGATTCATCCAGATAACCTACATCAAACCTGTGGTCAGGCAAATTGTCATCCCCAAGCGGTCGAATCCTTTGCTCTTGGTCCCGTTCATCTGGGAGTGGTGTCGCCTCCCTACGATATCGCCAAGTGGATTCAGAACGCGTATATAGCCCTGATCGTGCTGGTGATTGGTGGAATGCTACTGCACAATATACTTGACTACATCAGCATACGTCGGAGGAAGAGGCATGGTTTCCACTGAACCAATCATTGAACGCCTGAATCGCCAGGAACGGATTCAACATATGGTGATGCTCCTGGCTTTTACCACATTGACTATCACCGGTTTTCTGGTTTTTCTGCCTGAGAGATATGTCACATTTATAGGAACACCTGCTGAAAGTTTCTTTCAATGGCGTGGTTACATCCATCGGTTCGCGGGACTACTCACGGTGCTCGTCAGCATTTATCATATTGGCTATATCATTTTCACGGAGCGTGGGCGATGGTGCCTTCGTGAGTTACTGCCCTGTAAGAGAGATCTCACCGACCTGTGGCAAATGATGCAACACTTTCTTGATCCCAAGAAACCGATCCCGCGGTTCGGTTGGTACAATTACGTATAAAAGGCAGAGTACTGGGCGTTAGTATGGGGGACAGTCGTCATGACATTGACAGGATTCCTGCTGTGGTTTGAATCCATGGTTCCTAAGCTCTGGCTTGATATTGCGACTGTCGTCCACCGCTACGAAGCCATCTTAGCGGTGCTGGCTATCATCGTGTGGCATTTCTATCACGTCCACTGGAAACCCGGAGTTTTTCCCATGAGTTCTGTATGGCTCACCGGTCGCATCTCAGAAGAGGAACTGCGCGATCATCATCCACTAGCTTATGAAACGGTGATGAAGAAGCTGGGGAAGGAATCCAATGAGTCCTGAAATTCGTCTACCTCGTCCTGGGAGACGTTTTGCTATGATTGCTGTGATCGTCAGTGCGGTGGTTCTCATCGGGACTGTGGTGTCCATAAAGGCAACGTCACGTCCCAAGTTCTGCCGAAGCTGTCACTTCATGGAAACCTACTATGATTCCTGGGCTCGCTCGACTCACAATGAGACAGCATGCATCAAATGCCACTATCCGCCAGGGATTAAGGGGGTGGTGGCCAGGCAGTATAGAGCCGTCATAGGAATGGCGATGTTCATAACGGGCCGCTACAGCGATGAACCACGCGCGGAAGTGTCGGATGCCAACTGTCTTGCCGATGGATGCCATGCTGGGCAGCTCGTCAACGATGAAGTGATCTACCGGGGAGTCGCTTTCAGTCACGATAGACATCTGACAGATGAGACACGTGGAAAGCATCTGCGCTGCACGAGTTGCCATTCACAGATTGTGCAGGGCGATCATATGACGGTCACTGAAAACTCTTGTTTCTTGTGTCACTTCAAACGCACTGCAAATAATGGCTCGCTCTCCGGTGGTCCTTCATGTCACGCAGCTCCTCCGGATCCCGTACAATACCGTGGGATCCGCTTTACCCACGCGGATGTTCTGGGGAAGGGGGCTGATTGCCAGATGTGCCATGTCTCTGTGGTAGAAGGCGATGGTGTCGTTCCCCAGGAACGATGTTACACCTGCCATGATAAGCCCGAACGCATCGCTCAGTATGAAGTCAGTGATCTCCTGCATGAAAACCATGTGACGAAACACGCGATTGACTGTTTGCAGTGTCACCTGCGAATCAAACATCAGAAGAAGGAGATCTTCGAGGCGCTATCGATTGATTGTCAGAAATGTCACCCAGACCACCACGCAGCTCAAAAAGAACTCTATATGGGTGTTGGTGGTAAGAATGTGGGATCTCAACCGGATGTGATGTTTCTTGCCCGGGTCAGTTGCCCCGGATGCCACGTTGTTCATGGAGGGGATGAAGTTCAGGGGGTCACGGAAGAGGCAACTGCGAAGTCATGTGCCATCTGTCATGGAGAGGGATATGCTCATATGGAAGAGCAATGGAAGCAGGGATTGCAGCGTCTGTTGCAGCAGATCGAACCTTCCACGAAGATAGTCGCAGATGAATTGGCACGTCTTGGCCCTAATGTTCCTGCGGAGGCACAAGAACTGTTCCGTAATGCTTCCCATAATATTGAACTGGTGAGCTATGGTCGAGGGGTACACAACATCCAATACTCCCAACGTCTGCTGCTTCAGGCCAACGCGGACCTGGTCCGTGCCCTCGAGTTTGCTCGTTCATCCAGATCGCTTCCTCCTATCCAGCCGGTGAAGTATGAATCTGGGTGTAAGACCTGCCATTTCGGCATCGAGACCAAAGCTCTCGATGTTTATGGAAAGCGTTTTGAGCACGACTCGCACTTACTGGATGCCAACCTGAGCTGTGGTGCATGTCATAGCAGCCAGCCTAAGGGGCAGCCGGGGCATGGTGAAACGCCGATCACAGCGGCGCAATGCATGCAGTGCCACCACCAGACAGACCAAGTGAGCTGTGCAACCTGCCATGAAGTGCTGCCGGCGGTTCTCGCCTATAGCAACAGTAGCTTCGACCATCGCGTACATGTGGAGAAGGCCAAGCTCACATGCACCAAATGTCATTCTACCGATGCACAGCGATCCTTTTTCGGGAATTGTTCCTCGTGTCACCATGATGCCTCTGTGATCGATGTGGAGGGACGCTGTACAAGCTGTCATAGAGCCCAGACAGCCATGTTCAAGGGAGATTCCTACCAGCGTCCAAGCGTCAAGTACGACATGGAACTGGAGTGTGTCGATTGCCACGCGGGGGATGCCGGAGGGATTGAGCGTGCACAGCCTGAAAGATGTCTCTTCTGTCATACAGAAGATGATGGCTATGCAACCGTGACGGCCGCAATTCAGCAGCGTACACAGGAGCGGATGATTCAGATAGACACGACATGGGGAAAAGTCCGGGCTTTGCTGAAGGCTATCGAGTCGCCTGAGATTTCTGCCAAGCTGGATGCCATTGTGAAGGATGTGACCTTTGTCAGACAGGACCGTAGCAACGGTCTCCACAATCCTGAACTCACCGATCAGCTACTCAGTGCTGCCCAAAATCAGCTTGACCAGTTGCTCAGAGAGATCACAGACGAAATTCAGCGTTAAGGTAGGGTGCTTCGGGGCGGGAGGAATAACCAGAAACCCGTTTTCTTGGAGAAAACGGGTTTCTCATCCTGCATCAACCAAGATAATCTGACAGTATACTACATCATACCGCCCATGCCGCCCATACCACCCATTCCTCCCATTCCTCCCGGAGGTGCGGCTGGCATCGGAGGTTCTTTCTCAGGGATCTCTGTCACTGTGCTTTCCGTAGTCAACAGTAGACCGGCAACGCTGGCAGCGTTCTGCAGAGCCGAACGGACGACCTTCGTTGGATCCACAATCCCAGCCTCCACGAGATCCTCATACTCCAGCGTAGAAGCATTGAATCCCTGATTGCCCCCCAGTTCACGTACTTTGTTGACGACAATGGCCCCGTCCAGTCCTGCATTGGACACAATGGTACGGATGGGATCTTCAAGGCATCGCCGTACAATCTGGACGCCAACGTTCTGATCTCCCTCAAGCTGGAGGTTCTCCAGGACACTTGCAGCCTGCAGAAGGGCCACACCACCGCCAGGAAGAATCCCTTCGTCTATGGCCGCACGGGTTGCAGAGAGCGCGTCTTCAAAGCGTGCCTTACGTTCTTTCATTTCCGTCTCTGTCGCAGCACCAACGTTAATGACAGCAACGCCTCCTGCAAGTTTGGCAAGTCGCTCTTGCAGTTTCTCGCGGTCGTAATCTGACGTGGTTTCTTCAATTTGACGCCTTATTTGCGCGATACGTCCACGAATGTCCTCTGTTTTCCCTTGCCCTCAGACGATGATTGTATTATCTTTATCCACAATCACACGAGAAGCACTACCAAGCATGCCAAGCACCAGGTTCTCGAGACGAATCCCCAGCTCTTCGGAGATCACCTGCCCCCCTGTCAGGGTGGTAACATCTCTTAACATCTCTTTTCGTCGGTCGCCGAAGCCAGGGGCTTTTACCGCCACGCACTGAATAACCCCACGAACTCGGTTTACGACAAGTGTTGCAAGTGCTTCTCCTTCAACATCCTCAGCGATTACCAGGAGCGGGCGGCCCACCTGAGATACCTTCTCCAGGATAGGAAGGAGAGCCTGGATGCTACTGATTTTTTCTGTGTTGATGAGTATATAGGGATCTTGTAATTCTACCACCATATTTTCAGGGTTTGTCACAAAGTAGGGTGATAGGTAGCCACGGTCGAACTGCATGCCTTCCACAACATCGAGCACTGTATCGAGACCTCTGGCCTCTTCAATACTGATCACCCCATCTTTGCCTACTTTTTCCATTGCTTTCGCAACAGTTTCACCAATGTCGGTGTCATTGTTCGATGCGACAGTAGCGACATGAGTGATGTCTTCCTGGCTACTAACATCCTGGCTCATTTCCTTGAGCTTGCCCACCACGGCATTGACCGCCTGATCGATCCCTCGTTTCAACTGCATGGGGTCCATACCTGCGACGACACTTTTGAGACCCTCGCCAATTATCCCCTGCGCAAGAACCACGGCTGTGGTTGTCCCATCACCGGCGTCATCGTTGGTTTTGGTTGCAGCGGATTTCAGAAGTTGAGCACCAAGGTTTTCTTCACGATCGTTCAGTTCGATTTCCTTGGCGATAGTAACCCCGTCATTGGTGACTGTGGGGCCACCAAAGGACCTCTGAAGGACGACATTACGTCCTCGGGGCCCCAGGGTTACTTTCACTACACTGGCAGTGAGATCAACACCGCGTTTTAGAGCTTGCCGAGCCTGTTCATCAAAAAGCACTTGTTTGGCCATGAAGCAATTGCCTCCCAGATCTGGTTATTCAATGACTGCCAGAATATCGCTCTCGCGCATGATCACGAGTTCTTCGTTCTCGACGGTCACTTCTGTTCCGGAGTACTTTCCATAAAGTACCGTGTCTCCTACTTTGACGGTCATCGCAACCTGCTTGCCATCGTCATTTTTCTTACCAGGACCAATCGCAACCACCTTTCCCTCTGCGGGTTTCTCTTTCGCAGTATCGGGGATGATGATTGCACCGACTTTTTCTTCGACTTCTTCTTTCGGCTTAATCACAACACGATCAGCCAAAGGTTCCAAAGCCATAACTATATCCTCCAGGAACTTCTTCAGATTGAGAGCCTGCTTCAGGAGATGATCAGAAAGATCAGTTGGCAAACTCCCATCTCATAAACCATACATTGAACGGGTTGTTAGCACTCGGAAGCTCCGAGTGCTAATAGCGGGGTAGATTATAACATTGCAGATCAGGGAAGTCAAGGGCATTTTCAGGAATATTCATCGCTCTGGTGCCCACTAATAGGACTCAGACATAGTAGGCTTTGGGCTCTGATTTTTTCTTCTTTCTCCTCTTTTTCCCTTTCTTACCTTGCACCTTTTTGGGCAGACTTTCGGCTGGGGATTTCTTCTTCGTCGTGCGTGGATCCGCTGCTTTCCGCTCTTGTTCCCTGGCAAGTTTCTGTTCTTCGTAGCTTTGGTAGTTGCCGATCCAAAGCGTCGTTGTACCACCCTCAAAGACAAGCACTTTGTTGATCAGCTTGTTCAGGAAGTACCTATCATGTGATATGATAAATATCGTGGCAGGATATTCAGCAAGTGCTTTTTCCAAAGCTTCACGCGCTGGGATGTCGAGATGATTGGTGGGCTCATCCATGAGAAGAACGTTCGCATTTTGCAGAAGCAACTTGGCCAACATGATGCGGCTTTGCTGGCCCCCGCTCAATTCACCCACCTGCTTGAACACATCATCGCCACTGAACAGAAACCTACCCAGGAAGGTTCGGACTTCTTCTTGTGTCCAGTCAGGGCGTAACTCCCAGATCTCTTCCATCAGCGTGTTTTCTCTGTTGATGCCGGTGTGTTCCTGATCATAATATCCAAAACGGAGATTATGCCCGATTTTGAGCATCCCCACGGTCGGTTGTTACTCGCCCAGGATCATCCGGAAGAGGGTCGTTTTGCCAGCACCGTTGGGACCGAGGATCCCCACGACATCCTTTCGGTAAATCTCGAAGTTCAGATCCTGAAAAACCTGCTTCTCACCATACGATTTGGAGAGATTCTTCACCTGTAGGATGTCGTTACCTCCCCGAATTTCAGGTGTAAATCGCAGGCGCATGGAGTTAGGTTCAGCGTCCGGTCGTTCAATACGCTCCATGCGATCCAGGAGTTTCTGACGCCCTTGTGCTTCTCGCGTGCGTTGCCCTGCCATATTGCGCCGGATGAACTCCTCATTATGTTCGATAAGACGCTGCTGCTGACGATACTGACGTTCCTGTGTGAGCCGTTCCGTTTGGCGAAGTTCGACATACTTATCGTAGTTCCCACGATACTCGTAGAGGCGATGTCTCCGGAGTTCCGCCGTCTTATGAGTCACCTTGTTCAGAAAGTACCGATCATGGGATACGATTACCGCGGCCCCTTTGTATTCGACATTGAGGAAGTTCTCTAGCCACTCAATCGCGCGGATGTCCAGATGATTTGTCGGTTCATCGAGAAGAAGCAAATCCGGCTCCTCCAACAGCAACTTGGCAAGTACTCCCCGGTTCTTTTGGCCTCCACTCAGTACCCCAATCGGTAGACGAAAATCCTCCTCAGAAAATCCCAGTCCACCGAGGATGGAATCTACACGGTACTCATAAAGATAGCCGCCTTCGCGTTCATAGGTATCTTGGAGTCGGGCATAGCGTTCCAGCAGCACATCTGTATCGGCATCTGGTTGTGCCATCGCCTCTGTCGCATCTTCCATCTGCTGCTCCAGATCTTTCAGATGCCGAAAGACCTGGAGCATCTCCTCGCGCAATATAACATCGCCAGGAAGGCTTGGCTTCTGGCTAAGATAGCCGACACGCAGCCCACGAGCACGATTTACGGAACCACTGAAATCCTCCTGTATCCCAGCGATGATTTCAAGTAGGGTGGTCTTACCCGTTCCATTGGCACCGATCAAGCCGATGCGATCCTTCGCGTGGATCGACCATACGATGTCCTCAAGGATGAGATCCGGGTCATAATGCTTTGTGATATGGTTTATCTGCACAAGAGACATGGGAATCCTTCTATACTTCTCTTTCTACAACCCAAATTTGCTCCCCACCATGATAGTAAGGACCTCGCTGGAAATCACCATAGTCATGATAGAGTTGCTGAAACAAACTCTCTTACGATAGTTCCTGTGCCTTTGCTTTGGAAGGCAACGAGCATCTCATAGGCTTCTTTATAAGCGGCATCCGTGACTTTCTGCTTCACCTCATCCGGCAATCCGAGTGTTTCTTCGAGGTAGACGGCATTGGCATATTCCATACCGAGCTTTTCAAGTCCCAATGCTTGCCTGCGTTCTTCGGCCCATGCTTCGTATTTTGCTTGAAGCCCATCGACATTATCGAGCAGGACATTCTGCCAGAGGGTTCCCACGTTCCCCTTCAGTACACCCACTTTGGCAAATTCAACAATCTGGTCCAGTGGTGTCCCTGTAATGCCATGTTGAGCGATCCGCAGCCCTGTGGCTTCATAAATCTCCTGGGTTCGGCCCGTCGCAACCTGGACGACCTCGCCAGGATCATAGTTCCCATGTTTACTGCCATTGTTGATCGCAAGCAGATCGGGTTGAATACCGGCGTCATTGAGACGTTTCTTGTATTCCACCGCTTCCTCGACAGTAGTATAGCCTTTTTCAGTCGTAATCTCTCCGAGTTCTGCCTCTAGACCAAGCTCAGCCTCGATGATAGGGCGTGCGACGGTCGTCATGAGTGCGACATTTTCGGGGATTGAGAGAAAGGATGGATCCACTCCAAACGATGTGAAACCAGCTTCGATCTCAAGAGCGATCAGATCTTGTGCTTCCCAGATTTGCTGTTTGTTCACCTGCTTGAGTTGGATATGATCGCCGTGTAGAAAATAGAGTGCATCAGGGTAATCCTGGGCGTACTCATGGACGAACTTCGCATAGGATGCGGGGTCCATTCCCGAGAGACTATGGTCTCCATCAGGATACAACCCTTCGATGTTCGTGAGATAGATCTCGCGTTTAGACAATTCAAATGCCACGACAGCATCGAGTTCTTCGGCAGCTTTCAGAATCCCTGGAATTACCAGTGGGTTACGAGTATTGCATGCCATAATGATCGAAGGCACATCTTGCAGTGCTTTCCATACATGTGCGCCATTTACAGCGGCCATAGAGATATTCCTCCAGAAATCAGTCAAATTGCTATGAGTTTACAATAAGGGCAAAGACTTGTCAACGACTTCTGGGACTTCCCTGTAAGAATCCGGAGGTTCAGGTGACCAATATCAAAGAACAACACTCGAAACTTAAAGAGGTCTCATGATGAAAAAGCTAACGCAAGAAGAAAAAGAACTGTTGAGAGCAAAGATAGAGAACCAGCAGCAATACACGCGAAAAAAAGAACAGAGTCTCATTCGACTCAAACATCACCAGCATCGGACCAGTATTGTGCTCAGGAACTGGTTGCCGTCAGCAAATCTGATGTCACATCAGGGATATGCAAAGCGGCTTCGCGCGTCCAGGCGTAAAGAAGCTTTCTCTCACGTCTTTGACCGTGAGAAACCACTAAGGCATATTGAATTGACAGATACGGAAAGGAAGCAGTTGAAAGAGCGACTGGATACTCATCTGGAACGGTAGACGGCACGGAGCGACAGTTCTGTTTGCTCCCGGTAGGTGGGTGTGCTAGAATAGGGGTATTTCATACTAACAGGGAAGACAGGTGGTGTTCCATGTCGCGACAACGATACGTAGCAGACCGCATACTGACTATGGATGAGCAGACTCCCTATGTACGAGAACTGGTCGTCGAAGCAGATCGTATTTTAGCTATCGGGGATGAAGCGAGAGACATTCCCTGTGATGAAGTTTTTGAGATGAGAGATGGGGTGATTTTACCGGGTTTTATCGATGCCCATACGCATTTTTTGCAGATGGGAATCAAGCGAATGCAGGTTGACCTGCGAGGAACAACTTCCATTGAAGAAGCTCTGGAGCGCGTTGCATATCGTATCCATGAGGTAGAGCCAGGATCATGGGTGGTGGGGAATCATTGGGATGAGAGTAAGTGGAAGGAACAGCGATACATCACTCGCCAGGATATTGATCGGGTCGCGCCCGAAAACCCCGTGATTCTGCGGCGCATGTGTGGGCATCTATGGGTTGCCAACACTCGAGCCCTGGAGCAAGTGGAGATCCCTCCTCATCACCAGCGTGGTCTGGATAAAGCAAACGGATTGCTACGTTGGGAGAGCAAGGACTATTTCTGGCCATATATGCAACTCCCTACTTCTCAATTGTCGCATGCCCTGCAGATCGCATCTGAGATGGCACTCGAGCTAGGGGTTACCTCCGTCCATGAATGGCATTCCGATTTCCAGACACTCTATGCTGCCGATAGAAGTCAACTGAGTGTCAAGGTTGTCGGTGGGCCCTCATCCGATATGCTCGATGCGTTATGTTCCCTCCAGCTTCCGATAGGTTTTGGCAACTCGTACACTCGGCTAGGGGCCGTCAAGTTCTTTGCAGATGGCTCCTTTGGTGCAAGAACAGCGGCACTCTATGATCCATACGAAGATTCGCCCCATACAAGCGGTGAACTCGTTTGGGATACCGATGAACTCACGAAATGCTTTACGAAGGCTCACCAACGAGGACTTCAGATAGCTGTTCATGCGATTGGGGACAAAGGGATCGATGTCGCCCTTGCCGCTTTCCGGAAGGCCATTGACACAGACCCGGAGCGTCCCCATCGCCATCGGATCGAACATTGTGAGATGCCCAACCGATGGGCTATCGAGGAGATCGCAGCCCTGGGGATTATCGTGTCCGCTCAACCGAATTTCATTGGTGAATGGGGATTAGAAGGTGGGATGTACCAGCAAAGACTGGGTGAGGAGCGATTTCGTTTCTTGAATCCATTGGGAACCTTTCGGCGCAATGGTATCCGAATGGCATTTGGATCCGATTGCATGCCTATGAACCCGATCTATGGTATCTGGTGTGCAGCTCGCCATCCAGTGCCTGAGGAACAGCTCCATCCAGAGCAGTCCATCCGGTATTACACAAGTGGTAGTGCTCATGCCGCGTTTGAAGAACAGGAGAAAGGCAAACTCATCCCCAATATGGCGGCAGATTTTATCGTACTGTCTGCGGATCCTACCCGTGTTCCCGTTGATCAGATCCGCGACATTGTTGTACTGATGACGGTTGTCGATGGGAAGCAGGTGTTTGTATGATAGGATTCAGTGCTTGGCGTTTCCGTGATCGCCGTGAATCAACTCGACCGCGTGGATCGTGCCCTGGAGGTTCTGAACGAGGAGCGCGCCAGTCTCGTCGCCGTGGGTCGTGGTCTGATCGCTGACCCGGACTGGGCAAACAAGGTGCGCGAAGGACGCCAAGAGGAGATTGTCGTCTGTGCGTACTGCAACCAGTGCTTCGACGATCTGAACCGAGATGTGCCCGTCGGTTGCAGCGAATGGGAGTGAATCCATGATACTTCTATTCGCCATGACAATGACTCCCTGTATCTACTACCTGCTGCTGACGTTCCTGCTGCTCCAAGAACAAGCTGGGCAAGGACTTGAGAGCGTGCTTCTTCCACTGATCCACCTGGCTCGGGTGGACACCGTAGTTGCAGGTATAGCCTGTGGGTGGCGTTCATACATTTGGGGTCTTGCCTGATGGAATTTATTAGAAAAAAGGTGTTGACAGAGAACAAAAATTAGTGTATGATAAATCAACATGTTGTGTGTGATGCGGCATGTGTGTACAATATGTTGTGTTATTTGATAGGCGGGTGTATGATGCGATGCCCTTATTGTGGAAGTCCGGAAAGCAAGGTGGTTGATAAGCGAGACACTGATACAACCACACGACGTCGCCGTGAATGTCTCGGCTGCACCAGACGTTTTACGACATATGAACGTGCAGAGGTTCTGGATCTGTATGTCATCAAGAAAGATGGACGTCGTGAAGCCTATGACCGGCAGAAATTACGCCAAGGCATCATCAAGGCTTGCGAGAAACGCCCTGTAGGTTTGCCTGAGATTGATGCACTGGTTAGCCAGATCGAACAGGAACTCCTGACGCGCCGTCGCACCGAAGTCTCCCACCAGTTTATTGGTGAATTGGTCATGGAGGCTCTTCGTAATGTCGATAACGTCGCCTACATCCGTTTTGCATCCGTCTACCGTGAATTCAAGGATGCCTCTGATTTCGAGCGTGAGATCCGTGAACTGAAGATTGAGGATTGAATAACTTACCCATTTAGCTCCCGCTGGATTGGAAAATTCACCGGCGAAGGCTTGGATTTGCCGATCCAGGCCGAGCAGAATATGTATAATACCGTTTGAACGTCATTCCTTAAACACCTGAGGGCATAAACTGTAGGGCATGTAGACCCTCGAACTGAGCTTCCATGCTGTGGAGGAGATTGCTTAATGATCCAAGTAGACGATAAGAACAAAACCGGGGATGAGAAGTTGATGGAACTTTCCCAGATAGGATTGACCATCCAGCGTTTACATACCAAACCGGAGATACATCCCTTCGATCAGATAGAGTGGACACAACGTTCGGCAACGATCACAAACGAGCGAGGAGAGGTGATCTTTGCGCAAGAGGATGTCACGGTACCACGAGAGTGGTCACAGCTTGCCACGGATATCGCCGTTTCCAAGTATTTTCGCAAATCAGGGGTTCCTGAGACAGGGTATGAGACGAGCGTCAAACAACTTGTCCATCGTGTGGCTCATACCATCCGCTGCGCAGGCGAGGAAGATGGTTACTTTGCCACAGCAGAAGACGCTGAGGCTTTTGAAGCAGAACTGGCTTATCTGCTGGTGACACAGCGTGGGGCTTTCAACTCACCTGTGTGGTTCAACTGTGGCCTTCATCGAGAATATGGCATTGTTGGCGGAGGTGGCAATTGGTGTTGGGACGAAGAACAGCAGAAGGCCGTTCGACTCGAAAACAACTATGAACGTCCACAATGCTCGGCTTGTTTCATCCAGGGCGTCGATGATTCTCTGGAGTCGATGACGGAACTGCAGAAGAGTGAGGTACAGGTCTTTAAGTATGGCAGTGGATCGGGCACGAATTTCAGTAGGGTTCGTGCCAAAGGCGAGGCCCTCTCCGGTGGCGGTGAGAGTTCCGGCGTTCTCTCTTTCCTGGAGGGCTTTGATCGCTGGGCAGGTAGCATCAAGAGCGGCGGAACAACGCGCCGCGCAGCCAAGATGGTATGTCTCGACATGGACCACCCGGAGATCGTGGATTTCATCAACTGGAAGGTCAGAGAAGAGAAGAAGGTTGCGGCACTCGTTGCCGCTGGCTATCCGGCTGATTTCAATGGCGAAGCCTATCATACCGTCTCAGGTCAGAACTCCAATAACTCCGTCCGCATCCCGGATGCCTTCATGCAAGCGTATCTGAAGGATGAACAGTGGGAAACCTACCTGCGCACAACAGGTGACGTTTCTGAGACATTTCAGGCGCGAGATCTGATGCGCCAGATCGCCGAGGCCGCATGGACATGTGCAGACCCGGGCGTTCAGTTTGACACGACGATTAACGACTGGCACACCTGTGCGAATACGGATAGGATTCGTGCATCGAACCCTTGTGCAGAATTCATGTTCCTGGATAATAGTGCGTGTAACCTGGCCTCCATCAATCTTACCAAATACCTTGATACGGATGGGAACTTTGACACTGAGGGATTCCGACACGCTTGCCGTATCTTCTTTATTGCTCAGGATATCCTGGTGGATTTTTCCTCCTATCCTACAGAGTTGATCGCAACCAACAGCCACCTGTTTCGACCGCTTGGCCTCGGCTATGCGAATCTGGGGGCGATGCTCATGCGCAATGGGATTCCCTATGACAGCCCCCGGGCATTCGCCGTCGGAGGTGCGATCACAGCGATCCTGTGTGGACATGCCTATCGAACTTCCGCAGAAATCGCCCAGTTCAAAGGGCCTTTTGAGGGTTTCGCGAAAAACAGAGCACCGATGATGCGGGTCATGAACAAACACCGAGCAGCGACCTACCGTCTCGATCCAGACTATTGCCCACCCCAGCTCTTGAAGGCAGCACAGAATGAATGGGATGAGGTCGTGCGCCAGGGGGAACTCCACGGCTACCGGAACGCGCAGGCAACTGTGCTGGCGCCCACAGGTTGTCTTGTAGGAAATACCCTTATCACAACGGATCGTGGGCTCTTACGATTGAAAATGCTTGGAGATCCCAAAGGTGAAAAATGGCAGGACGTTGCTTTCCAGGTCTACACCGATGAGGATATCCAGGAGGCAACGAAATTTTATATCAACGGGATGGCCCCGACGCGCCGGATTACCACAAAATGTGGCTATCAGATCCAGGGGACGCCCAACCATCAGCTCAAGATCCTGGATCCGGAAACAGGCCAACTTATCTGGAAACAACTGGCGGATCTGAGGCCAGACGATATTGTGCCGATGGTCATGGATGTGCTGATCGGCGAACCACGGCAGGTTCGACTGGCCCCCCTGGGTGAACTCTACTGGACCGGTGACTACGGGACGCGCGTACCGGAGACAATGACTCCTGAATTGGCCTAATTGATTGGCTACTTCATGGGAAATGGTAGCCTACATAGTAAGGGTCTCCGCTTCCGTGTCGCCGATTGTGATGAGGATGTGGTGGAACATCTATGTGCTCTCATCGAGTCTCTCTTTAGCTTGCCTACGCACCGACGCCAGGCACATGGATCCCTGGAAGTTTCTGTGGACTCGGTTCCACTGGTGCTCTGGTGGGAAACATGTGGCTTTGCGAAGAAGGGCCCCCATCCCCGGCATACGGGTAAGGGTTATCAACCCTATATTCCCGATGCCGTGCTATTCACAAATAGTAGGTGTGTCTATGCCGCCTTCCTGCATGGATTGTTTGAGGCGGATGGTGCCGTCGCAAATGGGACACCACGCTGGAGCACCACCCATGAGGAGTTCTCCCAGGAGATCAAAACTCTCCTGTTGGCTTTGGGATATCCGACCACCACAACGTTCGACCCATCGGATGCGTGGTGCCTGCATATTCGCAACGTTGCCGACAATACGCGTTTTCACCAGGAGATCGGGTTCCCGGGGCAACGTAAGAACACCGCCATCCAATGTGAGGCCAAGCAGACGGACCAGGGCGATTATGTCTACTTGCAGGTCGATGTTCTCTCAGAACTTACCCCTGCCGGGAGCCGCCATCATCATGCAGTACAATGCTCCCTGGAGCGTCACGGCGCGATCCCACGGCGGTTGGCTGAGGATATCTACGGCGACACAGCCGATGAACGTGTGGCCAATGCACTCCGGTTCCTCTATGATCGGGTGCAATGCAACGAAGATGGCGGGATGCAGCCCACCTATGATCTGTCGGTTCCTGCGAATGTCACCTATACAGCCAACAGTTTTTTGAGTCATAACACCATCGGTCTCCTCATGGACTGCGACACCACAGGAGTCGAACCCGATTTCGCGCTCGTCAAGTTCAAGAAGCTTGCCGGCGGCGGCTCCTTCAAGATTGTCAATCAGTCTGTACCGCAAGCACTGCGAAACCTGGAATACACCGCTCAGCAAATTGAGGAGATCATCATCTATGCTCAAGGGACATTGAGCCTGGAGAATGCACCCCATATCAATCGCCAAAGCCTCCAATTGAAGGGATTGACGGCTGAGGATATGTCGCGGATTGAGGAAGCCCTGCCAAGTGCCTTTGAATTGAGGCATGCCTTCAACGTCCGTGTGCTTGGCACCGATGTCATGGAACGTCTCGGTATCCCCGAAGACGAATGCAGTTCGCCACAGTTCGATTTTCTGTCAAGACTGGGATTCACCATAGAACAGGTCGAGGAGGCCAACCGTGTGATCTGTGGTAGCATGACCGTCGAAGGAGCCCCGCACTTGAAAGAAACGGATCTCCCTGTATTCGATTGCGCGAACCGGTGTGGCTTTTATGGCAAGCGATTCATCGAACCACTCGGACATATCGGCATGATGGCCGCGGTCCAGCCTTTCCTGAGCGGTAGTATCTCGAAGACCATCAATGTCCCCAATGAGGCAACGGTCGAGGATATCGAGGGCCTTTATGTGGAGTCCTGGAGGATGGGACTCAAGGCGGTCGCGATCTATCGAGATGGCTCCAAACTTTCCCAGCCTCTCAGCGCGAAGTCAGATGAAGTCGAAGACACTGCGGAGGAAACCCGACCGCTGCGACGACATCTCCCTGATGAGCGCCAGTCGCTGACACACAAGTTCAGTGTGGGTGGCCATGAAGGTTATATGACAGTGGGGATGTATGAGGATGGCAGTCCTGGTGAAGTCTTCCTGCGTATGTCAAAGGAAGGATCGGTGATCTCCGGCCTGATGGACACCATCGCCACGATGACCTCGGTCGCGCTGCAATACGGTGTCCCACTTGAAGCACTCGTGCGTAAGTTCAGTCATATGCGCTTTGAGCCCTCGGGATTTACCAACAATCCCCAGATCCCCATTGCCAAGTCGATTGTGGATTATGTCTTTCGGTGGATGGGGATCAAGTTCCTGGAGCAACCCGATCCCCTGACGGAAGAGGATCCGAGCTTGCTTCAGGATCAGGAGAACGGCGTACTCCCCCAAGCCCCGGGAATTTCACACATCGCCAGGAGGGCACTCCGAGGAGAAAAGTTGGTGGCTCAGGAACACCTTGTGCATAGCATGCAGTCGGATGCACCTGCATGTTTCGAGTGCGGGGCGATCATGGTGCGCAATGGGACCTGCTATCGCTGCTTGAACTGTGGTGCTACCAGCGGTTGTTCGTAAAAGAAAATGCCGCCTGCCCTGAATTACGGAACGCATGGAAAAGCCGGAGATATGGACACGCTTCCGTGCGTTCCGTTGCCTCCATGTTTCATGGCTCCCCAGCTTCACCCACAACTGATACCGTTTTCAGTTTAAGATTGCACCAACGCAGGGAGATCTCAAATCCCCCCTAACCCCCCTTTTTCAAAGGGGGGAACCGCTTCCCCCTTTCGTAAAGGGGGATTGAGGGGGATTTCTCAAAGCGGCAATTTTAAA
>JAJRTO010000286.1 GCA_024278235.1 Candidatus Poribacteria bacterium
GAAAACCCGGATGACCTGGATTCAGTGCTTGACGGCTGATAAGATTTGTGCTATACATTGAGATAATGTCATCGGATCAAAGGAGTCATTCGCAAAGATGAAAAACCCAGAGGAACCTCTCGCTCCGGAACAAGAAGAACAACCCGAAACATCCTCGACAGAATCGGATCCAGGCGAACAAACCATAGAATTGGTAGGAGAAGTAATACAGACAGGAGGAGAAGAGATACCGGAAGAACAGGAAGATGCTCAGCAGGAAGAAACATCTGAAGAAGATAGGGGAGATATTCCCCCGGAGGAACTTGCAATAGATAGCCCTTCTCCGACCGTACAGGCGGAATCGCAGCTTCTGGTGATTGTGCCTGAGCCTACGATCATCACAGGCACTGTTGCTGAACTGTTTAATTTTGTTGAATCCTTTGAGCAGTCCACTTATGACAATGCCCTTTCAGTCTCCGCTAGTATGACGGAAATGTCCGGGGGAGTGAAACTCCCTGCTATTTTCCAGCATCCTCCTGCAGAGGATGAATCGTCTCTCCGCTATACGGTCGATCTCCCGGGGCTTACGGAAGGGGAGCGGCTGGTCCTGAGCTTCTGTATCGGTTTGCGCGATGGAATACCATCAGGCGATATCGAATGGGATGGTGTGCGGTTTGCCATAGAGATCAATGGGGATCGTGTGTTCTCCGGATTTTCGGACCAGAACGTCTGGCAGGAACACCTTATCGACATCACAGATTTTGCTTCCCAACAGGCCACTTTCGTGTGGATCACGGATGCCGGGGAGCAAGGCAACTCAAATTACGATTGGGCACTGTGGGGATCGCCGCGCGTACTGCGACTTCGGCATCTGGAAGATGGTCTCCCGGAGCTGTTCACCCAGGGCTGGCTTCTGGGACAACCGGATGATGAAACTCTATTGGGCGGCTTCGAGTTTGATTTTCCCGAAGGAAAGCCTGTCGAAGAACTCGCCATGTATGGACGTCAGGAACTTGCCAAACGTTGGGAAAAGCCGGTCAATGCCGTTGCTGTACTTGTCTATGAACCTGAATTGAGTCTCGTTCATCTGGGGCCAACTGTTGCTATCATCACCACAGGAACGGATTTCTACATTCAGTGCGTTGTCAAAAACGTGGGAAAAGTAAAGGTTGGTTCCTCGCAAAAACTCTCGGTCGCTCTGGAAGGTGTTCGGCTTAGCCGAGATCGTGTTGAGAAAAACATCGGGGCACTGCAACCCGGTCAAGAACATCAGATACGATGGCACGTTCGTAGTTTCTCCAGAGAGAAGATCGTCAATGTGAGTGCGACACTCAAGCATGCGATTGGGGATAAAGTCTCCACCCAGACGATCCGGGCCGCCTTCCCAATCAACCGTGCTGCTCCGCGCCTTTCCAAACGAGCCGGTAAAGAATTAGCTTGCTCTCTCGAGGAGACGCATCTCCTCCTTGAAAATGAATATGTACGTGCTGTATTCGTGCATGGACAGAGAGGTCTCGACTATTGCCAACTGTTTGCAGTGCGTAGCGGCAACTATCAGTTGGTCGGTTCTTTGAACGACTTGGCATCTCTCGGATATATGGATGCGGACGGCCACCCGGCCAGCTTTGTATTCCGTCCTACACAGTACAAGATATCGGGTAGTAATACCTACGATGCTACCCTCATCTTCGAGGAAACACATAGTGATGCTCAGGGAGGAAATTGGTCGTTTGCCGCTTCGTTCAAGTTAGAGCCGGGTGCCAAGCATTTCCAGGTGAACTATCATCTCAGCGTCGATCAGCCCAGGGAGTTGCTCTACTTTCATGGCCCTACCCTCCACGCGGGGGATCATGCGTTTGGGACGCAGAAGAACTTCGCCCTTTTCCCGGGGCTCGAATATCTTGAGGAAGACGAGATCTCCTCCAATCCAAGAGATGCTGACCCTCCGATGCACCTACGCTTAGTGCCTCATCCGAGTAAGATCACCTTGCCACTGATGGTCGTTGAACATGGCTCGATGTTGGTCGGCTTGCTCTGGGACCCCTTACAGAAGTGGGACGGTGAACATACAGGGATCTCCGCTCAGTTCGCTTCACCAAACTGGTATGAACAGCAAGAAAATCATCTCATGCGTTTGTTTGTACCGACTGTTCCTGAATGGGTTCCTGAAAATCAGGAATCTGCCAACCAGCCTTACCCGATGGAACCGCAGAGGCCGATTACAATAGAGGCTCGAATCCTGATCGACGGCTCAGGACATCTGTTGGATTCGATCCGGCACTGGACGGATATATATGGACTGCCTCAGCCTGCGGAATCACCACGGGATGATGCCGCGGAGATCAGACTTTCACGTCACGCATTCATGGAAACTGTCTGGGATGCTGAGAACCAACGCTCCCGGCACTGTGTGGACTGGGCAAGTGCCAATGCTCCGGGTTTCGCGACGCTCTTATGGTATGACTATCTGGCCACTGGCGACGAAGAACCTCTTGAACGGATGCGTTTGATTGCGCAACGGACGCTTGAAGAATCCGGACCGTCCGGCCTGATATCCACTGCCAATTGCCACATTCTCAGATGGGAGTTCCCGTTCTATTATGGTCATGTGGAGGAGGCGATCGATGCCGTCCGGGGAAACATCACCGGGATTCTGGCGCAACAGGAAGAAGATGGTAGTTGGCGTTTTCGACCCCGGGATGAGAGAACCCAGACCCTCGGCAAGGAAGGCGACGCCGTCCTCGGTACGTGTGCTCATCATGCATGGACGTTGCTCAAGTTTGCGCGTGTCACAGGGGATGAGTTGGCGTTGAAGGCCGGCCTGAAAGCACTCAATTTCATGAAGCGATTCAAAGTGCCCAGAGGTGCTCAGGCTTGGGAGTGTCCACTTTATGAACCGGACATCCTGGCCGCTGCCCATGCCATAGGGGCCTATGTGGAGGCTTATCGTATCACGGAGGACGAACGCGATCTACACCAGGCGGAGTATTGGGCACGAACAGGACTACCATTCCTTTACCATTGGAACTATCCAGATCGACCCGGGATGCGCTATGCCTCGATCCCTGTTTTCGGTACGACTTTTTATACCCATTCATGGTTGGGAGTTCCTGTACAGTGGAATGGTCTGGTCTATGCCTATCATGTACAGCACCTGGCAGATTGCTTGGGCAAAGATTTCTGGCGTACCGTTGCAGAGGGGATTCTGATCAGTGCCATGCACCAACAATGGACGGAAGGCAACCTCAAGGGGACCTATCCGGATGGTTTCTATGGATATTGCACGGAAGGACGTGGGCCACATATCAATCCGGAAGACATTATGGTCAACCTGTTTGCATTGCGCGGTACAGATCCTGATATAAGCACGGCAATCGTAAAGGCAGAGACCGGGCGGATCCACATCAGTTCGGGAGCAGAGGTGTCAGATGCTCAGATCAACGCCGACAAAAGACTCTCTTTTGAGTTGAAATATGCTCCGGGACAACGCAGTTTGACGCTGGTGACCAGGATCGACTCCCCAGAGAACATACGGATCGACGGGAAGACATTTGAGAAAAACGCCGGAGATGAGTTGGGATGGACATACAATCCCGATAAACGGGTACTTACGCTGTGTGTCCACCACGAATCTGAACGACGGAAGATCGAGATCCGCCCTTCAACTCCTGTATCTGTTGAAGATTCAGCAGAGTCTTCTCTTGAAGAAGCAACCGAAGAATAGCTCACCGTAAGTAATAAGCAAGTTTGGCCATTGCTGAACGGGCGGCTCGCCCGTTCAGCAATCTGCAACTTTGATTGAAACTCGCTTACACCCCGGATCATGAAAATGACGGGCCCGTAAAACGCAATACGATGGACGGCTACCTGGCCCTTGATTCAAGATTCCAGACTAGCGACCAAAGTTCTTTTCCAGAGAAGGATGCATCCATGCACGTTAGCAGTATGTCGACTCGGCGACTACGACTGGGAGAAATGCTTCTTCAGCAGCAAGTCATCACTCAAGAACAGTTGGATGAAGCACTCAAAATTCAGAAGGCCACGGGAGACCGATTAGGCGAGATCCTTCGTGAGAAGGAATATGCCACTGAAGAGCAGATCTGTTATCATCTCGCCCGGCAACTCGGCGTTCCCTATATGTCCCTGACATCGCATGTGCTGCCGATCGAGGTCGTCCGACTGATTCCCCGTGACATCGCTGTCAAACATAATCTGGTCGCCATCGATAAGATGGGCCAATTCATAACCATAGCCATGTCGGATCCGCTTGCACAGGCAACGCGTAAACAGATCGCCGAGATCACCGGGCTCAAAGTACAGTTCGTGGTTTCGACATCCGACGAGATCTCCCTGGCAATTGAGCGTTACTATACACCTGAGCTTGAGGACAATAAGGCGGATTTGTTATCCGAAGATACGGTGGAGCCGGAGAGCCGGGAAACCCCTCTTGGGGTTCATGTCATCGATCTCGAGGAGCCGCATGAGGCGATCGACATCGAAAGTCCGCCAGAGGAGATTGGAAAGACTGTCAAGAAAGACAAGCCCGCTGTCATATCTGAGCACACAAGTGAAACATCAGAGACGGATCACACATTTGAGCCACCTGTGAAACACGATACACCCCATCGCCATGCAGTGGACCCCAATGGCCAGTTCATGCCCAACCTGGTGTTGACGACGTTCGTCTTCCCTGAGGAGAGTCTACTCTTGAAGGCAGTCCAGCGGATCTGTTATGAGCCTGATATCAAAGGAGATCTGCTTGTTGTCGAGGGGGAAACAGGGATGGGCAAAACCCACTTGCTTCATGCAATGGGTAATGCACTCATCCACGTAACACCACCAAGACGGATTGAGTATCTGGATGCCCGCGAAATCGTCATGCGACTGGAAGATGCACGGACGACCAGGCAACTCTGTGAAGAGATTCATCGAGAACTGCTGGAAGCCGATATGGTGCTCTTGGATAATTGGCACCAACTGGCGACAACACCTCTCAGTCAGATACTCGCATCCATTCTGCTTGAGAACCTTCTGTATGAACCCGTTCAGGTAGCGTGTGCTTTGTGCCCCGTGGAGAACTGGAGCCCGGAGAACCGATCACAACTGGGATCCGGGTTGCATTTCCGCTTGCAGATGCCTGATATAGCGGAAAAGTTGCGTATCCTCGATATTCAGGAGAAGCAGGCTTCCGGAGAATCTTTACCGGATACCGTTCTCAAGGAGATTGCGCAGCAAGATTTTCCCAATATACGCGCACTGATCGCGCACTGGAAGCGCCAGCGATTTGAAATCCTACCTTTACCTCACAATATGTTCTCCGAAGGAACGCCCACTCATTGAGGCCGAATCGCGAGTTCTCCTGGATACCATTCCGGATTCGAGCGGCATTGTGCTCTGCTCCAGGTGTGTTGATGTGGGGCACGCGGCTTACTTGCGTAATGGGATGGAAGTGCTCTTTGAGGGCAACAGCCTCGATGCGCTACTGAGCTATCTGGACAGGGCAGGGTGGCACCGGGAGGGATTTCGCGTATCGGTTGTAAAGCGCACTGAATCTTCGCAACCCGATTCGATGCAGATCGCACACGAGGTCGGCGCCCGTATTGGAGGACGCCCCAACCTTGCTTCACCTTCCTGCACGTTTCAAGTTGTTCTGACGGACCAAAGCATCTGGTTCGGGCGTGTTCATACGGAAACGGATAGTCGGTGGGTCCAACATGCAAAGAAACCCGTCGTGACATCGAGTTCCCTGCCAACCCGGTTAGCGCGCTTGATGGTGAATCTGGGCGTCCGAGCGGGTGAAACACTCATCGATCCGTGTTGTGGTACAGGCACCATACCTATTGAAGCTGCTTGTGCCGGCGTGATAGCCGTGGGATGTGACATCAACGATAAGATGGTTCGAGCAACTGAGAGAAATCTCAAGTATTTTAGTCTGACTGGCGAGGTGTTTCAGGCTGATGCACGCGAGGTTCAGGGAGACTTCGATGCTGTTGTGACTGATCTGCCTTATGGTCGGATGCTTCCCATGTCATCCTCTTTATACAGAGAGATACTCTCGAATCTCAGACACCTGGCTTCACGACATGTCATCGTGACAACACTGGATCTCAGACCATTACTAGGGGAATTGGGTTATACCCTGGAACAACAACTCGAAGCATCGAAGTCTCGGTTTACCCGGCTTATCCACGTTGCCGGTTACTACAGAGCATAGCTCAGATCATCCCCATCATACACTTCAAAATCTCCTACTTCGTCATCGTCATAAGTCTCATACTCACTACGTTCCATCAGTATAAAAAACTCCCGGGGATCTTCGAGCCGCATTTGACAAATCCAACCATCTCCCTCAGGTGAACTGTTCAACAGATCGGGATCCTCGTCTAATGCCTCATTCACTTTGGTCACTTCTCCTGAAAGGGGAGCGTGAAAAATGAGCGTATCGCCATTTGCAAACTCAATCTGGCCCATGGGCTCTTCTTGCTCATACTCGCCCCCGATCTCAGGCATCTCAACGTAGATGATGTCACCAAACTCCAGGCTCAACCGATCCGTGACTCCCATTGTGCCGGTCTCACCGTCTATTTCCAACCATTCATGCGTTATTGTATAGCGAACTTGACCCACAGGGAACCTCCTTCGAGACTCAGTACTTCACAATTTACGCTCGTAGTCAGGCATGCAACGCAGTGGAGTGCCCGTTCAGACGCCACTTCGCTCCGCTTCGTGGCTCACTACAAACCAGAAAATGCGATCTACTGAGACTATAAAAAAGACGGACAATCAGATATCGACGACGTGGATCATCCGACTTAGGTGCGGTCATAGTAGCCGGCATCTGTCAGCTTCAATGAGCGGCATAATGTATGTCATATTCGTCAGCAAATGTCAAGGTTTGTGGATAATTTTTTCGGAGGGTTTTCGTATCTCGATGGCAGAATGCAGACCGTTCATCTCACCAATGAAGTTCGGAATCGCTCTCAGACGCAATTTCAAACGTATCTCCACGCTCTGATCATACTGGATGTCTTCGATATGTCCCCTTGCCCGTTCGACCCGCTGGATGATGCTACCGAGTGTCTCATAAGGAGTCGTCACGATCAGTCGTTCCATAAACACTTCTGTGTGAATCGTCGCATTGGCCAGGCAATCTCTGGCACAGCGACCATAAGCGCGGATCAATCCACCAATACCTAGCTTGATTCCACCGAAATAGCGAATCACGATACAGCCGATATTGGTGAGTTTGGATGCCTGAACGGCGGAAAGGATCGGTGGGCCCGCTGAGTGTCTGGGTTCCCCCGCGTCGTTGCTGCGCTCTTCGCGTGCATCGCTTGAACCGATTGTATAGGCGTAACAATAGTGGCTTGCGGCAGGAAAGGACTTTCGCGCATATTTCATGAAGTCGGTGAATTCATCTTGGGAGCGAACACCCGTGGCCAGACCGATAAAACGCGATTTCTTAACGGTAAGATAGGACTCGGCAATCTTTGATATCGTTTGATATTCGTCCTGCATATGTCAATGGTGCGTCAACGAGATCCCTATTTGTGACGTGCCACTTTCGATACGAAGTTTCTCGTTTTCGTCAGCACGTGGATAATGCTGTGGCGCCCATGCAAGCGTAACGGCCCAATCAGACCATTCCAGTGTAACGCCGAGCGACAATCCCTGCTTTTTCCAGATACGCTCAACATCGGTCGTTTGTTCCGTTAAGGATGATTCGAACTTCGCCACGCGGCGTAGTGTGTCGTTGACATAACCGATGTGCAGACGTGCCCATTGCCAATACCTGACATCGGCTCCTATGCCAAAACGCATCCCTTCCCGTGCCGGGAATATCCAGCCCGCAGAAAATCGTACTTTGTCAGAGAACAAACGACGCAGCTCCAACCCAAGATGTATCTGAGGATCGACCTGTTTCGCACGTTCAGGTATATCGAGAGAAAATCCGTTATTCAGATTACGTGCTGAGAGGCCAATCGTGACATGCTGTCCCAACGATTGGATGGCTCCCACATTGTAGAGGTAAGCCCAGCCCAGGGAGGACTGACCGTCCGCTGATACTTTTGCGCGCACCCGATGCATGTCGACGCCGACACTTAATGTATCCGCCAGATGCAGTCCATATCCGATCCCCCAAGCCCAGAGTGTTTGGGCAAAGGTATTGATCTGCTGCCCTTCTGCATTCACCCGCTGGAAATCCCCTTCGTGCTGAAACGCGATATCAACACCGAGACTTCCAAGATTTCGCAGGGGTTGCACATACGTCAGACGCTCTGTTCCAATCGCCTCTCGTGAATAGCGTTGGTAATCGCTGTATTGTTCGTCGCTGTTCAGTTTCTGGAAGAACAACCGCATAGGAGACATGCGTGTCACATGCAATCCCCACATACGTTGGGAGGAGGTAAGGGCAGCGGGATTTGCCAGGAGGGCATCTGTGGGTTCCGGGATGGCAATTCTAGAATCACCCGTGCTGCGCGGCAATGCAGAAAGAAAATTGTACGTCAGATCATCATGAAGTCGTCCAACTTGTGAAGCATCCGCAAGCGACAACATCATCAGGAAACAGATGAGCAAGCACATGCAGCGATGATTACCCACAACGAAACGAACGAGTATTCTCAACCCCCGGTCTCCTCTGCAAAGTACATCTGTACGAATGCAATCGCATAGTTTTGAGTATGTGACAGGGAAACTTGTGCTTGCACAAAATTTCTGCTCATGGCATATGCCAGCACCGTTCCATGAAGATGAACGTCTGGCTTGCCGTGGCGATCGTTCAAGACTTCGATCTCTTTCCAGTGCATCCCAAAGTTCCAGCCTGTGCCGAGCGACTTGAACACAGCTTCTTTGGCAGCAAATCTTGCAGCAAGACTCTGTATACGCGATCTCTTACGATTGCAGTATTTTAACTCTCGTGGCGTGAAGATGCGATCCTCGAAGCGTTTTCCCCACCGCTCACACAGGGTGCGAACACGCTCGACTTCAACCAGATCGATTCCAATTTCACAATGCATCAACAATTGGGCGGTCCCAGAGTATCCAACACGGCAAAATCCGTTTGTCCGTATCACCACCGAATCTGGATACAATGTCCTTCTTCCGTTTGATTCATGCGATTTGGTTGCGGGGGGAGATGCTTCTCTTCAGTTGAATTGACTCATCGGTCGGGAGTCGCGAGTCTCGCACGGCACATATAGCATCTCATGTTTCCGTATGCGCCGTGCTCATCATTGATGGAGATGGTTTTCCTCATGAGTTGTTTCCTTGAAGAGGGACTCAATGGTTCGTTTTCCCATCACTGCTGCCCGCGAGGCTCTTAGTTGCTGAGCAAGTATCTCAAGATGTGAGGTATCCTCACCAGGTAAACTCGCCAGAAGTTCCATACGGCCTTCAAAGGCATCGACCACTTCTTCGATGGAGATCTGTTCTAATGGACGAGCCGGTAGATAGCCATTCGTATCTCCAGCGACTTCCAGAATCAGTCCAGCTTCTTTGAATTGCTTGAAAATACGCTCCACAACTTCTTCCGAAATACCAAATCTTAAAGCAATTTGAGAACTAGACAGAGCCCCTCCCTTCCAACGATAGTGTTCTGCAACCATCAAGAAAAATCGAACAACGAGAAGCGCGTTGACGAAGATGATCCGCTCACGGGTCAATACCGGATTCACCGCGCTCAAGGCAAGCGAGAGATGCTGATTGCGCAGGTTCTGGAGTGCATGGGCCAGTTCTGTGCCAAAGAGCACAACAACCCAGGCCGTATAAGACCACACCGCGAATATAGGGATGAACATAATGGCATCGTAGATCGCTTTATATCCTCTCCCACTGATCACGGTGAGATACCAGCTAAAGCCGTTCTTCATGATTTCGAGGAGAATACCCGCAATAAGAGCACTCAGCATGACGGGGCGCCAACGCACCGCTGTATTCGGTATGAGCTTATATGCCAGAACCAGGGCTAACCAGAGCGTCATGAAAGGCAATATGCGCGCGATGATCTGCAGCAGAAACAGGCCCCCTTCGTGCGTTTCCAGAAGCACTTGCCAATGTTCCGCCTGATAGATAGAAAGCCCTACCAGGATCGGGGATATTGTGATGACCGTGTAAAAAACAGCCAATTTCTGGAAGAACGGACGTGAATTACGGGCGTTCCAGATATCGTTGAAGATCGATTCAATTGCCTGGAAGAGGCCCATAGCAAATAGTAGTAACGGGATGAATGCCACAAGTCCCAAGGCGCCGATGTTGATCGCTTCCGTAAACTCCTTTATTGCCTCGGCAATCGCTTGTGCTTCATATTCCGGAAGGAAGTTTACCTGAATGTATTGGATGATCTTTGAATCCGTGCCCTCAAATGCAGAGAAAGCATTCAGGATAAAGAACGCCATTGCAAATAGTGGCACCAATGAGAGCACTGTGGTGAATGCAAGCGCAGATGCTTGCTGCAGGCATTTGTGAGCTATCAATTGACGCCATACCTGAATGAGCAACCGGACGGGATACACGATAAACCGATAGCCGTCCGTAATTGTATGTTGTACTTCAAACGGGGGATTATTGAGAGCGCGTCTGAGTTTCTCAATCTTGGTTTTATACATTGCTCGGTATCCCTGGCTGAGATGATCTAAGCGGATTTGAGATTGAAGATTGGCAAAGCCCAACTATCACTGGTATGTCTCGCCCCGAAAGTTCAGGTTCTCTTCTGAAACTTGCTTAAGCAGGTTTTACGTGAAACGTTGAACGTTGAACGTTGAACGTTAAAGGAATCATTGAACTCTTCAGGAATACAAAGAACCTGCCGAATAGATAGATAGGATTCTGACAAATCAGTAGAAGAAAGCGTTTGGTCATGATAAGAGGAATTTCTTATAAACTGCTCTGTATGTTATTGGGCTATCTGGTGTTCGGATATACCTATAGCATCGCAAGTGATCGTGGCAACATACCTGAGAAGAGCGGCATCTCTGTTGTACTTGCCTGGTTGCCATTGTCGGACGCGTGGTGGAATGAGTCACCCAATGCCGATGAACAGGTCACGAAATCCATGACACATCTGTTGAATGGCAACGACGATTTTGATTTTGTATCACTTCAGGACACGAGCAAACAGGATTTCTTTACACTGCTTGAGAATCTACTGTTGACTTCTCTGCGGTCCCCTGCGCTGAAAACCCACGCACGACAAACGGTTATCCTGATCGTAAGTGGTAGTACACCAGAACAGTTCAATGCCGTCACGCAGGCAAAAAAACTCGCCGCTCTAACGCATTTGGTGCCAGTTTTTCTAGATCATAAAGCAAAACTCTATGGCGTTGTTATAGGGGATGTCCCTTATGTCCCCTTTCTGTTGAAATTGGCGGCCGCTTGCAATCTGGATACGACTTCTACACATCCTTACTGGTTTGCCGCTGACTCTCCCGGGCAACTCACAAATGCTTATGCGCGCATTCTGCTGGAAACAAGAATCCCATCCGCAGAAATACAGTATCCTAAAGGGCTTTCAACAGTACGCATCATGCTTGCGGTCGGGATCGTTGCCATGACTCTTGCAGGGATGGGCTGGCTTACTCATACAGTACTTCCTCCAGAATACCGGGCGGTACTCTTGAATCGGTGGTGGAAAAAGACGGAAGAAACCGTACTGCAAGACGAGGATGATCTTATCTCAGAAGTTGATACGGTGATTCTGGGAACTGTTCCTGAAGCTGACGATGAATGAGTCGATGACGACAGGAAAGGCTGTTTTAACGTTCGTGTCTATTCTGCCTGATGAGTTCCTCTATTGCCGCCAACAATCTACGCGCTTGGTCCGCAGGGGCAAATTGGCCTCGAATGTGATAGGCAATGCTCACGGCTGTCTGGCAGGTATCGCGGGCTAGTTCAAGGTCTTGTTGTGTCAATGCACCCCGGCGGTAGATCTCTTGGGCGGCCTGGAAGTAAGCCAATATGGCTTGGCGATTTGCCTCCTCATAAGCGGATCCCCTATCAGCAAGGTCGTAGGCGCGGGCTGCCTTACGATAATGCTCACCCGCTTCTAACCACTCCTGATTGTAGTAGTAGTCATTTGCGAGGCTTGTGTGCGTTCTTGCGGAACGGGTGTAGCATTGACGCGATTTGCGTTGACTCAGCCGGGCACCAGAATTTGCAGCCTCTCCATAAGCGCGCGCGGCGAGCATGTAGCATGTAGGGACCTGTTCGAGCATGCGATCCTTGGAGTATGCTTCCGCCATCTTCCAGTAAATACGTCCTGTCTTTCTGAGAAGACGTTTGGCACTACGTGCGTTTCCTACTCTTTTACATTCTTCTGCTCGTCTCTGATAGTATTTGGCTTTGCGTCTGTTCTCTTCGATCTCGGCAATTCTGTGTGGGACAACAGGAGCCGGCATATCGGTTGGCACAGATTGCAGTATGCGGGATGATCTGGAAACGGTATCAAGCTGGTCCAGCAACTGAACACGTTCAGCTTCTGGTAGGGCCCGAATCCGGGTAAGAAGCATTTGGGGATCCGGGGGAACTCCGCCGAAATCTTCATCCACGAGTCGAACGAAGAGATCCGCAATAATCCGTGAAGTTTGCTCATCAGAAATATGAAGCAGAACCAGGTTTTGCAATTCGGCCAAGGCGCTCTGGGGCCGTTCATTAGCTATCAGCTCTCGGACACGGCTATAATGATTGATTGTCTTTTGAGTCGCGGCCGCCCTCTGACGTTGTTTCCTTGTTTCGTCAAGCTCAGTCGCCACTTCGTGTTCAATGATGAAAGCATCGCTTCTGGAGAATCCCCATTTAGCCCGACGTGTCCCAAGAACAGATTCCAACATATTTGATCCCTGATAGCGTTCCATCACTTCGACGACGTAATCGCGGTAGAGTTCTCTCCGGATAAGTTCCAGTGAGTTCAACAGCTCCTGGGATGATTGATAGCGTCTTTCCGGATCACGAGCCAAAGCGCGTTGAATCACAGGGCGAAAACTCACGTGGATGGTATCTGGGATCTCCGGGTCGCGGGTACGCTTTTGTTCTTCGATCTCTTTACTATTGCGACCATTGAAGGGAAGGTCTCGCGTCAGCATCTCATAGAGGATCAGGCCGGTTGCATACAGATCGACTCGACGGTCGTAGTTACCGACATATTGTTCTGGTGCCATGTACTTCCGCGTTCCGGCCACCGTGACCACAGAATCATTGGCGCGCTCCAAGACGCGCGCGACACCAAAATCACTCAGCTTGGCAGTGAGATCTTGAGTCAACAGGATGTTCTGCGGTTTGATGTCACGATGAATGATGTTCTGCTGGTGTGCATGACAGAGCCCACGACACACATCTATCGTAATACGTAGGATCAGCTCCGTGGCGATTGGCCCACGGTCCATAAGGCTACGCAGATTGGGGCCGTCAACATATTCCATCACAAGGAAGGCTAGATATTTTTCATCCCCTGGTTCAAGTGTATGGATGGAAACAACATTGGGATGCCCCCAGAGCTTCCCCATCGCACGAATCTCTGACTCCAAGTAACGACGGGTTCCCTGATCATAGCGTTCTTTGTGGAAAGTCTTGATCGCTACTGTCCGATCACACCGAATTTCTCTGGCTTGGAACACAGCACCGTACGTACCGTTCCCTATCAGTTGTTCGATCCGATACTTGCCGCAAAGTTCCTCATACATCCGCATGACAAGCCCTAGACTTCATCCGCCGCCTGGACTGCTGGAGGATTACCCCAACAGACATGCGCTGTTCTTAGTTTGAACCAAAAATCGATGAAAATAGTACTATTATTTTAGCTTACCACAAATTGCAGTGCTTGTCAACATTTGTGTTGGGGAATTCTGTGGCTTTTTGTTACGTAACGCCGCTTGCCTTTCCGCTTGACTTGCCGTTTGCTCTATGATACCCTTTCATCGAAGATCTCCTGAGGGTTTTGGGTATCTCTCATGGAGATCCGGTGGCGCAAATCTACTGAGGGGCAGTGCTTGAGAATCATTGCAGGCAGACTCAAGGGACGCCGCCTGGCACCCGTTCGCGATCCTTCGATTCGTCCCACATCCGACCGCGTTAGAGAATCATTCTTTGCAATCCTCCGTGAAGCTGTACTGAACTCACGGTTTCTGGATCTGTGCGCAGGCACGGGCAGTGTTGGCATCGAGGCGTATAGCCGTGGTGCGCGAGAGGTCGTCTTCGTAGAATCGGGCGCACTGAATACGTTACGAGAGAACCTCACCCGATGTAAGATCACACAGGATGTTCGGATTCTATCGATGCCTGCATCACGTGCTCTCACACGACTCGCAGAAGATAGTAAGGTATTTGATATTATCTTTATGGATCCTCCCTATGATTCGCCTGTGCTCGAACAGTCTCTGGATTTTTGTTCCCGCTCATCGCTCCTTGCGGAGGATGGTTGTATCGTGGTGGAGCACCGGCAGACTCAGGTGTTACCCAAACAATTTGGGCAACTCTCTCAAGTCCGTTGCGAAATCTATGGGGATACAGCACTCTCATTCTATGTATGGGATGATGATCCGCAAATCCGTTGATCTGCAAATCCGTTGATCTGCAAATCCGCAAACTCACTGATTCCAAAAGAGGTTATTTCATGACCCGACATATCGCGCTTTTTCCAGCCAGTTTTGATCCAGTGACGCATGGGCACGTTGACATGATCGATCGTGTGTCGAAACTAGGCATCTTCGAAGAGTTAATCGTCGCCATCGGTGTGAATCCTGAGAAAAAAACTCTGTTCACCGTGGAGGAACGCGAAGAAATGCTGGAAGTGGTAACGGAAGATTATCCTTTCGTGACGATAGCACATTACACAGGACTGACAGCCCACTATGCACGTAAGTGTGGGGCCGCCGTGATTATCCGAGGGCTACGGGCGTTCACGGACTTCGAGTATGAATTCCAGATGGCGCTGATGAACCGACAGCAAGCTCCTGACGTCGACACCTTTTTTATGATGGCGAATATGCGATATGCCCATCTGCGCTCAAGCCTGGTCAAACAGATGGCGCAAATGGGAGGCGATCTGAGTGAACTGGTGCCACCGTTCGTAGCACAGAGGTTGAAGGAAAAGCTAGGCTAGAACTTGAGAGTCTCCGAGAGAAAGTAGGAGGGAACACAAAATGACCCATCTCAGTGTCAATGTCAATAAGGTCGCGTTGCTGAGAAATACGAGGAATATTGGGATCCCAAGCGTTATTGAGGCGGCACGTACATCCATGAAGGCCGGTGCTCACGGTATTACGGTTCATCCGCGACCGGATCAGCGACACATCAGGCCATCGGATGTCTACGAATTGGCAGAGATGGTTACTGTTGAGTTTAACATCGAGGGGAATCCATTCACAGGTCACTTCATGAAGCTCGTCCACGACGTTAGGCCAACACAGTGTACCCTGGTTCCGGATGACCCGGGAGCCTTCACATCTGACCACGGTTGGGATCTCTCCCAGAACAAGGAACGTTTGATACCGATCATCCGGGAGCTGAAGGATCTCGGAAGCAGGGTGAGCCTCTTCATGGATCCTGACGTCGATCAGATCCAGCGCGCAAAGGACATCGGTGCGGATCGCATCGAGCTTTACACAGAACCCTATGCGACGGCTTTCCGTGAGGGGGACGTGGAGATGGTATTTCCGCAGTACGCGCGGGCAGCTCAGGCAGCCCAGGAGATCGGGCTGGGTGTAAATGCAGGGCATGATCTCAACCTGCAAAACCTCAGCAAGTTCTGCTCGATTCCAGGAATCCTCGAAGTCTCCATCGGTCATGCTCTGATAGCAGATGCATTGGAAATGGGACTGTTTAGCGCCGTGAAGGCATACTTGAAGGTCTTGACCTGAATGTGTTTTCTGGACAGGGTTTCTCAAGGAAGGATGATGTTATAAAAGCACCGGAGGACTTGATCAGGGAGTTGCCACCGGAGTCAATGGTACTGTACATGGCAGAGAGATGCCTGTGGAAATACTTAGAGAACTGAAAAGATGGGTCTCGTGAAACGAAAAATCCCCCGTGATACAAGGAAATTTGGTAGCGATCACATGATAATCGAGGAAATTCTCGATCAGATCATCACTCATTATACGCCTCAGAAGGTCATTCTTTTTGGCTCCTATGCCTATGGGCAGCCTGACGAGGAGAGCGACATTGATCTGCTTATCATCAAAGACACTGACAAATCACCCATTTAAAGGTGGATGGACCTCAAGCGGTTGCTAAGAGATCGTAACCGATCAGTCTCTATATCTCCTCTTGTCTACACTCCTCAGGAGCTTGAAGACAGACTTGCTCGCAAAGATTTTTTCATCCAAGAGGTGCTAGAAAAGGGGGAAGTACTCTATGGATGAAGGGATGAGGTTAGCAGCAATGGAGTGGTTTGAACGAGGCAATCATGATATCGAAACGGCCCAGTTGCTTTATGACCAGCAGGGATACACAGACGTGATCGCCTATCACATCCAGCAAACCATTGAGAAGTACCTGAAAGGGTATCTTGTTCTCATGGAACAACGACCACCGAGGGTTCATGAACTGGATACTCTGTTGAATCTTGTCTCCAGATTAGAGGCCGACTTGTATGCACCTTTCATCGAGTTGTGTGAGAAGGCCACGAGATATTATCTTGAAGAACGCTATCCTCCGGGGCCTCCTGCCAACTATAGCCGTGAAGAGTTGAAAGCGGACCTCGACTTGACATGGGAGTTTGTGTGGATGATTCGAGGTAAAGCAGGTGTTGATATAAACAACGCAATCGAATGAATTCACGCATTGTGCTTTACGCAATAGCCTGAGATGCCCATCTAACTGAAAACGACATAATGAATCTGCTACTTGATCTGAACGAACAACAAGCCCAGGCTGTGCGACATGGCGAAGGCCCCATCCTTGTCATTGCAGGTCCAGGAACAGGCAAGACGCGGGTGATCACCTATCGGATTGCGCATCTGATCCGTCAGCGGGAGATACCACCTGAGCATATCCTTGCGATCACTTTTACCAATAAAGCCGCACAGGAGATGCGCTCACGTGTCGAAGCCTTGCTCGGCAAGACAGGGCTCAATGTGTGGATACAGACCTTCCACGGGGCATGCACGCAGATTCTGCGCAAACATGGCGATGCCGACGATCTGAATCGGCACTTTGTCATCTTTGATCAGGAAGTTCAGGAGGAGATCCTCGCCGAATGCGTCCGGGAGTTAGGACTCGATGCCAAACAATATCCACTCTGGCTACTCCGGGATCAGATCAGCTATGGCAAGGCGAGACTATGGCATTCTCAGGAATTGGCCGAACATCTACCTGAAGGGATAGAGGAGCCAGAAGTGTTCCACCAACTGGTCGACGCCTACCAGGAAAAGCTTGTACAATATGATGCCCTGGACTTCGATGACCTGATCATCCGCACGATACAGCTCCTCCAGCACAGCGATGAAAAGCGATCTCTGTATCATCAGCAGATCCAATACATTCTGGTAGACGAGTACCAGGATATCAATCAGGCACAGTACGAACTTCTCTTACAGCTTGCCAATCCAGATCGCAACTTGATGGTCGTGGCGGATGCCGATCAGGCGATCTACTCCTGGCGTGGATCGGACCCGGCCTTTATCGAGCGTTTCAAGACGGATTTTTCTCCAACGGTCATCCACCTGGCAACGCACTACCGGTCGACCCAGAATATCTTGCGCACAGCCCAGTCCTTGATCACCCAAAATCGGCCTGACACGGATCATCTACTCGATACACGGAACGAATTGGGGACAGCGATTTACCATTACCGTGTGGCAGATGCGGATGAGGAGGCGAAGACGGTGACACGTCTCATCCAACAACTTGTTGAGCGACGTCGCTATTCCTATGGAGACATTGCCGTCTTCTATCGAACGCATCGATTGGCCGACAAACTCGAAGAAGCCCTGATCCGTGATCACATCGATGTTCAGCGGGTGCATTCCTCAAATTCATTCCACCGGGAACGTGTCCGGGAGATCGTCGCTTATCTGCGGTACTTCCGATGGCAGCTTGATCGTGATCTTCTCCTCATTCTGAACTACCCACGGCGGCGACTGGATGGGCTCAACCTCGTCCGATTCCGTTCCATGGCACGACGAGCTGATACATCATTGCAGCAAGCCATTCGTTCCCTTATGCCAACACAGGTGGGGCCGTTGACCAGGCGTGTTCTGCACGATTTTCTCGACCGTCTGGAACCTTTCCTGATCCTCCGGGGCACGGATCGAGAAGATCCCGGGACAATGGATACAGTGCGGCAACTGCTGGAATTCCTGGATAGAGAGCGAAGTATCTTTCCAGAATTACCCCAGGTGCGCCGCATTCGGGGACTCCGGCTTGCCGCAGATAGCCTTTTCCGCGCGATCCAACTCGGCGAGACCATTCACATAGCCGTACAGTACAGACTTGAGTATGCGCTTGCCGTTCATATCCTCGATCCATTGTTTCGTGCCTATTTGAACGTCCAACCCGAAATACACTGGCTTCAATCAGCAGAAGAGTTAGATGCTCCACTCCCCATTGGAACCCACGTGTTGATCGGTGATTTTCCTCCTGTGGATACCGACATCCCGGCGATTCGTATCTCGTCCCAGGAGATTCAAGCCGAAGAACACATCCTACTTCAGGACTCCAACCCGGCGTTTGTGGCAATGCGACTGGCCCAGAGCCTGCTCCGTTATTTTGAACTGTCCCATTTTGAGGGATGCACCGTGTGCGCTTTCCGCATCCTGGGGAATCAACCTGAGAGCGCACAGATCGTTGAAATTGCAGCTTCCAGGCTTGACGCAGCCGGCCGGGGCATTCAATACTACCATACACGGGTGAGACCGAGATCCGGCATTCCGAAAGGATGGAGTGCCGATGAAGCGAATGCTGCACCCAGTATTGAAGATGTTCTGCCCGATTTCATGCAATTTCTGGATGGACAGATTCTTGTTGGCCACCGTATCTCAGGACTGCCTGTACAGGTTCTGGAACGAGAACTGCGCTCCCGTATGGATCGTGGATTAGGAGTGGAAATTTACGACACGTTCACCGTAGCCCAACGGATCTACCCGCGACAGAATTGCGGGCTTGAGTCTCTTGCAGCAAAGTTGAACATTCAGTGCAATTCTCTGGAGGATCCTCTTGAAGCCGTTGCCATCACTCAGAAGATCTTCCATCATCTGACTCGAGCCGAGCAAGAGCAGCAGCAACTGACAACCCTTGAGGAAATGACCCCGTGGGTTGCCCTGGCAACTGAGGAGCCAGAAACAGCCTATCATCAGCCAGCGATCCGATACTGCAAACAGCATGGATTCCATCTGGAGCCGATCCTGTCGAAGCTTCGGGAGCCGGAGATAGAGCAACTGATGGAAAGGTGGGAACGGCTTCAGCATGAAAAGATCGAACCAACTCCGGATGATATTACGTGGCAGCAGTTGAAGAGTGAATTTCTCAACACTGTGGTCAACTTTGAACACAGTGGCAATGATAAGAAACTGGAAAGTTTTCTCGACTATCAGAGCTTGATCACAAGTGGTGATGAGGTCAGAGACCGAGATAAAGTAACTATGATGACTCTTCACTCCGCCAAAGGTACAGAGTTTCCCGTTGTGATCATGATCGGCATGGAAGAGGGGAGTTTCCCACTCTACCGAAGCGATGAGGATTTGTTACAGGAAGAAAGACGATTGTGCTACGTTGGGATGACCCGTGCGAAGGAGCGTCTCTATCTGATCTCGGTTCGTCGCCGGGAAGGGGATCGGGCACGCAATCCGTCTATATTCATCCGCGAAATCCCAAAAGCCTATTTACGGTATTGGTCACCGGGCTGAGTACCAGGCAGGAATAGCCGAACTCGGTGGATGAACCACCAATCAGAGGATTCCTGAGAACCCGTGGGGCATTGATATGCGAATTTATACAAAGCGCGGAAATTGCATCTCGAAATTCCTTCTATTCTCACTTGCATTACATCTCTTGATTGCGGGGATCCTGTGGCGTTACGCAGAAGAACCGACCGGGAACGTCTTGACCAGGGATAGTGTGCTCGCCGAGTTCTTCCATATCAAGTATGCCAAACCGACCGTCCGCAAACAGCCGCCACCCGCAGAACCATCGAAGAAACAGGTATCACCTTCTCAGAAGGAGATCATACAGCCGCCGATTGCAGCAGGTTCATTTGCCCTGTCGATGGTGACTTCAACGCCTGGCAGGAGAGACAGCGGCATGACGTCCAAATCGACGTGGAGTCCAACGGTAGCCGAAAGAGAGAACCTCGATCTCCTATCCTCCCAGGTATCGTCAAGCAGCCGTGTCCCCTCATCCGCATCCTCCCCGCCGGTTCAGCGAACTCGGGTTGCAGACCATCAGGATACCCCGATATCATCTCCCAACGGCCTATTAGCGGAGGTCAAGCTCACGACCGGCGAGACGTTATCCTCCGGCTCCCCCGATCCGCGTGCAGATGGTTGGACGAACACAGGCGTCCGTCGAGGCGATGGCGGATCTTCGTGGTACGCCTACGGAAACGCCAATCCGCAACCAGGCCGTTCCGATGGTACCTTCCGTGGGTTGATGATCGATCTTGCCAAACAGATCGTATCGCAGAGCAGCAATAAGAAGCTCGACGTGGTCTTCGTGGTGGATGCTACCGGCAGTATGAAGGACAATATCCGGGGGATCCGCGCCTATCTGGGACATTTCGCTGAACGCCTGCGGAGAGATGGTAAGGATGCCGCTTTCGGTGCTGTGATATTCACCGATATGATCGTGGAGAAACCAAAGGCTCGCGGTGTGACAGATGACTATAACGATGTACGTAACTGGCTCTATCATACAGAGTACATGGGAGGAGGCGATCTGGCAGAATCTGGTCTTGAGGCTCTGATGACAGCGATCCACAAGATCGACTACCGCCGTGGCGCCGAACGTTTCCTGGTTTTGGTCACTGACGGGCCAGTACATGACGCCGACTATGATGGACAGTCGGAATACACCCTGGATCAGGTGATTGGCGCTTTGCGTGATCGCAATTTTCGTGTGGATGTGGTGGGAATCGACTACTTACCACTCAGGCAGATCGCCAGGGCCACTCAGGGGCGATGGTTCCCCATCCCAGGCCGGGGCTACCTTGAGGAAATACCTTACACAGCCCCTGAGAAGTCGTTATCAGGTATGGGACTCCTCACCCAGGTTGCCGCCGGTCAGTTTGAGATTGTGGTTACTGCTTCATCGGCTGAGTGGGTCCGTCTGACCTGGAAGGTTTTGAATCCCTTTGGAGAAATCTGTTATTCGCCCGTCTCTCAGCAGAAGCCGGCGGTTGGTGAGCCGATCACGTTTCAAATCCGGTTGCCGGTCGAATCCTGGGAAGAAGATCCCTTCCCGTACACGCTTATCTGTTCTGTCGAGGACAGTTCAGGACGAAAAGGTATACTACGTAGCGTTATCTGGTCAAAATAATCGGGACATATCGTGTCCCCATATCTGTTTTTCTGCGTGTTTCTGTGATTTTCAGCGAAACGTCAGTCCATTGGAGGTATTATGGCGCGTTACCTCGTTGTGATTCCTGCCGGAGGCAAAGCAACGCGTGCTTTTACTCTGACAGGTTACGGAGCCATCCTCAAGCCTTTCATCAATGCGGTGGAGGGTGGGGCAACCGTTATGGAAGGCATCCTGAAGGAAGCGGACAAGAGTAACATCCACGAGTTCGTGGTGATCGTGAGCAGTGAAAAAGATCGTGAGTTCTTTGAGCGGTTTTTCAACCCACTCTCCGTTGATCCAGGACTTCGCGATTATCTGATTTCCAAGAATCGAAGAGCCCAACTTCAGCAATTGCTGGATCTGGCCAGATTCGACATCCACTATTGTATCCAGGATGATCCCAGGGGCTTTGGAGATGCCGTAAGTCGCGCCTATGGCCAAATCCAGCTCCAACAAGAATGGGGGCGGCCCTACCATGGGATTGTCGTCGCTCTGGGCGATGACCTGGTCTACTCTCGGACTCCTGCCATGAAACAGCTCTTGTCCGCCTACGAGCAGACAGAACACATGATCGTTGCTGTACAGAACATGAAGCGCGAGGACGCAAAAAAATATGGTGTGATTCAGGTCAGCCGCACACGTGCTATGGATGCGTCTTTCTGTGGTCATCGTGCCTACGCGCCGGTGGGCATTCAGGAGAAACCGGAATCCCCTGTGCCCAGCATGGTCGATGGGAAGGAAAAATACCTTGCCATTGTTGGGCGTTATGTGCTACGCCCGGCGGATGTCGGCTATCTCAGTGCTCAGGAAGGTTCCATTGAGAGGGAACTCGATTTCACATCCTTGCTACAGCGCAATATCGACAACGACCAATTGACGGTTGTCGAAATTGATGGGGAATGGCACAGTGTTGGTAGTGCGCTCGATGCTCAAATGACCTTCATCCGCTACGCGCTGGGGCAGTATGGTCAGGAAGGGGAACTCGGAGAACATGGGAAGGAATTGGTGCAACACACGCTACGGGTCCTGCAAGAGATGAAAGTTCTGGAACTTGTGGAACCGGGGCTCTATCGATTGGTGGATGCCGTTGGAGAGTCGGGATCCGGTGGCGAGCCGTCAGAAGTCGGGTCCAGCAAGCTGATGGATCACACGACACATTGATACACATCTGCAATCTCCATACATCGGAGCACACAACACACATGAACGACTATCTTACGGGCAATCATCGGAAGTCTCCTACCTGCCGTTTGTCTGCTGTTTTCTGCTTGCTGTTTACTATCCATTGCCTGCTGTTCCTGGGGGCCCCCGCTGCAGATCCCCTCCCCAAGCTTATGACAGTCCTGCCATCTGCCTCCCCTGCTGTGAGTGATGACGCGCTTGCCACATACTTCAACCCGGCAAGTCTCGGATTTCGTAAGAGTTTCAACCTTCATTACCTGCGTACTTACGATGGTCCGTCGAGCAGAGACGATGCACTTTTCCTCGCCGGTTGGGGAAGCACGTTCAGCATGGAGTTTGCTAAAGCGGAAGGCATTCCGTTCAATCGGTACACGCTTGGCGATGGTTTCCGCCTGAGTGACCACTTCTTTCTGGGCTCTTCATATAGCTGGTACACGTCTGACGACCCGGACTATGATGAGCTATCGCTCTGGCAGATCGGTGGGCTCTATCGCCGAAAATATCTCTCCGTGGGCGGAGTTGCGCGGAATGTCAATCGGCCTGGCTTTCGCGGCGATCCTATCCCGCGTCAGTACGATTTGGGGATAGCCATCCGACCCGCAACCAACCGATTCACGCTCTCGATGGATGTTCGCAAGCAGGAGAAATTGCCTGGTTGGGACCTGAGTTGGGCACTTGAAGTCCGTCCGGTACGCGGTCTTTTTGTGCGAGGAAGTATTCATGAAAACAAGAGTTTCGACATCCATCTCGGATGGAACCTCGCTCAACTGGGATTTAGCGGCTACAATCGATTTGATGACAATCAGCATCATCAAGACGGTGTGCTTCAGTTCTCCTATTCTATTCCTCCCTATACCACCCGTCCACGGAAGCGCATCGTTCTGGAGATCACACCTTCACAGATTGCCCCGGTTCTCTCACGTGCGAAGAAAGACAAAAATGTTGCTGGCGCCATTCTGAAACTCGATCACTCCAAGCTTGGCCTGGGCAGCGCGCAGGAAGCGCGCGACGCCATCCTCGATTTCAAGGCGAGCGGCAAGTCACTCATTAGCTATGCCAGACACTATACGACGGGGACCTACATGCTTGCCTCTCCCTCTGACAGAATCCTGGTGCATCCTTCCGGGGAAGTGCGCCTCATCGGGATCCGCGCCGAGGCTCTCTTTGCACGAGAACTGTTGGACAAACTTGGCGTGCGAGCAAACATCGAGCATATCGGTAAGTATAAATCGGCTGCGGAACAACTCACGCGCAACGATATGTCCGATGCTTTCCGCGAAGCAGAAGATGCGGTGCTGGATGATCTGTATGATCAGTTGGTCTGTCTGATTGCTGAGGGACGCGGATGGAGTGCCACTGAAGTGCAGGAGCGCATCGATAACGGACCCTATTCGGCTCAGGACGCCCTTCTCGAAGGATTGGTGGATCGGCTGGTATATGAGGATGAGATCAAGACGATGGCTCATGAACTCCTGGGAGAGAAATACACTCTGGTGGAAGCATCCGACTATGTGAAGCGGCGTTTGTATCAATACAGTTGGAAAGGTCCAGAACCCCGGATCGCGCTCATCCACGCGGAAGGGATGATGACGACAGGGAATAGCTTCCGCGATTTCATTACAGGGACTCGTATCATGGGTTCCGACACGATTGCTGAAGCGATCCAGCAAGCGCGTTCCGATCCGCGCACAAAAGCCATTGTCCTTCGGATCGATAGTGGCGGCGGCCTTGTACTGGCATCCGATATTATCTGGCGTGAACTGATGATCACACGTGACCAAAAACCGATCATCGTTTCAATGGGAGATGTGGCGGCTTCCGGCGGGTACTACATTGCGGTGCCAGCACATCGTATCATTGCCGAACCGGGGACGATCACAGGGTCTATCGGTGTGATCAGTGGCAAATATGGTCTGCGTGATCTCTACGACAAGATCGGTGTCCACAAGACTATCCTCAAGCGAGGAGCTCGTGCGGATTTCTACAGCGATTATGGGGATTATCCAGCCGATGAGCAAGCGATCGTAAAGCGTCAGGTCCAACAGATCTACCGTGACTTCGTGCAGAAAGTGGCGGAGGGCCGCAAGATGAGCTTTGACGAGATCCATCAGGTGGCTCAGGGACGCATCTGGACGGGCAGACAGGCTCTTGAACGTGGCCTGGTAGATGAATTGGGGGGAATGTCACTCGCCATTCAACGGGCTAAAGAGGAAGCAGGACTCACTCCCGATACTCGTGTAGAATTCACGATTCTCCCTCGTGCCCATTGGTTTGATCGGCTGTTCGATCAATTGACATCCAATATTGCGCCACGGGTGAAAACGACGTGGGGACGCCTGGCGTCCAATGAAAGCAGGCTGTGGGCGATCACACCGTACCGAATTGAAATTGGGGACTGAATAGCGGAGGAAAAGAGGCAAATCCGGAGGTACTACAATGGTAATATGCATGCTCTCGATGGTAGTGGCAATTCCGCCTCAAGAGGAGGAAGTCGTTGGCGAGCGTCCGTATGAGATGGTATGGGCGAATCGTACCGAGGATGACCATCCGCCACTCATTGACTTTGAGGATCTGAGCGGGTGGCACGTCGAATCGAGGAACGCGGAAGCCACGTTCGAGCGTTCACGCGAACAGCAGATCTGGGCCAAACATGTCGGCAAGTTCACCTACCGGAGTGCGGGAGCCGATCCCACGATCCGTATCCTGCCTCCCGAACCAGTCCGAATCAGTGAACCATTCGACGCAGTTACATGTTGGATCTATGGCAACAACTGGGCCTGGGCACCGGATCCCACCACGCCCCAGGTCGCAGTATCAGCCCTGTTCGAGGATGCCCAGGGAGACGGATTTCGCGTCGAGCTGATACGTGTCCGCTGGAAGGAATGGTTTCTCACACATCGTAGCCTCACACCAGATCAGATCGAGCGGGTGGGCAAAGGAGCCAGTTTCACGGGTTTTCTCATCGAAAACGGAACCAACGAGGATGATCGGGTTCTCTATTTCGACAATCTAGCCGTATTCGTCGAGGAGTTCCCCCCGCTCCAGTTTGATCCGCGACCCCAACGCGGCATCCCGATGTTCCCAGGACAGAGCACGGGGACAAATACGGGGCCGGGAAAACTCCCCTTCCCGACGCGCCCGGAGACGATCCTGCCCGACAATCTCACCGATGATTTCAGTACGAGTCTTAAAGAGGAGGGCGATGCCTTCGTCTTTACCTATGACGGGAGTGATGGCGTACTCACCTATCGCATCGAGCCGAAAACCGGCACGCTGGGAGACATCAGCGCACAGTGGGAAGGACGGGGCAACATCATCCAGCCCTGTGTTGATGGAGGCGTTTATCTCCAGGGGGAAGGCAGCCCGGCCACACCCGAACAAGCAATTCATCTCGGCACCACGCGGCAGGGCGACACCGTTCAGTCTCATTGGCGATTGACTGCCGGCGAACTCTCGACCGAGGTAACCTATACCTACCGCCTCTGGAACAAATCACTGGTGGTGGATGTCACTGCACCCGGTGGACAGGTGGGTGAGGTGCGCTACGGTCATGCCGTCGGTCTGGACAACCCTCGCCTTGTCACGAACCCTTACTACCTCTATGGCAGTACACGACCTGCCGTTGTTGTCGCCGGCCCGCCTGACGAACCGCTGTTCCTGACTGGCAATACCGATTGGTGTCTGTCGAACGGTTCATTGCCGTGGAGCAAGAACACCGTGACGGATGAAGGGGTGTTCTGCAACGGTGGCGTCCGTTACATCCCCAAGACGGATGGTCAGCGCAACGACTGTTATGAGCGGCTTTTCATCACCATTTCGCCACGCTATGAGGAAGTCCTGCCCAATATTCCCAATCCCGAATCGCCCTGGAAGCATGTCACCGGCACTCGCGTCTGGCGGGCACACGGGGCGAGTGACCGCGAAAACGACATTCGCTTCTGGACCCGTTGTCATCGCTACGGCATGACGGAGGTGGTCATCACCGATCACGAGACGATGTGGCGGGATGGTGGGGAGAGTTTCACCTTTCGCACGCGCGCTGCACCCAAGAAAGGCGGCGACGAAGGGGCATATCAGTACGCCCGTGTTCTCCAGGACGAGCTTGGCTTTGTCTATGGCCCCTACAACAATTTCACCGATTTTGCCCCTGTGAACGAGTACTGGCACGTGGATCGAGTCACCCGATTGCCTGATAAGCAACTCCAACATGCCTGGACCCGGTGCTATGCCCCAAAGCCTGCACGGGCAGTGGAGTTTTGCGAAATGCTCGCTCCCAAGATTCAGGAGAAATTCCGGTTCAGCACCGCCTATTGTGATGTGCACACAGCGGTCGCACCGTGGGATCGGGTGGACTACGATCATCGTGTCCCGGGTGCAGGGACCTTCGCCGCCGTGTTCTACGCCTTCGGTGAGATCATGCTCCATCAGAAAGCGGCATGGGATGGGCCTGTCTACTCGGAAGGAAATCGTCACTATCCGTATTGCGGCCTGACAGACGGCAACTATGCACAGGATCAGTCCTATAAACCTGCTGTCAATCCGTGGCTCGTCGATTTTGATCTCCGCAAGCTACACGACCTGTGCTGCAATTTTGGCATGGGCAACCTCGGGATGTTCTACGGGCGGGATTACAACCTGGACGGCACTCGACAGGAGGTAGACGCCACGATTGACCGCTTTCTCGCCGCTACGGTGGCTTTTGGACATACGGGCTTTCTACTCTTTGAAGGCGGCATCCATCATGCATTGCGAAGCTATTACATGCTCCAGCAACTTCATAGCAGCTACGCACTTTCCAGCGTTGACGAGATCCGCTACGCGGACGCTAACGGCAATCTGCTCGATACCACATCTGCTGTTGCCACCGGAGCCTATCAGCGATCCCAGGTGGTCACACGCTATGCCAACGGGTGTATCACCGTTGTCAACGGTAGCTCGACCGAGCGGATGATGGTAGAAGTCTATGGTCGCAAGTTAGACCTGCCACCCAACGGCTATGCAGGCTGGACAGAGGATAGCTCAATTGAGGTGATCAGTTCGGATCTCGACGGCCACCGCTACGACTATGCTGTGACTCCTGCCTACATCTACATAGATGGCCGGGGGAAATTCACGCGTTTTGAGAAAGCAGCAAGTGACGGTATCGGCATTTGCCGTATCCTGGATGGCGGCAAGTATGAGATCATCCCCTATCAGAATGCTGAGTGTGGCTTTGCAATCAGCGCTGATAGAGCAACAGCCCTGGACGAAGACCGCAATGTGCTCGGACTCGCTGAGATTCGGGTCGCTCATGGGCTGACCTACGTGGTGCCGGTGGAGGGAGCCTTCAGTTACATCCTGGAATCCGATTCCGAATAGAAGGAAATGAAGATAGATGTCCTGGAGATGGTCAAATGATAGTGTACACATACTCTGAAGCTCGGCAGAACCTTGCCTCATTGTTGGAACAGGTTGTCAAAGAGGGAGAAGTCAGGATAAAGCGGAAAGATGGACAGATCTTTATCATCCGACCTGAAACGAAAGTGGGATCTCCATTGGATGTGGAAGGGATAAACCTGGGAATCACCACTGCTGAAATTGTAGAGTTCATCCATGAAGGGAGAAGGGAATCCTATAAGCCGACAGTCCAAGCTGATTCAAACTCCACCTGACTTGCGGTTGGTCTGTGCTGAGTGCACCGACTTTGATCGGTCACAATTCGGAGTTCGGCAGGTAGAATCATAAACTCCTGCTTTGACACCGACGGAATCGTGTGGGAGCCTTAGAAAATGATGTAGTAAGGAGAAAGAACATGCTGCACAGAAGTTTGTGGGTAGGCGTGTTGATGATGCTCATCCCGGCTGCTTAGAGCCCTTGCCTTGTGGCTCAGTTGTGATGGTGATGATACGAAATCAAAGTTCACTGTGACTATCAAAAACATGGTGTTGAACCCGCAGGTCGGCGTCATTTCAGTTGATTTTTCAGTGCTTTCATGCTATTCTAAAATGATGGCATAACCATATCAATCGATGATCCAGGGGGACACAGGCAAGTGGGCCGTGAACTACAGA
>JAJRTO010000287.1 GCA_024278235.1 Candidatus Poribacteria bacterium
GCTCACTCTGAGCATTCTGTGCAGGATCTTCAAGCTGTCGGCTGCAAGCCATTTGCAGAGAAGAAGAATCACCGTGGATCTGTTTGAACAACAATATCAGCAGACACGCAGGCGCACAGGGCCTTTGGCCTATCGAATGCGTCCGGATTCGCTGGATGGGTTCGTAGGCCAGGAACACCTGGTGATGCCGGGGCAACCCTTGCGCAACGCGATTGAAGAAGACGAAATCCGCTCATGCATCTTTTGGGGGCCACCCGGTTGTGGCAAGACCACCCTTGCACACATTATCACGCAGCAGACCGCTGCACACTTCGAGCGGACCAACGCGACCACCACGGGGGTTCCCGAACTACGGAAGCTCGTGGCAGCAGCGGAGGATCGGCTCAAGTTTCAGAATCAGCGCACCATCCTGTTTCTCGATGAGATCCACCGCTTCAACAAGGCCCAGCAGGACTTTCTGCTTTCCTACGTCGAAAACGGAACGCTCATCTTGATCGGTGCGACGACTGAGAACCCCTCCTTTGAGGTAAACGCGCCGCTCCTATCCCGTATGCAGGTGTATCCGTTCTATCCCCTGGAACATCACCATATCCAGCAATTGATAGAATCTGCACTTGCGGATAAAGAACGAGGACTGGGGAAATACCAGGTGGAGTTGTCGGAAGATGCGATGGAAGTACTCCTCCTGGTAGCGGATGGGGATGTACGGCTGGCGCTGAACGCCCTCGAATTGGCCGTGCAGACTTGCAGACCGGATGATCAGAAGCGGCGTCATCTGAGTGCGGAACAGGTTCATCGAGCGGTCCAGAAACGTGTGCTTCGTCATGATAAGAGCGGGGATGGGCATTATGATCTGATCTCCGCGTTCATTAAGAGCCTTCGGGGTTCAGACCCGGACGCGGCGATCTACTGGTTGGCACGGATGCTGGAAGCGGGCGAGGACGCCCGGTTTATCGCCCGTCGCCTGGTGATTCTGGCTTCCGAGGATGTGGGTAATGCAGATCCTCAGGCGTTGCTGGTGGCCGATGCAGCCGCGCGAGCGGTGGAGTTCGTAGGACTCCCCGAAGCGCAGATAAACCTTGCCCAGGCAACAACCTACCTCGCCTGCGCTCCCAAGAGCAACGCCTCTTATATGTCCCTCCTCGCTGCACAGAAGGATGTGCGTGAGAAGTCCGCCTATCCGGTGCCGCTCCACCTGCGAAATGCCTCGACACAACTGATGCGTGAACTCGGCTATGGAGAGGGATATCAATACGCCCACGATTTTCCGGAGCACATCGCTTTCCAGGAACATCTTCCCGAGGCTCTCCGTGGTACTCGCTACTACGAGCCAACGGAGATCGGGTATGAACAACGGATTCGGGAGTATCTGGAGAAGGTGAGGAGGGTACGCGAGGAGTGAATCTCGCCATTATCACAACCCTGGGAGTGAATGCGGGGGATAATTTCATCTACGAGGGATTTAAGCAGGTTTTTCCCACAGAATGGCTCGGCAGTACTTTTCTCATCGACAAAACCCAGATCCCTCGAAGCAAAGCCTATCAGGAATGGATCGATGCGTCCGACCTGGTCGTGATCTGTGGTTCCCCCATCCTCTACCACGAATGCTACCGAATGCATTGGCAAAAGAAGCTGCTGGACTACTGTGAACGCAGACGGAAGCCGATGTTGCTATTCGCCATTGGGAGCAATTTCCCATGCTCTCTGGATGGAACATTGCGTGTTCCTAATGCCGACGATGGTTACAGAGAGTTTGCTCATCGCTATCACGCGCTCGCCTGGCGACCTATCAGCGTGCGGGATCCACATGCACGCGCCTTTTTGGAACGATTGGGAATTCCCGATGTGGTTTCGCTGCCCTGCCCCTCGCTGTTTGCACGACCTCTGCGGGAGAACCCGGACGGGGATTGGATCGGCTTCATCTGGGGGGAAACCTACTGGCAGGCGCCCATGCAGGCAGATGAGGTATTCGAGCTTTGTCGGGAAACCGAGAAGCGGCTGAGGACTCACTTCCACGGCAAACGGTTCATGTGGATCTGCCATGATGATGAATCCTACCGTCGTCTGTGCAAACGGATGAAAAAGGGCGATGTGATCTATTCCAACAACTACCCGGACTATTTCATGCACTACAACCGTTGTGCAGTGGCTCTCTCTACGAAAGTGCATGGGGCGATGCTGCTTACCTCGATGGGAATTCCCTCGGTACTATTCCAACTTGACTCCCGCGTGACCACGCTCCATGCGGTTGAAGAATCCGCCATCTCTCTGGAGACATCACCGGAGGAACTTGCGAGGCTCTGTATTGAGAAATGGGAGTCGCGTCAGGATTTCCGCTCCCGGATCGCTGACATCAAGGAACGGTCACTCACGGCATATGACGTTTATCTGAATCCGGGCCATGCGCAGAATACGTCTACTGAGAAGAAGCATTGATGAGCTGAAGCTCACGCAGAACCTGCAATACGGGAGGCGGTTGCCAGAGCCATTCCGAGCGCAACCAGAATCCAGAGATAACCTGTGAATGGAAAACGCCCGCGTTGCCGTTGAAGAGGGGGCGATACCGTCCAGCATCTGTCAGACCATAGAAATCCACCCACTCGCGAACGGGATCGATCAGCCAATATTCCTGCACGCCGCCCTGCTCATACTCGACGTATTTCTCACCTCGATCCCGACCGAGACTTTCTGGGGAGATGATCTCTACCACCATGTCGGCCGGCCCATCCAGGTAAGTATCCTGGAGTCTATCAAGGTGTTCCTGTGCGACGAAGAGCAAATCGGGTTCGCGGCCATGTTCGAGCTTCATTTGGAAGGGCGCACTGATGAGTATGCCCAGGTCATGCAACTCGACGTATGGTCGTAGAATACCCACTAGAAAATCCACAATGCCCTGGTGCGATCTTGACGCCGGACTACTCATCACTATTTCTCCTCCCACCCATTCAGCGAGGGTATCTTCGTCCGCCCAATCAAGGAACTCTTTGTAGCTCATTTTCCTTGCCGTGATGGCCTGTGACTCATCCGAGAGGATCTTGACAAGTTCATCGCGCAAACCATCAGGAATATACCAGCGTCCCTCTTCGTGTCCTCCTCCGTTCAATGATTCAACCATCGTTTTGCTCTCCTTCCGCGCGCGTCGTCAGTTTAAGCATACCACAAAGTTGCGGATTGGACAAGGAAGTTGAAACTAGACATTGCTGGAGAATAACGTTCCGCAATGTACCACTTTGATTGTTACAGAACAGAAGGAACGTTTCTTGTTGCACGGAATCGAAGCAGGTAGTAAAATGCTCTGTGGGTAGATATGGTATCCATTCCGGAGGGAGACATCATGGAATTTAGTGAAATTACAGCCAGAATCAAGGGCAAACTGTTTCTTTCATCGATGATGGGAACAACGGATGCCCCGTTCTGTTCATCACGTGCGAAGGGTTGCGCAATGGTCCAGTTGGGTGCTTTTGTGCTGCTCAAGGAGAGAGAGGAACGCAACACATACTGGCCCGATCCCGATCGTGCCAAGCTGATAGCTTTTATGCAGGAGCAGTTCGACGCGTGCCGCGTTGAATCAGCGGAGATTGCTGGCAACGAGAATGTACCCGTGATCTCTGCAAACGTCTTCCCATGCACAGACGACGATGTCCAGACTTCCGCTGAAGCGTTCATCGAAGCAGGCGGCGACATCTATGAACTCAACGCACACGGTGGCATCGGGGGAGATCGGGAACGTGGTACCGGCAGGATGCTCTTCATCCCCGAACACACGCCCAAACTGATGCGCTGGTCGAGGATGCTGGTCGAAGCAGGGGGACCTGTCATTATCAAAGCGAGGAGGGGAGCGATACCCGACTACACTGAACATGTCAAGCAACTGGAACAGATCGGCGTCCATGCCTTTCACATCAACGTGCGCAATGAGGGTACCGGCGAACAGGATCTGGAACTCCTAGAGGATATCCGGAAGGCCACTGGGATGTTTCTGCTCGCAAGTGGCTACGTAAAGGACGTTGACAGCGCAAGGAGACTATTTGCGGCTGGTGCAGACTGTGTTGGCATCGCCGAGGCAGCCTCAGCAAATCCGAACATCTTCGTGGAATGCTCTTCGACAAACATGTGAGGTGAAACATTGGGACTATTCACCGTTTTTTGATGCCACCAAGCAGTATTGCCGCTAAGGAGCGGCAGGTGCAAAACAGTGCTAAGTGCTAAGTGATGAGCGAAAATCAGTGGTCCAATACTCGGCATTGTCTTTTGAATCCTTTTGACTCTGGCTTGGCCAGGATAGGAAAGGGGAAGTTTCATGGGACAATTGAATGATGAAATCGCTCTGGTGACCGGTGTCAGCCGTGGTATCGGAAAAGGAATTGCCATCGCTTTCGCCCAGGAAGGTGCGAATCTGGTGTTGGCCGCACGCGATGTGGAGAGACTCAAGCAAACCGAAGCTGAAGTGGTCGCTCATGGGGTCCAAGCCCTGGTCGTTCCAACCGATGTGACTCGTGAGGAACAGATCGAGAATCTGTTCAGCAAGACCCTGGAATCCTTCGGACGACTGGATGTTCTGGTGAACAACGCCGGTGCATTCGATGGGGGGCCTATAGATGAGCTGTCCACCGAAGCATGGGATAAAGTCATCGCGATAAACCTACGTGCTCCATTCCTATGCACCCGGTTTGCGTTTGGCATCATGAAACGGCAAGGTGTATGTATCAAGTTACTTGACATGACGTACCAGATGGGTATAATGCCATTATCAGATTGAAGGTTGTAGATGCATGCTCTACTTCGTCCGCAAGTGAAAAACCCGTGTGAATGATATTCTTCCAGGTTTTGGAGGGACTGCTGATGAACGCAAGAATTGCCGCGATACGAGAACGTGCTATGAGAAGCCTACCTCAAAGGGACCCCCGCGCTGGGGAACTCCACAAAGAATCTATGGACTCGACAGCAGGGGAGCCCTCGGTGATCCGTGAGGCGAAGGCCCTGGCACATTACTATCGGAATCGAACCCTTGTCATTCATGATGACGAGCTGATTGTGGGTGATACTCCGAGGGTGCAGTCAGATAACACGGTTCAGCCTGCGATATTCGGAAGGCGTACCTGGTCAAGCGGCGGGTGGGGGGTGCCAGATCCTATCGAGTTGCTCTTCAAAGAGGGGATGCTCTCGTGGGCGGGAAACCACAAAACGCTGGACTACGATACCATATTCGAGATCGGATTCTGCGGTCTGTGTGAGCAGATAGAGGAACGGATGTCCCGGCTTGAGATCGGCGAACCCGATTATGCCGAAAAGAGGGATTTCCTGCAAGCTCTCAAGATCATTGCTGAGGCATACATCCAATTCAGCGATCGCTATGCGGATTACGCGCTCAAGCTATCCCGCGAGGAACCAGATCCCACGCGGCGATGGGAATTGGAGATGGTTTCCAGCAACTGCCGGAAGGTTCCTGCACATCGTCCGAACAGCTTCTGGGAGGCGTGTCAATCCGCATGGTTTTCGTTCTTCTTCGTCCCGGACGCGCCTGGAAGAGTGGATCAGTACCTCTATCCATTCTACGACGAGGAGTTGCGGAAGGGCACCATCACATGCGAGTTTGCCAAGGAACTCATCAGTTGTCTCTGGATAAAATACTTCGAGTCCGTTGGGGTGCAGGGGGGGGTCAGCGCACACAATCATCTGACGCTCGGGGGTGTGATGCCAGATGGAAGCGATGCCACCAACGAAGTCACCCTTATGTGCCTGGAGGTGACTGAGGATCTCAAGCTGCTGCGTCCTCAAGTGGGGCTTCGCTGGAACCAGAACACGCCTCAAGATACACTCAAGAGAGCCGTCAAGGTCCTCCGTGCCAGGACGGGGAATCCCGATTTCTGCAACGATGAACAGATCGTTCCGGCACTCGTGAATATTGGCGTCAAGCCCGAAGATGCGCGTAATTTCTCACTCTCAGGTTGTCACGAGGTGATCGTCACCGGCATGGCGCAGATGGGTTCCGTTGAAGGCTTCATCAACATGCCCAAGATCGTGCGCGTGGCACTGGGAATCGAACCGATAGTCGGGGATGGTTTTGACCTGTCGCAAATAGAGAGCTACCCACAGTTCTGGGAACACGTCACGGATGTCATGGATTCGGTGGCACAAGCGGCGCATGAAGCCTCTGTGTGCCGGGATAGGCAGTCTGCCGAGCAACCGGGGGGCTATCTCGAAGCATCGCTGGTCACGCAGGATTGTATCGAGAATGCCCGGGGATACACGCAAGGCGGCGCACGTTACAACCATTGCAACTGGGACATCATCGGCACTGCAAACCTTGTGGATTCCCTCGTTGCGATCCGCAGGTTGGTATTTGAGGACGGGATCCTGAGCCTTCAGGAACTGGCCGATGTGTTGGCTTCAGATTGGGAAGGTCACGAGCCGCTTCGCATGCAGATCATCAACCAGTTCCCGCATTTCGGAAACAATGACGATGACGTGGATGAAGTGGCGATACAGGTGATTGAGACGTTCTCCAGAATCCTCAAGCGGCAGACACCGTATCGTGGCGGGGAGTATATTCTCGGCACGACGGCTGGCGGCGAAAACATGCACGTGGAGTTCGGTCGTGTGACCGGTGCAACTCCTGATGGCAGAAGAGCGGGCACATCCTTTGCCGACAGTATCGGTGCGGCCCAGGGACGTGACCGTCAGGGCATTACTGCGGTGCTCAACTCCGTCGCCAAACTGCCTCACCGGGTTCTCCCAACGGCCACCACTCTGAACGTCAAGCTGGATCCCAAACTCCTCGACAGCGAGGAGGACGTGGAAAAGGTCACTGCCCTCATTAGTGGGCATTTCCGATCGGGAGGTCAGCAGATTCAGTTCAACTTCTACGACCGGGAGATGCTGCTGGATGCCAGAGAACATCCTGAGAACTATGGGGATCTGATGGTTCGAGTCGCTGGATACAGCGCGCCATTCATATCGCTCTGGGGTGATTTGCAGGACGAGATCATCGCTCGCACGGAACATCATCTGTAAGGAGTGAGCATCCCGTAGCCATACGCCATAAACCTGTTTACATGATAGTGGAGCGCGGGGTTCTGGGAAAGATCCGCGGAGAGGCTAAGGTCGACCTAAAGGAGATATGGTAGAAAAAAAAACAGCTACTATATCTCCGCATAATATCTTTCCACCTCCTCATAATCCACGGTTTCATCAGGCGTCATTCCCAATCGTTCATACAGTTTGCGCCGGGCATGCATATCCGCTAACAGGATAGCTCGCGCATGAACAGCAACTTCCTCAGCAACTTCCAGTGGGACAACAACGACACCATCGCCATCACATCCAACGATATCTCCGGGACATACCTGGACGCCACCGCATCCAATCCTGGTCTGGACATCAGCAACCTCGATGCGTCCGGGGATAATCGTACGTCCGCGTGCTCTGGCACAGATGGGGGTCTTCTGTAATGTTACTTCATCGGTATCACGACAATAACCGTCGGTGACGATCCCTACAGCACCGGCAGCGACCATTCCGAGGCTATTGGCCGAACCCCAATACCCAACTTCACGAGATCCGCCGGTATCGGTGACAACCACATGCCCCGGCTGCACGAGATCGCGAACACCGATGTTGCCGACTTCCTTGAACCAGATCCCATGCGCATTCACAATATCCTCGGTAGTATCCAGTTTCCACATAGGTCGATTTGCCGGCACACAGCGGATGGTCAGTGCGACACCCCAGAATTTTATGCCCGGCCAGAGGGGACGCACTTCAGGTGACATCAGCCCAATGTCAAAATAACCGATGCCATCCATCGCATCACAGACATCGACGACACGCAGGTATTTGTAGAGCCTACGCAGTTCAAATGGATCCGTTGATTTCATCCTATCACTCATTTGTGCCCTCCTTAAAACATAAGCCATTACACTTCGTTTGTTAATGCGTCTTTCTCGCTTTCCACTACTCAGCCAAGATCTCCTCGATCCGTCCCAGTTCTTCCTCCGTCAGCGCAGCCGCCTGTGCTGCTTCGACGTTCTGTGCAATCTGCTCCACTTTCGACGCACCGATCAGCACACTCGTGATGCGTTCATCCCGGAGTATCCATGTGATGGCCAACTGGGCCATTGTTTGGCCTCTCTGGTGTGCGATCTCGTTGAGAGCCGCTACCTTATCCCAGAGGCCCTTTGCTTTTTGTTCCTCATACCAACGTTGCCCATCCTCACCACGTCGCCCCATACGCGAGTCCGGGGGTAAGCCGTTCAGGTACCGGTCTGTGAGCATCCCCTGAGATAGAGGGCAAAAGGTGATCACACCGGTGCCCAGTTCCGCCGTATGAGGTAGCAAATCCGATTCGATCCAGCGATTGAGCATACTGTAGGATGGCTGATGGATGGTGATCGGAGCCCAATCGTGTTGCTGAACGACTTCAACTGCCCTGCGGAACTGTTTACCACGGTAACTGCTCACACCGGCGTAGAGCGCCTTGCCCTGTTTCACGATGAGATCCAAAGCTCCCATCGTTTCCTCCATTGGGGTTTCTGGATCCGGGCGATGATGGTAGAAGATATCCACATAATCGAGTCCTAATCGCTTCAGGGATTGATCCAGGCTCGCCACGAGATACTTTTTGCTTCCCCAGTCACCATAAGGGCCATCCCACATCCAGTACCCCGCCTTGGTGGAAATGATCAACTCGTCACGTGGCATATCCCTGAGGATCTCACCAACGACACGTTCACTATTCCCGGGTGGCGGCCCGTAGTTGTTCGCCAGGTCAAAATGGGTGATACCATGATCGAACGCATAATACATGCATTCACGGCAAGTGTCTTCATTCCCCGGTTCTCCCAAAGCCTGCCAGAACCCTAGCGAGATGGCGGGCAATTTCAGTCCACTCCGGCCACTACGACGATATTGCATTCTATCATAACGATCTTTTACGAATAACGACATCTGCTGACTCCTCATTCTATTTTCTGATCATCGCGTACCGCTCTGCACACGGATAGGCCCCCTGGAAAGGCCCGTACATGACAAAGGTTCCCATTGAATTGACAGATCCGGAGCAGCCGCTACACGAACTTGACGACCGGCGGCACATCATAATGGATATATTGCTCAACGATACCCGCCTCCTGTGTATCGCCTGCATGCACGATCACACGGTACTGAAATTTGAGTGTTCCCCCTGCCGGGATTGTGTAATCACCGTTCCAGAACCAGGGATTCGCCGCAAATAGGCCATAGTTTCGGATATGCCAATGGGTGGGGAACCGGAGATTTTGGGCATTGTCAAAGGCAGCGATCCCAACTCGTTTCCCATGGACCATTCCGTGATAGTCACACCAGTGTGCCCGTTTCGACCAGCACTCAGCTTCCCCGACAGCACCATAGCAGTTTTCCATCCGACCACCTTTGTCGCTGCTCACGTTGATATCAGGATGCATCCGAATCCCCAGAAAACCAGCCTCTTTCGTACCACCGAGACGTACCTCCCCGTGATTCGCCCTAAATAGCAGTTCCAGATCGATCACCCGGAGTTCCGCCGGGAGCGCGTAGATCGTGATCGTACGCGTTTCGTCCATCAGGGCTTTGCTGCCCCGATCCCGCCATGTGTTCTCAGTAATGACTTGAGCGGCGACAGCCCCCGTTGTCACGGAAAGGGTGTTCTGAACACAGCGACCATGTCGGCCCTCTGGTTCATTCCAGATCTCCTCACCACAGACATCCCCATGCGCGATGAAGATACCACGCTGATGGGGATGCTCGCGAATCGATGGATCCACAGGACGATTCACAGCATCGCCATACGGCCCAATAATCGGAGCCAGGAAAGGCTTGGCATATTCCGGAGCATAGTTGTAGGAAGTAAACAGAGTTCCCTCAATGAGCAGATCCACACGTCCTTCGGTTTCTGTAGCCTCTACCCCTGGTGACAATTGTGCAGAGATAACGTTGGCTGTGACAGTCTTTCCTGCCCCCAGACCACTCAGAATGAAGATCAACTCTCGTTGCCTGGTAATCTGTCCCGGATATCCCTTTCCATTCACCTGAAGAAGAACATCACCAGCTTCACAAGACACAGTCTCGGGAATAGGCGACTTTACCACAACCTGATTTCGATCACGTGTACCTGCCGCGATCTCAATCCCAAAAGATGTCATGCACATACCTCCTTATTGTTTTTTCAGATCACCCCACATAATGGAGAGCTTATCTTTCGGAGTCACTGTCTGAGGTTTTCCCAGCAAATCTTCCTCCTCATATTCGCCTTCGTAAAAGCGAACACGGTCAATCCATGTAGTGGCCTTCGGGTTCTGATTAGATGCCCTCGAGAATGAGAAGAGAAAGATCATGTTGTTGTCCTCAAAGGGCGCGTCAAAAGTATGAAATTGGACCTGCCATTCTGTAGTGATAGGAATATTCTCCACCTGAAATGCACGCGTCCACGGATCATGATTCATCAGGAAATCAACCGTGATGGTCCGATCCTCCTCTGCCTTGATCCAGAAATCCACCGTTTGAGTTTTTCCGTTCTTGATTTTGATGGGTGTTTGGCAATCCAGTGTTAAATCATGCATTCCACCCCCACCTGTGTTCTGCACTTCAAGGCGAGCTGAACGTTGTCCGGCGATGGCCTCATCCTCATCAATCGTCAAGGTCATGACAGCCGCACCTCGCGCTGCAACAGCCCAGCCTAC